>CAZXIN010000005.1:0-162099 GCA_964640795.1 uncultured Pseudoalteromonadaceae bacterium | reverse complement strand
GGTTGGCGAGGATGGTTTTTTTTGTTCTTCGATTGGAGCTTAATCGATGCCAAATCAAAGAATTCGCATTCGTTTGAAAGCGTTTGATCACAAGTTGATCGACCAGTCCACAGCGGAAATCGTTGAGACTGCAAAGCGCACAGGTGCTCAGGTAAGTGGACCAATTCCATTACCAACTCGTAAAGAGAGCTATACCGTATTGACTTCACCTCACGTAAATAAAGATGCGCGTGATCAATATGAAATTCGTACGCATAAGCGCTTGGTAGATATCATTGAGCCAACTGATAAAACAGTTGACGCTTTGATGAGACTGGACTTGGCCGCCGGCGTTGATGTTCAAATCAGCCTGGGCTAATTAGAGAGGGTTTTACAATGGCGATTGGTATAATCGGTCGTAAAGTTGGTATGACACGTATCTTCACTGAAGACGGCGTATCTGTACCAGTGACTGTTATCGAAGCGGCGCCTAATCGTGTGACTCAGTTACGTACTGAAGAAACAGATGGGTATCGCGCGCTACAAGTAACCACAGGTGAAAAGAAAGCTAATCGTGTTACTAAAGCTGAAGCAGGTCATTTTGCTAAAGCAGGTACCGAAGCTGGCCGTGGTTTATGGGAGTTTCGTTTACAAGACAACGAAGGGTCTGATATTGAAGTAGGCAGTCAGTTGACTGTTGAACAATTTAACGACACGAAAAAAGTTGATGTTGTAGGCACTTCTAAAGGTAAAGGTTTTCAGGGTGCTATTAAGCGCTGGAACTTTAGTCACCAACGCATGTCGCACGGTAACTCTTTGTCTCACCGTGCACCAGGTTCAATTGGCCAAAACCAATCACCTGGTAAAGTTTTTAAAGGCAAGAAAATGGCCGGTCAGCTTGGTGACAAGCGTATTACTGTTCAGTCTTTAGAAGTAGTTCGCGTTGATGCAGAGAATAACTTGCTACTGATCAAGGGCGCTGTCCCAGGGTCAACAGGTGGCGATGTTATTATTCAACCTGCAGTTAAAGCTTAACGTCTGGGAGATAGGTGATGGAATTAGCAATAAAAGACGCCAAAGGTGGTCTTGAAGTTTCCGAAGCTACCTTTGGGCGTGAGTTTAACGAAGCCTTAGTTCATCAAGTAGTTGTGGCATTTGGTGCCGGAGCTCGTCAAGGAACTAAAGCGCAGAAAACACGTTCAGAAGTACGCGGCGGTGGTAAAAAGCCATGGCGTCAAAAAGGTACTGGCCGAGCTCGTGCTGGTACAATCCGCAGCCCAATCTGGCGCAGCGGTGGTGTGACTTTTGCGGCTAAGCCACAAGATCACAGCCAAAAAGTTAACCGTAAAATGTATCGCGGTGCGATCCAAAGCATTTTGTCTGAGCTAGTACGTCAAGAGCGTCTAGTTGTTGTTGAAAACTTTGCAGTTGAAACACCAAAGACAAAAGATTTGTTGGTTAAATTGAAAGATTTAGACTTAACAGATGTATTGATTGTTACGCCAGAAGTTGAAGAGAACATGTTCTTAGCAGCTCGCAACTTGTATAAAGTTGACGTTCGTGACGTTCAGGGCATCGACCCAGTTAGCCTTATCGCATTTGAAAAAGTGTTGATTACTGCTGACGCGGTTAAGCAATTAGAGGAGGCGTTAGCATGATCAGTGAAGAACGTCTACTTAAGGTGATATTAGCACCACATGTTTCTGAAAAATCAACAATGGCTGCTGAAAATGCAAACACTGTTGTTTTGAAAGTAGCAACCGACGCAACTAAGCTTGAAATCAAAGAAGCTGTTAAAAAGCTCTTTGAAGTTGAAGTGGATTCTGTTCGTACTGTTAACGTTAAAGGTAAAACTAAGCGTCACGGTGCGTCTTTCGGAAAACGCAAAGACTGGAAAAAAGCTTACGTGGTATTAAAAGAAGGCCAGGACATCGACTTCGTCGGTGGAGCTGAGTAAGAAGGGGATTAGAAATGCCATTATTGAAAGCTAAGCCAACTTCTGCGGGCCGTCGCCACGTAGTTCAGGTTGTTAACGATGATCTGCATAAAGGCGCTCCTCATGCTCCGTTGTTAGATACTAACAACAAGCACGGTGGTCGTAACAACAATGGTCGCATCACAGTGCGTCACATTGGTGGTGGTCATAAGCAGCATTATCGTATTGTCGATTTTAAACGTAACAAAGACGGTATTCCGGGCAAAGTTGAACGCTTAGAATATGATCCAAACCGCTCTTCTAACATCGCTTTGGTGTTATATGCAGACGGTGAGCGTCGTTACATCCTAGCACCTAAAGGTGCTAAAGCTGGCGATCAAGTATTGTCTGGTTCTGATGCACCTATAAGAGCAGGTAATGCTCTGCCTATGCGCAACATACCAGTTGGTACAACTGTTCACGCAGTAGAAATGAAACCTGGTAAAGGTGCTCAGATCGCTCGTTCTGCTGGAGCTTATGTTCAAATCCTAGCGCGTGATGGTGAATATGTCACATTACGTTTGCGCTCTGGTGAAGTTCGTAAAGTATTAGCTGACTGTCGCGCAACGATTGGCGAAGTTGGTAATGCAGAACACATGCTACGTTCACTCGGTAAAGCGGGTGCGAATCGCTGGCGTGGTATACGCCCAACTGTTCGTGGTGTTGCCATGAACCCAGTTGATCACCCGCACGGTGGTGGTGAAGGTCGTACATCTGGTGGTCGTCATCCAGTATCTCCTTGGGGTGTTCCAACCAAGGGTAAGAAAACACGTTCAAACAAGCGTACCGATAAGCTTATCGTACGTCGTCGTAATAAGTAATAGCGAGGATTCACCATGCCACGTTCTCTCAAGAAGGGTCCATTCATTGACCTACACTTGTTGAAGAAGGTAGAGACTGCGGTGGAAAAGGGCGAAAAGAAACCAATTAAGACTTGGTCTCGTCGTTCTATGATCATCCCTGATATGATTGGGTTGACCATTGCAGTCCATAACGGTCGCCAGCACGTTCCAGTATTCGTTACTGACGAAATGGTTGGCCATAAGTTGGGCGAGTTCGCGCCTACGCGCACTTACCGCGGCCATGTCGCGGATAAGAAAGCCAAGAGATAGGGGTAGATGATGGAAGCATTAGCTAAACACCGTTTTGCTCGCACCTCGGCTCAAAAAGCGCGTCTGGTAGCGGACCAAATTCGCGGACTACACGTAGAAAAAGCTCTAGAGCTTCTTTCTTACAGTCCGAAGAAGAGTGCCACTCTAGTCAAGAAAGTATTGGAATCTGCGATTGCCAATGCTGAACATAATGAAGGCGCTGACATTGATGAACTCACTGTTGCTAAAATTATGATTGACGAAGGTCCAACTATGAAGCGTATCAAGCCACGTGCCAAAGGCCGAGCGGATCGCATATTCAAGCGTAGCAGTCACATCACAGTCGTTGTGGCTGATAACTAGGAGTAGATTATGGGACAGAAGGTACATCCTACAGGTATTCGCCTGGGTATCAGCAAACCATGGACTTCTACCTGGTACGCTAATACAGCAGAATATTCTGACAATTTGTATAACGATCACCAAGTACGTCAGTACTTGACTAAGAAACTGAAGGCAGCTTCTGTTTCTCAAATCGTTATCGAACGTCCAGCTAAAAGTATTCGTGTAACAATCCATACGGCGCGTCCGGGTGTTGTTATCGGTAAAAAAGGCGAAGACGTTGAAAAGTTACGTAAATATATATCTAACTTGGCCGGCGTGCCTGCACAGATAAATATTGCGGAAGTCCGTAAGCCTGAACTAGACGGTCAATTGGTAGCTGATAGTATCGCTAGCCAACTAGAACGTCGTGTTATGTTCCGTCGTGCTATGAAGCGTGCGGTACAAAATGCGATGCGTCTTGGTGCCAAAGGTATCAAAGTTCAAGTTAGTGGTCGTTTAGGTGGTGCAGAGATTGCTCGTGCTGAATGGTATCGTGAAGGTCGTGTACCTTTGCACACATTCCGTGCTGACATCGATTATGCAACATCTGAAGCATTAACAACTTACGGTATCATTGGTGTTAAGGTTTGGATCTTTAAAGGTGAAGTACTAGGCGGATTGTCTAGCATTCAAGAGCAACCAGCTCCTGCACCTAAGAAGAAAGGCCGTTCCGGTAAGCGAGAGGGTTAATCATGTTACAACCTAAACGTACAAAATTCCGTAAAATGCACAAAGGTCGTAACCGTGGTCTAGCGATTGCGGGTAGCAAAGTTAGCTTTGGTACATACGGTCTTAAGTCTGTTGGTCGTGGTCGTATGACGGCTCGCCAAATTGAAGCTGGTCGTCGTGCCATGACTCGTCATGTAAAACGTCAAGGTAAAATTTGGATTCGAGTTTTCCCTGACAAGCCAATTACTGAAAAGCCTCTTGAAGTTCGTCAAGGTAAAGGTAAAGGTAATGTTGAATACTGGGTTTGCCAAATTCAACCAGGCCGCATGTTATATGAAATGGAAGGTGTTCCAGAGTCATTGGCTCGTGAAGCATTTGAATTAGCAGCCGCTAAACTTCCGTTTAAGACCACATTTGTAACTCGGACGGTGATGTAATGAAAGCGACTGAACTGAAAGAAAAAAACGTGGAAGAACTAAACGCAGAGCTACTAAACTTGCTTCGCGAACAGTTTAACTTACGTATGCAACACAGCACAGGTCAGCTTGAAAAATCTGATCAGCTGAGAAAAGTGCGTCGTAACATCGCGCGTGTAAAAACAGTACTGACACAGAAGGCAGATGCGTAATGAGTGAAAATACTCGTACAGTTCAAGGCCGTGTCGTTAGTAACAAAATGGATAAGTCTATTGTTGTTGCTGTAGAACGTAAAGTGAAACACCCTATTTATGGTAAGTTCATTAAGCGTACTACTAAACTTCACGCTCATGACGAAACTAACCAGTGTAATGAAGGTGATGTAGTCACTCTTAAAGAGTGTCGTCCATTGTCTAAGACTAAAAACTGGATGCTAGTAGACGTAGTCACTAAAGCATAATTTAGTTTAAGCTAAAGAACGCAAAAGGCGCTCCCGAAAGGTAGCGCCTTTTTTGTATCATTGGGGTGTGTCGCTTGTATTCCAGAAGTAGAGCGGTAGCTCTACTAATATCAATCCCTAACGATAGACGATTCCATCTATCATAACTCGTCTATTCGTTTCCATTTGTCCCACAAATTACACACTTAACCGAAAGCAAATTGATACCGGAGCCTAGCTTAGTCATTATTTCCTGCTAACCTCTATAACAACAAAAATAATAGTGACACGGACATAGCAGTTTAATTGTTCCGACCGGATCAGGAAACGCACATGAAAACACGACATACACCTTTGCAAAAAGTAGGCGCTCTGCTGGCTTTTCAGTTACTTCTCCTCTCTCTTTTCTTCTCGAGCAGTCTCTTTGCCGAGGATGATAAACCACTGATGTCGAGCGATACCTTTAAAGGGTTAGAATTTCGTAACATCGGCTCAGCATTTAAATCTGGTCGCATATCCGATGTAGAGATTGATCCTAATAACACTAACGTATGGTATGTCGGTGTTGGTTCTGGTGGTGTCTGGAAAACAGTGAACGCTGGAACCACATGGACACCTGTTTTTGATGAGCAAAAAGTCTATGCGATTGGCACTATCACTATTGACCCATCTAACTCAAACAACGTTTGGGTTGGTACAGGAGAAAACGTAGGAGGCAGACATATTAGCTTTGGTGATGGCGTTTATCTCAGTCAAGATGGCGGCAAAACATGGAAGAATATGGGGCTTAAGAAAACGGAACATATTTCTGAAATCATTGTTCATCCCAAGGACCCCAATACAGTTTGGGTCGCCGCTCAAGGACCCTTATGGAGTAAAGGAGATGAGCGTGGCTTATATAAGACGACTGATGGCGGTAAGAACTGGAAGAAAGTACTTGGTGATGCTGAGTGGACAGGGGTAACTGACATTGTTATGGATCCTAGGGAACCCAATCGGCTATACGCAGCCACTTGGCAAAAACACCGTACAGTCGCCGCTTATTATGGCAGTGGTCCCAATTCAGGTATTCATCGCTCAGAAGACGGTGGTGAGACGTGGACCGAACTTAAGACAGGCCTACCTAAAGGAGAGATGGGGAAAATCGGCTTAGCGTTATCTCCACAAAAGCCAGATGTTGTTTATGCAGCGATTGAGTTAGAGCGTAGGACTGGTGCTGTGTATCGTTCAGACAATCGTGGTGCATCTTGGGTGAAAGGCGCACCAGCGACAGCCGGTGGCACAGGCCCTCACTACTATCAAGAGTTATATGCGAGCCCTCATCATTTTGACCACATTTATCTGGCTGGTGTGCGTATGCAGATTTCTCTAGATGGTGGTAAAACCTTCACGACGATGAAGGAAGAGCATAAACATTCTGATAATCACTCTTTAACCTTCTTAGCCAACAACGAGAACTATTTGTTGATGGGATCAGATGGCGGAATATACGAGAGCTTTGATGATGGTGAGAACTGGCGCTTCATTTCAAATTTGCCGCTGACTCAGTATTACAAAGTTGCTGTTGATGATGCTCTGCCGTTCTACAATGTTTATGGTGGAACACAAGATAACAACACGCAGGGTGGCCCTTCTAGAACAGACAGTGGCCATGGCATTATGAATTCGGATTGGGAAGTGGTGCTATTCGCTGATGGGCATCAGCCCGCCACTGAACCGGGTAATCCAGATGTTGTTTATGCGGAATGGCAACAAGGTAATTTAACGCGCTTAGATCGTACGACTGGTGAAGTGGTTTATATTCAACCACAGCCAGAAGCGGGCGAACCTAGCGAACGCTTTAATTGGGATGCACCAATATTGGTAAGTCCTCACAAACCTACAAGGCTATATTTTGCATCGCATCGGGTCTGGCGCTCTGAAGACAGAGGCGATAGTTGGACAGCGATATCTGGTGACTTAACCAAAAACCTTGAGCGTATAGAGCAACCTATAATGGGGTCAACGCAAAGTTGGGATGGTTCATGGGATTTATTAGCCATGTCGCAATACAGCACTATTACGTCCTTAGCGGAGTCTCCCATCAAAGAAGGTTTGATATACGCGGGCACTGATGATGGCTCTATTCAGATGACCGAAAATGGTGGGCAGAGCTGGCGTAGAATAGACGTGAGTAAATTACCAAAAGTGCCTAGTACTGCTTTTATTAATGATATCAAAGCGGATTTGTTTGATGAAAATACCGTTTATGTGTCCTTAGATAACCATAAGTTTGGTGATTTCACGCCTTACTTATACAAGAGTACAAACAAAGGTAGGACTTGGAAATCAATAGGCGACACTCTACCTGACAATCACCTTGTCTTTCGTTTAGTGCAAGACCACGTTAACCCTGAGTTACTTTTTGCTGCGACAGAATTTGGAGTTTTCTTCTCTGTGTCTGGCGGTAATCAATGGATTGAAATGAATGGTGGTATGCCGACAGTTGGTATTCGAGACTTAGCGATTCAGCGTCGAGAAAATGATTTGGTTGCTGCATCATTTGGTCGTGGGTTCTTTATTTTAGATGACTACAGTGCTCTGCGCTCAGTATCTGAAAGCGCTTTGAATCAAGAGTCTTTGCTCTTTCCAACACGCAAAGCATTATGGTACATCGAACGCTTCTCGCTTGGTTTCAGTGAGAAAGGGTCTGCCGGTGCAAGTCACTATGCAGCAGACAACCCTCCCTTTGGTGCTGTGTTTACTTATTACTTAAAAGATGGATTAAAAACACTTAAAGATGTGCGACAAGCGAAAGAAAAGGCGCTGAAGAAAGATAACAAAGCGGTGTCTTTCCCTGGTTGGGAAGCTGTTGAAGCTGAAGCGTCACAGAAAGCACCAAGCATCTGGCTAACTGTACGTGACAATAACGGTAATACGATTCGCCGCATAAAGGGTGAAAGCAAGAAAGGTTTCCATCGTACCGCATGGGATCTGCGTTATCCTTCACCTAATGCTGTTAGTGCAGTGAGTGGTGATGGCAGTGGTTCATTGGTAGCTCCGGGTACTTATAGCGTAAGCTTGTCAAAAGAAGTTGATGGCGTGGTAACTGAACTCCAAGCACCTCAAACTTTTGTCGTCGAACAGTTGCGTAAAGGTTCCTTAGAGGGCTCAACGCCTGAACAAGCGGTTGCTTTCTGGCAAGAGCTAGCCGACGCTCAACGTGTCGCTAGTGCGCTAGGACAGGTGCTGTCTCAAACGACAGAGCGCTTACCTTTGCTGGAGCAAGCTATCGGTCGTTCACGTGCTGCACCAGGTGGTCTAGATGCGGAGTATGTCGCAATACGTAATACGTTAAATAAACTTGATCGCCAGCTCAATGGTTTGAAAGCTAAACGAGCGGTAGGCGAAGATACGGCACCTTCTATCAATAGCCGTTTGCGTGCTGTCGGTGTTGGTACTGGACGCTCCACTTATGGTGCTACACCAACGTTGAGGAGGAGCTTGCAAATTGCTCAAGAAGAAATAGGCATTTTTAGAGCAGAGCTGGATAGGGTAGTTACCCAAATGATTCCAGCATTTGAAGCGAAACTTGAAGCTGCTGGTGCGCCTTGGGTATCTGGACAAGCACTACCTAAGCTTTAAGTTTTGTTTGTACTAGCCTGTAGTATTGTGCAGAGCTAGTACAAACTGTAATGTCATTATGTTGAAATGAAATAAGAATTCTAACATCAGGGAAAATCTATGAAAAAACTGATCCAATTAGCGGCATGTGCTGCTTTAGGCCTTGCTTCTTATCAAGCGGTTGCTGTTGATAGTGATTTGCTGGCAGGTCTTAAAGCCAGAGCCATCGGACCTGCCGCGACTAGTGGCCGAATCACAGATATAGAAGCAGTGGTATCAAATCCTAATATTATCTACGCGGGTACGGCGACAGGCGGATTGTGGAAGTCTGTTAATGCAGGGTTGAGTTGGGATCCTATCTTTGATGATCAGGATTTTGCTTCTATCGGTGCCATTGCTATCGACCAAAGTAACCCTAGTGTTATTTGGGTAGGTACGGGTGAAGGCAATACGCGTAACTCGACTTCCTATGGCGGTGGCATGTTTAAGTCCATCGATGGCGGTAAAACTTGGAAGAAGATTGGGTTAGAAGGAACAGAACGCATTAATCGTATCGCGCTCGATCCCACAAACCCCAATATTGCTTATGTCGCTGCACTAGGAACTTTATGGTCAGAAAATACGGATCGTGGTCTATATAAAACAGTAGACGGCGGTAAAACATGGAACAAAGTGCTGTATGTCGATGAAAAAACTGGGGCGACGGACGTCAAAATGGACCCCAGCAATCCTAACAAGCTATATGCTGCCATGTGGCAATTCAGACGCTGGCCTTATCGCTTTGAGTCAGGCGGTGAAGGTTCAGGCTTGTATGTATCTATCGACGGTGGTGAGAACTGGACACGTAAAACAGAAGAGGACGGATTACCTGCAGGGAATTTAGGCCGTATGGTCATAGCACCATCTCGTAGTAATCCTAATCGTATATACACGCTAGTTGAAGCAGAGAAAAGTGCACTTGTTCGTTCAGATGACGGTGGTGACACTTGGACCAAAGTGAATACAGAGCGCGGAGTTGCCGATAGGCCTTTCTATTATTCCGAATTAGAAGTTGATCCGAATAACGACAACATTGTTTACAATATCGCTACGCGTGTTCGTCGCTCTATTGACGGTGGTAAAACCTTTGCTCCGATAGCGCAGGTAGACTGCTGTGCTGCAGGGAACACTATTCACATTGATAACCACACACTCTGGTTAAATCCGAATAACTCAGATCACCTTATACTAGGTAATGACGGTGGTATTGCCATTACACAAGATAAGGCAGATACATGGCGTTATGTACAAAACTTGCCTGTGTCTCAGTTCTATCATATTCGAGTTGATGATGCTCACCCTTACAACATATACGGCGGATTGCAAGACAACGGGACATGGCGTGGTCCTGCTGAAGTTTGGAACAGTGGTGGTATCCGCAGTGTTCACTGGCAAGAAATTGGCTTTGGTGACGGCTTTGATGCTATGCCTTTCCCAGACAATAATGAAGCTGGTTATGCGATGTCGCAAGGCGGTAACTTAGTTAGCTGGGATCTAAATACAGGAGAACAAAAACTGGTTCGCCCTAATCCTCCGCTGAATGACGACGGAACCGAAAAAGATCTGAGATTTAATTGGAATGCTGGGTTAGCACAAGACCCATTTGACGTAAGTACCATTTACTACGGTAGCCAGTACGTACATAAGTCGACAGACCGTGGCGCATCTTGGCAAGTTATCTCTGGCGACATGACGACAGATAACAAGGATTGGCAACGTTTTAAAGATTCAGGCGGTATCACATCAGATGTAACCGCAGCTGAAAACTTTACCAGTATTGTCACTATTGCACCGAGTACCGTTAAACAGGGTGTTATATGGGTAGGTACGGACGACGGTCGCATTCATATTACGCAAGACGGCGGTAAAACATGGAAGAGTATAGAGAATAAAGTTCGAGGTGTTCCTAAAAATACTTGGGTACCTCATATTGAACCATCTCCTCATAAAGCGGGTGAAGCCTATGTTGTCTTTGACAATCATAGACGTGGAGACATGACCAGTTACGTCTACAAAATTGAAAACTTTGGTTCTCGGTTCAGAAATATTGGCGACGACAATCTAAGAGGTTATGCCTTATCGATCCAACAAGACCATGTTGATCCTAACTTACTTTTCCTAGGGACAGAGCTTGGCCTATATGTATCGACATCGGGTGGTGGAGATTGGTTTAAATTTACTCAGGGCGTCCCTACAGTTTCTGTGATGGATATGGCGATTCAAGAGCGTGAAAATGACCTTGTTTTAGGTACTCACGGTCGTTCAGTCATCGTTATTGACGACTACAGCCCGTTACGTGGGCTGAGTGACGATAGCTTTAAAGAACCGCTTGCATTACTGTCGACATCAGATGGTCAACAATACACATCAAATAGAGCACCGAGCACGCGTTTTTGGGGGAGTGGTGCTTTTGCAGGCGACAATGAAGTCTTTGGTGTTGTGTTGAATGTAATGGCCTCTGGCGATTTCTTAGAACACCCTGATGCTGACAAAGATAAAGTGCGTAGTATCAAATTACGCCAAGAGAAAGCAGCGAAGAAAGACGACGATGAATCAAAAGATGAGAAGAAGCCTTCTGCTAAAGCACGTGTCGAGGTTAGTGATTCTAATGGTAAAGTCGTTCGTACCTTCGTCACTACGCTTAAACAGGGTATTAATCGGGTTGTATGGCCAATGAACTTAGACGGAACACGCCCATTACCGGGTGATGAGCCTAAAGAAGATAAAGACATTCTGCCTCCGGGTTTTGTGCAAGCATTGCCAGGCACATATACCTTCAAGATCACACTTAATGATAACGAAGTGATTGGTACTGCTGAGGTTTTACAAGATCCTCGTTATCAATTGAGTGCAGGGGCGTTGGAAGAGCGCCAATCAATGATGAATGAGTTCTCTGCTATGCAAAATACGGTATCGGATATGATTCATGCGTTAACTGATACCAAAACCAATGTAGAGTTAGTACAAAGTAAAGCAAAAGCAATGCTGTCTGATGTTGAAGATAAGGATGATCATCCTTTGACTAAATTGAATGAGCAAGGCGATGAGTTGCTTAAGCAAATTAAGGAGCAAGATAAGCAGATTAGAGGTGAGTCAGATGCTGTTGGTATTGTTGATACTAGTTATACGCTGAATAGCAAGTTAGGCCGAGTAGCGTTCTTCTTAGGTAGCCATTACGGCAAACCTTCCGATACTGCAAAAGCATTTATGAAGATAGCACGCCGTCACCTAGATGAACGAGTTAATGCTGTGAATGGATTATTGGCTGATGATGTTGCAGAGTTTAATCAGGCGTTTGAACAATCGAGTCTCAATTTGTTGAAAAAGGTTAAAGCTGTTAAAGCACCTTAATTTACCCTGAACTGAATGAGGCACTTCGGCTTTTGAAGTGCCTTTTGTTTTTTTATTTAATACTATGGGTATAAATTATACCCTGTTTGTTGTATTTTTCTCTGATGTCGATTACTTCTTATTTTAGATGGCTGACCATTCCTTCTCTAGTTCTAGTTGAGTGTTGCTATGCTGTGGCGGACGATATTGAACGCATCACAGTGAAAGGTAAGGAGCCACTTTTTTATAATACTTTGCAACGCATCTTGCCGCAAAATACTGTCAAAACAGAGAATAGATATGCAGCCAATCAGCTCGCTGACTTATTGGTACAAGAACCTGCAGTGAGCTTCAATGGCCAAGGAGGGCAGTTACAGGTTATCAACATAAGGGGTTTTTCACGTCGGCGGGTGCAAACTTTAGTTGAAGGTATTCCTATTTTCACTGATAGACGAGCAGGCAGTGCTGCGGAATTTGTTGCGCCTGACTTTATTGAACAAGCCTTTATAGCGAGTGGTGCTGCGTCGACTTATTTAGGTTCTGGTGCCATTGGTGGTGGTGTCGATTTTGTGTTGCGTTCGCCCGATTCAGCAGTACTTTCTGCCGGCTATGGTACAAATCAGAGTCAACGAAATCTAACTTACCTTGATAGTATTCACAATGTTGATCTGCTTGTTAATACCCGTAATGCAGCGAACGGGGAGTCAGCAGACGGCACACCTTTGTTTGACCAGTTTGAACAGCATAGTGGTGCCATTCGGATCAACTTTGAAAATACTTTGCTGACCGAGGTTTTCTCCTTATATAGTGAAGGAAATAATATCGGTAAATCCGCGAGCGACTTCCCAAATAGCCGTATCACAACCTATCCAACGAATGATCACTGGTTAGGTAAATTAAGCTTTTTACTGAATGACATTGACTTATCAGTTTACTGGCATAAATCCAGACTAGACACTGATATTGAACGCATAGGTTCTCGCTTTAATCAAATTCGTAATGACTCCTTTGACTACGGTGCGAAAGTAGGTCGAGCTGAACGATGGCATTCCTGGTTGGTTAATTGGCGTGCTGAGTTCCAAGGCCGAGCTGATGTTAAAGCTACAGAAAGAGAGCTAACCTCCGACGATGTCTTGGTGTTCGACAACGTAACACTGGATGGTAATACACAAGACATCAGCGGCGTTATTGATGCCTCTAAAGTACTTGAGCATTTCTCATTGGCATTTGGTGCTCGCTTTGGGTGGCAACGACTTGAAAGCAATCAGCAAAGTTTCACAGACGCCAATGTGAGTGGTTTTGCGGGCATTAATGTTCCATTATCGCCCAAATGGTCGACAAGCTTTTACTTCAGCTCAGCTTATCGCACACCTGTACTCAGTGAGCTGTTTTTTAATGGTGAGTCACCAAGGGGGCTCATCATTGGTGATCCTAATTTGGAAACAGAACAAGGCATTAACCTGCAAAGTACTTTGTATTATAAAAGCGACAGTGTATCAGCTGAACTTCAACTATTCGGACAACAGATAGACAATTATATTGAGCGCATTGAGGTTTCAGAAGACGTCTTACAATTTAGAAACCTAGAGCAAGCAGAAGTGATTGGTGCGAGCTATGACATGATATGGCAAGCTAATCAGCGGTTGGATTTTAGGCTCGGAGGACAGTGGTTGAGCGGCGAAGATCAGGATGGCAATGAGGTCTCTGACATTAGCCCAAATCAACATCAACTGTCGACAAACTATGCTATTGGGCGGTGGACAATGTTCGGGCAGGTGTCGTTGCGTCAGTCAAAGCAGGATTTTGGGCCAAGTGAACAACCCGTGAACTCTGTTACTGTGCTTAATGCGGGTGTCGAGTTGGCGATAAACAATCAGCTAAGCTTCTCAATGAGTTTGAATAACTTGACAGACAAAGAGTATTTACAAAGCACCGATGACTTATCACCACTGGCTAGAGGAAGAGACTTTCAATTTAAATTAACCTACAACCTATAGCTATATGCCCCACCTTTTCCCTTCAATACCTTAAACATTTTGAGCTGAATATAGAGCATCAATGAAAGAACTTATAGAGAAGGTGTTTATGCTTTTGTGTTGGCAGACACGCTAATACTCATCATCAGCCCTATTAGTTCCTCGTATCGCAACTTTCGGTAAGTAGGCACCCACATACTCTGAATCAACTAAATTACAAAGCAGTCGTAATAGCTGTTAATAATAAAGTTCTCAAGAAATTTTTATTAAGAATAAAGTTAACCATTATTTTTTAAATTAATTGTGTACAAAAATTACCATTATGATAGTGTTCTTAATGTCTAATGATTTGTTTTGTGTCATAGAGGTAGAAAATATAGAGGTTTTAGTCTATGTGAAAGCCTTGTTGAGACTGCCCTTATTGGGTTGGATAGGATTTTTGAGTAGAGCTTTGGCTTCTCTGAATATAGGCCTTTCGCATTTCGTTGGGCAACTTGAAATAATTTCAAGCGCTTTTTGGTAGCTGAGCTTTAAGATGTATCAGTTTTATTTAATTAAAAATAATATTGGCATGATTTATTGTATTGAGCGTAAATAAATGGATTTTTATAAATTGACTGTCTAGCTTTCTTTCAAGTTTTTTACTTTTGATACTGATGATGTGCCGCATTGGTGACGTTATATGAATCGATTTCACAGGCACTGTACGAGGCGACACTCTCATGTCTTTAGCCTTTCTCTATTATTTCTTATTTTGCCATTATTTATGCCAGTTTTTGCAGCAAAGCCAGTAAAAGCGCCCATAGAGGAGTTTTATAAAGAGCGCTACATCATTGCCGAATTTAAAGCGCGTGCTCAATCGGATAATGGGGCAGTGACCTTAGATAAAGTTGCAGATATTTGGGGAGAGGCAAAGCCTGTCGAAACACTAAAGTTCCCTACTCGTGAATCAGTCAATATTGAGTTAGGTCAGCAATATATCGTGGTTTACAGCTATCTCCGTAAACACCTTCTATATCGTGATGTCATTGAAGAAAACCCTAATGGGCCGACTATTATTCACGGTTTGGCTGGTGCCGCAATATATCGCTCAAGTGATGCTTTGAGGTATATGTTTACATCCTCAAAGAAAAGCAAAATAGGTCGTAAAACTTATGATGCTAGTGACGTTATCGACGCTATTTTTGTTCAATTAATGAATGAAGAAAATGTCAGAGAGAGACGCCTGGCCGTATTCCAATTCATGCTAAGTAATGATTTGCATGATCAACTCAGTAGAAAACAAGCTAAAGCTTATCGGCGTTTGTTGAAATCACAAGTGTTACCAGATCTTGAGCAAGAGCTATTGCTTACCGCTGCCCGCGCATTCCCTGCAAAGCAACGTAAAGGTTGGCTTGTAGACCTCTGTCGACAAACTGTGGATGAAGCTGGGGTTGAATATAACTTAGTGAGTTTACTGCCAATTAAGGTACGGACATGTACGCGTATCATCGGAGACAACGTTGAAGAACAGGATATTGAAAGACTTACTGCGCTGCTTTATTCCAATGCGCCAGGCGTCAGTAAAGCTGCATTGAATGCTCTAGTCGCTTGGGATAGTCATCAAGCAACGGAAATATTTCGTCACGCATTACAAAGTGACAAGCCATTACACGTAGAAACTCATCGTGTACTGGTAGCTCGAACTTATCAATGAGCGAGTAACTAATTTTCTTATTCCTGCTTTAGTTTGATATTCCCCTACTAGTTAGAGAGGGCTCCTGTGAAGGTAACACGCGTCGAGCATGAACGAGTAAATATGCTGTAAACGAATAAGGGAAAGCTAAAGCTGTCTGCGCTTTCTCAAGAGCTTATGTCAAGGCCGGCTTAAGTTTTTGAAATCAAGGATTGTTCTTTTGGAGTGTTTTAAACAATGAAATATTACGTTAGTTTTTTTTCAGCATTATTGCTGATAATTGGGACCAATGTGCAAGCCCAAGAGGTGCAAACTTCAGGGCCAGAAAATAAACAAGCTAAGATCGGGAAGAAGCTTCGTGCTGCTCGATATGCTCGTACAAAGAGTTTACGTGAACTACAAGAAAAGCTTAGAGGCAATAGAAATAACGGAACGACTAAGCGTAGTAGTGGAACTGGAGAAATCAATGTTATCCGCATGCCGGAAGAGCTTTTGGAAAGAGGTAGGCAAAGGCAAGAAACTCAGCAAGGAGGGGGGGCTCAGCTCAATAGGGTATTTGACTTTGTACCAACGGGGAACACGCCGACAGCAAATATCAGTGTCGAAGGGTTTTCAAATGGTGATAACGCTAACATTAATGGTGGCATGATCACGCCGCCAGATACTAATGGTGACGTAGGGTTAACGCATTATGTTCAGTACGTTAATTTAGGCTGGGTTTTCTTTAATAAAGATGGTACTAGAGCGGGAGATCCACTGCCTGGAAATATCTTTTGGCAAGGCTTTGGTGGTGTTTGCGAAACTGAAAACGCAGGTGACCCTATCGTACTTTATGATCACTTAGCTGGTCGTTGGTTATTTAGCCAATTCACAGGCACCGCGGTAGCGGATGGGCACCAGTGTGTTGCATTGTCTGATGGTGAAGATCCTACGGGGCCTTATACTTTGTATGACTTTGTTGTTAGCCCTAATGGTTTTAATGACTATCCAAAGATAGGCGTATGGCCTGACGGTTATTACATGACCACACATGAGTTTAGTCCTGGCTTTGCCGGTGTGAATGTCAATATATTCGATCGTCAAGCGATGTTGGCGGGTGACCCCAACGCTAGCTTTATTCAATTTCAGAGTATTGATGGTGGCAATGCCTTTGGGGCTGAAGTGGGGCACTTAGAGGGGCCTGATTTACCACCAGAAGGTACTTGTAACCGCATTGTGCATGCAACAGACGTCCAATCCTTCGGTATTCCTGGTTCCGATCGAATTCGTATGTGGGAAGTGTGTGCAGACTTTAGCAACCCGACAAATTCTACACTGAATGAAATTGCAAGTGTCGCGCTTCCAGAGTTTGATCAAAATCTTTGTGGTTTTAGTCGTGACTGTATTGAGCAACCTGGTGCGGGTTCAATTGATGGTTTAGCTGGTTTTACCATGTACCGATTCAACAACCGTTATTTCCCTTCTGAAGGCGTGTTGAAATCTGTGGTGACGACAAATGTTGATGTAGGCGGAGATCGTGCAGGTGTCATGTGGGTTGGTTTAGATATTAACCCTTCCACAGGTGTAGCGTCTATTGGTGACAATGGCGACCTAATTGGTGTCGTTGATTTTGATGATGGGCTTAGCCGTTGGATGGGATCCGCTTCGGTAGATGGCGTTGGTAACATCGGTATCGGCTATACTCGTTCTAGTTCAACGTCTTTCCCTTCCATTTATTTTACAGTGCATGAGAGAGGGGTTGACGGACCAGGTGAAGTGCAAACCGAACAGGTTTGTGTTGATGGAACAGGTTCAACGACCGGAGCAAACCGTTGGGCAGACTATGCAAGCACCAGCGTCGATCCGGTAGACAATTGCACGTTTTGGCATACAAATGAATATGTAGAAACGACGGGAACTTTTGAGTGGAATACACGAGTTTGTGCGTTCACTTTGTCATCTTGTACAGATGGCGGACAACCACCACCTCCACCTCCTCCAGTAGCGAGCTGTTCATTTGAAGATGACTTCGGTACATCTACCGGGTGGACTATCGATCCGTCTAGTACTTGTTCATCGGGAACTTACGTCAGAACTAACCCAACTTTACAGGGTGATTCTGGAGTAACTACTCAGCCTGCTGGTGATTCTGATGGAAACGGTTTTGCGGTATTTACAGCAACTAACTCAAGTGTTGGCGTTAATGATGTGGATGGCGGTGTTTGTGTAGCACGGTCACCTGATATCGCGGTTAATGACGCTTCGCAACTATCAATTGACTGGTTTCACGGGCAGCGTGATACAGGAGACGATGCGAGTGGTGACTTCTATTTGCTAGAGTATTCGACTGATGGTGGTTCTAGTTTCAATAGTTTAGTGAATATTGGTGATGTTCGTACGGCAGCAAGCTGGACCAATGCAACTGCAAATATTCCAGCAGGGTCTAATGTTGTTATCAGAGTAAGCGCAAGTGATGGTGGTAGTGCTGGTGATATTATTGAAGGTGGTATAGACAATGTATCTATCTGTCCGGTTAACTAGTGTCGACTGAATAGCTTAGTAGCTTTGGGATGGACCCCTTAACATGCAAAAGCATAAATCGCGTTATCTGTGGTTTATGCTTTTTGCTTTTAAGCGCTGATACCAATTTATACTGATAAGCGCTCATCGCATTAGATGGATTAGTATTAAAGCATCGATAACTTTCTTTTTAAGATTAGGCTAGGTCAAATTGGTCAACAAGCCTTAGTCAGTTCACAATTAATTCAGTTAAAATTCAGTCCTACAATTCTACGCTTATGATAACGATATCATTTGAGCATGTGGATCTTTGCTGCAAAACTGTACAGCAAAGATCCAGACGCTCTAATCAGAATAAGGATTGATATTATGAAACAGGTTATTTTAAGCTTACTCATATTGTTGTGTACTGCGCCTCTGGCGCAAGCTCATCACAGTAAAAATTATTACAGAGCCAAGGTGGTAGACGCTACGCCTGTATATCGGTATGAGACGGTGCGAGCCCCTAGAGAAGTTTGCTACCATCATCAGAACAAACGACGTAAGCATGATCGTGAAGCGGTTGTTGCTGGTCGTATTGTTGGTGGAGCAATCGGCTATGCTGCTGGTAACAAAGGTAAAAAAGGCTTAACGACCCTTGCAGGTGTTGTACTTGGAGGTGCTTTTGCCAAGGAATTAGCTAACGATCGCTCTCAAGATTACGATTACTGCGAAACACATTATAAAAAGGAGAAAGTTCGTGTGCTAAAAGGGTACGAAGTTGCTTACCGCTACCGAGGTAGAGTTCGTCATACCTTTAGGGAAGAGTATCCAGGGAAACGCATTCGTATTTATTATTAAGAATAGATAAAAGGTATTCATTGGATGGGCAAGGGTAGCTAACGTATTTAACTTACTGTGGTTGATTTATAGATCGTTGACGGTGCAGTGCCGCTCACAATCTTTAGATACTTTGCCCCAATTTGAATGACGAACCAAGCCTAGCTAAAAACCTCTAATATTAAAGCCAACATATTGAGGTGTGTTGACATAAGGTCCGATGCCAAAGGCTTCTGAATACCAGTCAATACCTTGACTAAGGTCAGTGACTTCATAGATGACAGTTCTCAATCCAAGCATGTCGGGTTGCTTTATGATTTTGTTAGAAGCCATTACCGAATGAGAAAGTATTGCTAAAGACAGTAACCAAAAAGTCAGTCTGAACATAGGTATATCCTTATGTGTTTGCCTTTTTATCTAAATTGATAATCAGAGTAAGCAATGAAGCTTCACCTATCTAGTTTGCTGGTAGTGTCTCTTCTTAAACTTACTGCGCAAAGTGGTGAATAACATTATGCATCCACTTAGCCAGATTAACAGCAGTATGATAGCTACAGGAAGAAATATCCATAACTTGGCACCGTCAAAAAACCAGCTGCCGTCGTGTATAGCCTCGATGGTGTCTGAGCGTCTATAAGCGGTTTGTAAGACACTTGCGTCGGCTGTACTTATTTGGATTTCCCAATGACTCTTGGATTGAATTTTAATAATACCCTTGTTTGGCCTAACATCTAATCGATCTATATCGGCCCAATCATTAATCTTGGCTTCTTGTACTGACGATGCCGCGAGTAAGATCTCATCAAAGCTAATATTTAGTGCATGGAGCTCGATCTTTTGTGTAGACGGTTGGATCCATTCAAACTCTTTTTTGACCTGCAATAGAATCCCTGTTGAGATAACAACAAGCACTGGAAGTAAAATAACGAGCGCAGCCCATAAATGAAAGTGTCGGCTGATTCTTCGATACTGCAAGGTACGCCCTTAATAAGTCATGAGTTAAATTTTATAAGAGCGTGACAATATACCGAAACCCATCGTTATTTGCAGCTTTTGGTAAGTGATAAAAGGTGAGTGAGGTAAGTTGTGCGATTAAACTAAAACCACTGATTTGATTCAATGGTTTTAGTTTAAAGCGGGTTGATCTTTGTTGCGTACTTTTGACTTATATTTATAGACTTACAAGTACGTATCGCAATCAAAAAGCTTTTTTTTAGAACAAAATCTATATAGCAAAAATGAATACGTTCTAGATAGGGGAGTATTCATTTTACGCCGCTACCGGATCTATCAGTGATGGCTTTTCACCTTTACCATTAGTCCCTTTGATAATAGGGTCTTTCGGCTCTTTGTATAACATAGGTGCAAGTTTAGCGTTAATGCACTCACGAATGTCGTGTGGTCGGTAACCTGACTTAACTTTTATACGTACGTGAGGAATTCTTGCCGCATCAAGCGACCCACTAATAAACCAGTCACGTTGTGTTTTATAGCCGTCTTTACCGTTTGAGTGTACGAGATCTATAGCAACAACTGGGCTCATGTCCTCTTTTGAACATAGAACAAAATCTAGCTGCTTACCTGCGGCTCTCATTAGAGCTGAACGGCTGGTTTTCTTATCTGTCCCTTGTCGAACAGCCAGAATGTCAGCCACTTTTACGCGACAGATGACTTTATATTGATTACCAACAGCGGCCTCAATTAACTGTAAAAAAGTGCGCTCGGTTGGTGTAAATAAGTTAGTTTTCTTCTTAAAAGGGAAAGAGAGGTTATTCTCGTTCAGTTTGATGGCGCCTACAGCGACGACAATTAACAAAATCATTAGGACAATGGCGAGTTCCATATTTTTTCCTCTAAAACGTAAACGACAAAACTTTGACTCTGAGGTCACATGTATTGAGTTACAGCAAAGGAAATGCCAATTTGTATCAGATCAGAAATAAATAAAACGAATTATCAAAATATGAAGTGGTTTGGGTATATTTATAAAGCTTGCTTCATCAAAACATCCACCTGACTGCCTTGGCCATCTTTTGAAATAATAATAATTGGGTTATCACTATTGAAATGCAGTACGCGCCGCCCTTTCACTTGAATGTTTTTATTGGTTTTGCCTAACGCCTTGATATAGAAGCTGGCAGCAGTATCAATATCCACTGCTGCATGATAAGTCAGTGTTGCTGGGAAAGTGTCATCAAACATTTGGCATAGTTTAGCGTTAGGATAAACAGGTAATTGATGGAAGCTTTCTGGACATGGTGTACTTGCCTTAGTGCTTTGAGCATAAGCTTGATGACTGAGTAAGCTACTCATTAGTATGACTGTGGCATAGCAGATCAAAGGCTTCATCGTTGTGTGACTCGTTTGTGGATACTGTCGATCTACTATAGTTTTTTTGCAGAAGCTGAGCAATCTAAAGGGAATCAAATAAGCTAGCTATTGAGTATGGTAAATGCCGTTAAGGTATAGAAAATAGCGTGATTTCCATCAAGCTAGCGTTTAAGGTATCGGCCAATTTAAGAGGTATCAGGGTGATGGAAACAATCGATGTTAGACAATAAACTCTTCAAAGTTGCTGAACTTATCACGCTGTTCATTGGTGTGCCTTTGTTGCTAGTCAGTTCATTTGATGCAATGTTTTTACTCATTCTCGTGCTTTTGTGCCTAATCTATTGTGGCTGGCAGCTGAAAAGCCGTTTGGGTATGACTAAAAAGATATTTTGTCAGGTACGGTGGGCTGATTTATGGCCGGTGATCACTATTCGATTTCTATTGTTTGCGATAGCAACTACAGCATTTGTCATCTATAGCGCTCCTGAAGACCTTTTTATTGTTGTGTTACAAAAGCCGATGATGTGGATAGGCATAAGCATTTTTTACACTTTGGTATCGACGGTGCCTCAGGAGATCATCTATCGCACTTACTTCTTTGCTCGCTATTCCGATCTTACAGAGAATAAATTCTTGTTCATCCTAATCAATGCATCTGTATTCAGCTTTGCACATATCTTTTTTATGGATAACTTGGTGTTTGCTTTGACCTTTTGTGGCGGAATACTATTTGCTACAACTTACGATAAGTCAAAATCACTGATGCTGACAGCTGCTGAGCATTCTTTTTATGGTTTGTGGTTATTCACTGTGGGTATGGGGCGAATGCTATACTTTCCCATGCCATAGCATATTGCACGCTCTAGGGAATGAGTGCGTTAGAATAATGAACTTTCCGCTCACTATCTATGATAATGGCGTCATATCCGGGTGTTTGGTTAATTAAGTCCATCCCTTGCTGAACACCTAGCACAAAGACTGCGGTGGATAAGGCATCGTTAAATGTGCTGCGTTCTCCAATAATTGACACACTTTGTATTTCTTGTGCTGGTTTACCCGTTTTCGGTGACAAAATATGGTGATAACGCTGGCCATCTTCTTCAAAGTAGCGCTCATAATCACCGGAGGTAGACAAGGCCGTATTTTCTAACGGCAAAACGATAGCTTGTTTCTCTGCTCTGCGTGGGTCTTTAATACCAACTATCCATGGGCGCCCATGTCTATCACCAAGTAGTTTCGTATCACCACCTGCTGTCACTAGAGCATGCTCAATACCCATATTAGAAAGTAGCCTAATGGCATTATCAACTGCATGTCCCTTAGCGATGCCACCTAAGTCAATTTTGACATCAGGGTGTTTAAAAAACACGGTCTGCTTTTTGTCATCCAATACAATATGCTTATAGTTGATAGCAATGAGTAATTGCTCTACATCATCTTGATTCGGTTTTTGTTTTTCTCGGTAGTTGTACAAGAAGCCCACACTGGCAAAAGTGATATCAAATGCGCCATTTGTCTCTTCAGAAAGTGCTAAGGACAACGCAATAAGATCATAGAGTTCTTTTGAAATAGGTACTGGTTCGTTGGCTGCATGACTGTTGATCTGAGAGAGCTCGCTGCTGTCAATATACGGGCTCATCAATTGATTGATGCGCTCCATTTCCTGCATCACAATCGTGAGCGCTTTTTCCCCTTGCTCTGCAGAAGCGTGCCAGACTTCGGCTCGGATATTAGTCCCCATGATACCTTGGCTTGCAGTATGCCAATTGGCCCATAATTTGGGGGACAAGCATAGGCAGCATACAAACCCAATGAATTGGGGGAGCAGCTTTAAGCTTAATTTAATCAAATGAGAGTCCGAGCTGGTATAGGTCATTTTTCTTCAAATCGTAATGATTTGCTGTGATAGCTGCTGCCTTCTTTAATGGTAGTTCTGCTTTTAATGACTTGAGTAGGCTTATTGCTTCTTCAGGCGTACCGTCGTTTACCTTTTTGACACCTGATACTAACAGGACAAATTCACCTTTCTGATGCGCAGGTTCTGCATCTAGCCATTCTAAAATATCACCGGCATTACCCGTAGCATAGTGCTCAAATGCTTTTGAGAGCTCTTTAGCTAGAACAAGTTCTCTGTCCATACCTAAGACGCTTCCCATCATCTCAACGGTATCTCTGACCCGCCTTGGAGCTTCATAGAAAACAGTGGTGACAGGTTCGTGTATCAATGCTTCAAGTTTTTCAGTTTTTGCTTGTTGTTTGACCGGCAAAAAGCCCTTAAAAGTAAAGCTATCTGTCGCTAAGCCGGAAGCAGATAACGCAGTAATAGCTGCGCAGGCACCAGGGAGCGCTGTTACTTCGATATCAGCTTCACGACAATGATTGACCAGTGTATAGCCGGGATCACTAATTAAAGGTGTACCAGCATCGGAAATAAGTGCAATGTTGTCGCCAGAGGCAAGCTTGTTAACTAAGAACGCAGCACGTTTATCTTCGTTATGCTCGTGAAGAGCCGTTAAAGGCGTGTTAATTTGATAATGTTGTAACAACCTTTGACTATGTCGAGTATCTTCGCAAGCAATGAGATCAACAGAATTAAGTATCTCTATCGCGCGATGCGTTATATCTTGCATGTTTCCAATTGGTGTTGGAACTATGTACAGGATACCGTTGTCTTGCATAGACAGTTGCTCTTTGATTGTGTTCAAGTGCTAGCCATTTTAAACTAGAGAAAAAGATAAAGTTAATTTATTTCTGGATACTATTTTGTTACTGAGAGTTTTTGCACTTTTATTGCTTATTTTGGGGCTCGTTTCTTGTGGATCATCTCCGCAGACTGAACCTGTTGCGCCGATACAAAAAACGGAGGTCTCAGTCGTACCTGAGAAACCAAAATTCGACACAGCGTACTTTTTAAATCAAGCACAACAATCAGAAGGCCTGTCTAGGCAGCAATGGTTGCTAAAAGCCGCAGATAGTTTCGAAGATGATCTCTGTGAGCGAGGGCTTTCGATAGCAGCTCTACTCCTTCCCGAACTTGAATCAAATATTGATAAAACACAAGCAAATTTGATTATTGCTGAATGCCTCGTTTTGAAGGGGCAATTAGAACTCGTGAAAAAATATGAGGAGAGGTTAGCCCTACAGTTAGGTTTTGACAAGCGAATTGCTGCTGTACGTTATGCATTATATGCTGAACAACAACGCTGGATGGACGCTGCAGAAGCGCTGTTAAAGTCGGATATTGAAGAGCCTGAGTTGTCTAATAAAATGTGGTCCCTATTGTCGCGCATACCCGAGAAGGACTTCCAAAGGGTAACTTTGAGCAATACGAACTTGCAGCCTTGGTTACAGCTTAACGCTATAATAAGAACTCATGCTGTCGATAACCAAAAGTTTGTGTCTGAAGTTGAGTTTTGGGAGAACTCAGTTGGTCAACGCATGCAGATTCCTTTGCCACCTAATGTGATTTCGGCTAAAGAAATTGCGCCCTTAACACCTCAGAAAATAGCTGTGATATTGCCATTAACTGGCCGTTTAGCTTTGCAGGGTAAGGCATTGAAAGATGGCATTCTTAGTGCGTATTTTAATGAAACCCGTACCAAGCCTGAACTTGTTTTTATTGATTCAGCACGCCCAGAAGAAGGTGCTGAAGTATTACAAAATAATGAGTACCAACTGGTTATCGGTCCGCTTATTAAAGACAATATCCAAGTCTTCGCTCCATTTATTAAACCGGGGACGCCCGTCGTTGCGCTTAATCGTGATGATACTGACATGCCTGAACAAGAATATTATTATTATTCTTTAGCGCCTGAAGACGAGGCTTTCCAATTGGCACAACATCTTGAAAAGCGTGGGCTAAGAGAGCCTGTTATTATTGCTGAGTCTAGTAGTGTCGCCCAACGTATGAAAAAAGCATTCGTGAGCTATTGGCAAGCAAATCATTCACAAACACCATTGGAAGTCGATTACACGGACAGTAAGACGATGCGGGCTGGTATTAGTGATGTTATGGGAACAGCGCCAAGTAAACGTCGTATAAGACAAATTAATGCGTTGGTTAGGCAAGACGTTAAAGCATTTGAGCGTAATCGGCGAGATATCGATTCTATTGTTGTTTTTGCGAACGCGGAGCAAACTGAGCTGATTAACCCTGTCATAGAAACCAGCATCAGCCCGTTTGCCGATATCTTACCGGTATTTGCATCTTCACGCAGTCATAGCTTAGAAATGAGCAATAACAGTTATCGTGATTTAAGAAACTTGAGCTTCATCGATTTACCTTGGATGCTGCCTGATCACCCTTGGCAAGGCCTTTCTAGAGAAGCACAAGAACTATGGCCGCAAAGAACAGATACAGAGTATCGATTATTTGCTATGGGATATGATGCTTATAATATTGTTCCTCATCTACGCCATATGGCTTTATTTCCAGAGTATCAATTCAATGGGCTTACAGGTCATTTAAGTTTAGATAATGATCGAGCAGTCCAAAGGCATTTACCTTGGGGACGTGTTCAGCAAGACAAAGTGGTGCGGCTCAACGTTGATTAAGTCAGCAGCTAATAAGATACGTGGTTTTAAGGCTCGTTTAACTGGGCAACAAGCCGAAACGAATGCGAAGGATTACTTGCAAAAGCAAGGTTTAGATTTTATTGAGCAGAACTTTCGCTGTCGAAGAGGGGAGCTTGATCTTGTCATGCGAGACGGTGAAGAGTTTGTGTTTGTTGAAGTGAAATATCGAAGTAATCGTTCGCATGGTTCTGCCGTTGATTATTTCGATGCTCGCAAAAAACGTAAGGTAGAAACTGCCATTGCTTACTATATGCACCAACATCAATTGAACCCATCAATTGTGCCTCATCGATTAGATTTAATTGCGATAGATAACGAGCGAATTGATTGGATTAAACAGGTATAATCATCGCTATATAAAGGCGCTCAGGAGCGTTGAGTGAAGATAAATAGGATTTTTCATGATAGAGAAAATTAAAGAGAACTTTCGAGAAAGCATTCAAACGAAGATTGCTGCCAGTGAAGTGCTTCCTGAAGTCATTGAGAAAGCTGGGCAACTAATGGTTGAAGCATTAATTCGCGGAAACAAAATATTGTCCTGTGGTAATGGTGGTTCAGCAGGTGATGCACAACACTTTTCTTCTGAATTGTTAAATCGTTACGAGCGAGACCGTCCAAGTTTACCTGCGATGGCTTTAACAACCGATAGCTCAACTATTACCTCGATTGCTAATGATTATAGTTATGAAGAAGTATTCAGTAAGCAGATTCGAGCACTTGGGCAACAAGGAGATATTTTGCTCGCGATATCTACCAGTGGTAATTCGCGCAATGTGATTAAAGCAATGGAAGCAGCTGTTTCACGTGATATGACGATAGTTGCTTTGACCGGCAGAGACGGCGGTGAGATGGCAGGGCTTTTAGGAGAAAACGATGTTGAGATTCGAGTTCCTTCCAATCGTACTGCGAGAATTCAAGAGGTTCATTTACTCGTTATTCATAATCTATGTGAGACAATCGATGACAGCTTGTTTCCTGAAGAGAGTGCGGAGTAATTTAGGTGATATTGAGTAAAACACATAAAGTCCTGATATGCGCTTTGTTGTTTAGTGCACTTCAAGGCTGTGCTGCACTGGTCGTTGGAGGTGGCGTAGGTGCCGCATCGGCGGTGCATGATAGGCGAACGCTGGGTACACAAATAGATGATAAAACACTTGCCGCTCGCATTCGGAGTCAGTTGCGAGAGAAAGAGAATGTTAAGGAGTTTGCGCATGTTGAAGTCGATGTCTTTAATGGCGTTGCTCTGCTGGTGGGGCAAGCACCAAATGATACATTAAAGCGGGAAGCACAGTCTGCAGCCGAAAGTGTGAAGAATATCGCTAAGTTGCACAATCAGGTTCGGATAGGCCCTCCTACGGCAGTTACCACACGTACGAATGATGTTTGGATTGCTTCTAAGATTAGGGCAAACCTTATTGCTGACAAGCGTATTGATGGTCTGCATATTAAAGTTGTTGTGGAGGACTCTGAGGTTTTCCTTATGGGCATTGTATCGGGTGCTGAAGCTGATACCGCAGTTGATATAGCTCGTAACACCAAAGGTGTTATCAAAGTGGTTAAGGTATTTGAAATACAGTAATACCAATGCCAATCAGTATTACTTAGAGTTTAGATTGAATCAAAAAAGGGCCTTATGGCCCTTTTTTATTACCTATAAAATGTAAACAAACCCTACATTAGCTATTTTACTATTGTCAGCGTTGGTTTTTTCTTTTCTGGCTTTGCTTGTTCAGTTTTAGAGCTTGTATCATCAAGAGCTTCAAGTTCATCATGTTCAGCAGCTATCTCTTCAGCAGTGAATAAAGTTCCTGCGCCATTCTCTTTTGCATAGATAGCTTGAACCGCTGCACAAGGCACGACAAGGCTGCGTGCAACGCCGCCGAAGCGAGCTTCAAATGTGACATCAACATTGCTGATAGCCAATTTAGCACAAGCCGTAGGCGATACATTTAGCACTATTTGGCCATCTTTTATGTGCTCTTGAGGTACTTGTACGCCAGACATTGTCGCATCCACAACGAGATGTGGCGTAAGGTCGTTATCCACAATCCAGTCGTAAAACGCACGTAGTAGGTAAGGTTGGTTAGATGTCATTTTCATATTTAACCTCAACTCAGGATAAGAAGTGCTGAAAGATGCTGCCTTCTTATCACTTTTAAAATACAAAGCATGATGGTGTTACTTGCGTTCAAAGGAGTCGTAAGTATTGCTACTTCAGTACCCCTAAACTCATCTAAAGTAACGTAAATAAGCGCTGAAATAGCGTGCTTATAGACGTTACTTATATTGAGTGGAAGTTAAGACTTATAAAGGGTTATGGATCTCGCGTTCTTGATCAGTCAACGAAGCAACAAATGATTCGCGCTCGAAGATGCGTTCCATATACTCTTTTACTTCTAAACTACCAGCGCCTGTTAATTCAATTCCTAGCGCAGGTAAACGCCATAACAATGGCGCCATATAACAATCAACTAAGCTAAACTCTTCACTCATAAAATAAGGATTGTCAGCAAACAACGGTGCCAAACTAAGTAGTGATTCTCTTAATTGTGTACGTGCAGCAACAACATCACCTTCACCCTTGACGATTTGATCCGCTAAGACGTACCAATCGTTTTGAATTCTATGCATCATAAGACGGCTTTGACCACGAGATACTGGATAAACCGGCATTAATGGGGGATGAGGGAAACGTTCGTCCAGATACTCCATAATGATATGCGAAGTGTAGAGAACGAGGTCTCTGTCAACTAATGTAGGTACAGTGCCATATGGATTAAGCTCCAAAAGGTCTTCGGGAAGGTTCTTTGCGTCGACATAGCTTATCTCAACACCAACGCCTTTCTCTGCTAAAACTATACGTACTTGATGACTATAGATGTCCACCGTGTCAGAAAATAACGCCATAATAGAACGTTTATTTGCGGCTACAGCCATTAACTATCCTCCAAAAAATTCATTTAAATGCGACCACTATAGGCGCAAACTCAATCGGTTACTCAAATAGTCGTCATTAAACCTCAGTGATAGGCAACTTCTTTTAATGCCTGAAAGGTAAAATCTATTAGCAACGGATAACAAAAAAGGGGCTGTTTTGCCCCTTTTTGGATTATACATGATTTTGATTGAAATTAGTGCACTTCGCGCCAATATTCTTTCTTAAGTAAATAGACCAATACTAAAAGTATCAATAAGAAGACGATGACGTATTTGCCAATGCTCTCTGATTCTAAGCGGCTGGGCTCCCCTGTATAAACAAGATAATTGACTAGATCAAGCATGGCTTGGTCATATTCGCTTTCACTCATAGTGCCAGAACCGTCGCCTTTAAGGCCTACGTAGACATCTTTCATCTCACCATCAACTAAACGCTTTTCTGTTGTCTCTGATGGAATGCCTTGTAATTCCTGTAATACGTGTGGCATACCCACTTCTGGGAACACTTTATTATTCACACCAAATGGACGGCTGTCATCAGCATAAAAGGTACGTAGATAGGTATATACCCAATCAGCTGTTCGTACTCGAGCGACCAACGTTAAGTCAGGTGGTGGAGCACCAAACCAAGCAGCAGCTGAATCTGAGCTCATGTTATTGGTCATGTGATCACCGACCTTTTCACCAGTAAACTGCAAATGCTCTTGGCCAAGTTCAAAAGGAATACCAAGATCTTCAAACGTACGCTGATAACGTTGATACTGCATTTGGTGACAACCTAAGCAGTAGTTCACGAATAATTGCGCACCGCGCTGAAGTGATGCTTTGTCGGTCAGGTCATAGTTAGCTTTATCAAGGTGATAGCCACCACCTGCAGCCATCGCCAAGCTCGGCAATAAAAATACAAGACTAAGGATAAGCTTCTTCATTATTTCGTAATCCTTGCTGGTAATGGTTTCGTTTTTTCATTCTTACTGTAGATGATCAATAACGCAAAAAATGCGAAGTACATAACCGTACACACTTGAGAAAGGGTTACTTTCCACGGTGCTTGAGGTGTGCCACCTAAGTAACCTAGAACAATAAATACTACAGCAAAAACAAGTAGGTTAGCTTTGTGTAAACCTGAACGATAACGCCAAGAGCGTACACTTGAACGGTCAAACCAAGGTAACAAGGCTAAGCAGATAATCGCAGCAAACATCGCGATAACACCGAATAATTTGTCAGGCACAGCTTTCAATATGGCGTAGAAAGGCGTGAAGTACCAAACAGGGAAAATATGCTCAGGTGTTTTCAGCGGGTTAGCAATCTCAAAGTTAGGGTGTTCTAAGAAGTAGCCACCAAGTTCGGGATTAAAGAACAATACATAAGTAAAGCCAAGTAAGAAAATACTAAAGGCGACTAAATCCTTCATCACAATGTGCGGGAAGAAAGGCACTACATCATCGATGATGTCATATTTCTTGGTGTAGTATTCGTGCATTTCAAATTTAGTTTTTTCTTCTTCACTTAACGAACCTTTCTTGCGTTTTACTTCAACGCCGTCCGGGTTATTAGAGCCTACTTCGTGTAATGCAATGATATGCAAGAACACTAAGATGACTATCACTAAAGGTAGAGCAATAACATGAAGCGCAAAGAAACGGTTCAGTGTTGCACCAGAAATAACATAGTCACCTTGAATCCAAATAACTAAGTCAGGGCCAATCACAGGAATCGCACTAAATAAAGAAACGATAACCTGAGCACCCCAATAAGACATTTGTCCCCAAGGGAGTACGTATCCCATGAAAGCTTCTGCCATTAAGGCTAAGTAGATAAACATACCGAATAACCAGAGTAACTCTCTTGGCTTCTGGTAAGAACCGTAGATCATGCCTCGGAACATATGAAGGTAGACAACAATGAAGAAGGCCGATGCACCAGTACTGTGCATATAACGCAGTAACCAGCCAAACTCGACATCTCGCATAATATATTCGACTGAAGCAAACGCACCTTCAGCAGAAGGCTCATAGCTCATTGTTAGCCAGATACCGGTTACGATTTGGTTAACAAGTACGATAGTGGCTAAGAAACCAAAGACGTACCAGAAGTTCATGTTCTTAGGTGCAGGGTATTGAATAGCGTGCATATTTGCGACACGCATCATAGGTATACGGTATTCAATCCAATCTAATAGATTCTTCCACATGATTAAGCACCCTCCGCTTCTGAGCCGATGATAATAGTATTATCGTCGATGTATTGATAAGGAGGAACAACCATATTGCTCGGAGCAGGTACACTCTGGAATACGCGGCCAGCCATATCGAACTTTGAACCGTGGCAAGGGCAGAAGAAACCTTCTGGAACGCCAACGACATGCTCTTCAAACGCACCACCTTTAAGGTGTTGAGGTGAGCATCCTAGGTGAGTACAAATACCAACAAGTACCAAGTATTCATCTTTTAATGAACGGTATTGGTTGCGTGCAAACTCCGGTTGTTGATCCTTTTCTGAGTTAGGATCTTTCAACTGATCTTCGTGTTTACCAAGCGCTGCAAGAGCTTCTGCGGGCCGCCTGACTATCCAGACGGGTTTACTACGCCATTCTACACGGAGCAATTGCCCCGGCTCAACTTTGCTGATATCTACTTCGACATCGGCACCTGCTGCTTTTGCTCGTTCGCTGGGATTCCAAGACGCGATAAAAGGTACTGCCGCACCTATTACTCCCACACCACCGACAACTGATGTCGCTACTGTGAGAAAACGACGCCGGCTGTTATCTACGGGCGCATTGCTCATTCACTTCTCTCCGGAGTTTGGATTCATACCAATGGTGGTAATTATTTGGTCAATCAGAGTGTTTCCTAAAACGCTCAATTGAGGCGCAGTCAATTAGGAAGGGCTATTCCCTTTCAATGGACTGCAACAAAAAGTGAGCGTTGTAGCGACACTCCCTTCGGGCGATATTAAGAAATGCTTTCTCTACGTTATTCAAGCTTGACATAGCATTGCTATGCCGTCACTTGAATGCCTTGATTAAGTATTTCTTCTTATCGCTGAATAAACAAATAATTACCACTATTGGTATCTATGCTTTTGCCGGTCAAATTTCTTTGAATTTGTTTTGGGCAAAAATGTAGTTTTGTTAACGAGAAATGATAAAAGAAAACACTAAGAGAACACAAGGAATTACTGTGTAAAACATTGAAATAGCAGCGACAAAGTACGTTTCTTTGCTTAAGAAGGCCGATCTCATCGTTAAGGTGTCTATAAATCTATGTGATTAGGTAAGTTTTAGATATGAGAAGGTGTGTTAATGAGGAGCTTTTATAAATAAAAAACCCGACTTAGTGTCGGGTTTTTCAACATTACTTCTATTAATCTTATAGAGATTAACGTTTTGAGTATTGAGGGCGCTTACGTGCTTTGTGAAGACCAACCTTCTTACGCTCAACTTTACGTGCATCACGAGTAACATAACCCGCTTTACGTAATGCTGGACGAAGTGTCTCATCAAATTCCATCAACGCACGAGTGATGCCGTGACGAATTGCGCCTGCTTGACCACTGATACCACCACCAGAAACAGTGATGTAAAGGTCAAACTTTTCAGTCATTTCAACAAGCTCTAGCGGTTGACGAACAACCATACGTGCTGTTTCACGACCGAAGAATTCTTCTAGTGAACGTTTGTTGATAACGATGCTACCACTGCCTGGACGTAAAAATACGCGAGCAGTTGAGCTTTTGCGGCGACCGGTGCCATAGTATTGATTATCTGCCATTGGTCTTGCTCCTAAATCTCAAGTGCTTGTGGTTGTTGAGCTGCATGTGAGTGCTCAGAACCCGCATAAACTTTCATTTTGCGGAACATTGCACGTCCAAGAGGACCTTTAGGTAACATACCTTTGACCGCTTTCTCTATAACCATTTCTGGCTTGCGCTGTATCAGTTTATCAAAGTTAATTTCTTTGATTCCACCAGGGTAACCTGTGTGAGAATAGTACATTTTGTTCTGAGCTTTATTGCCCGTAACACGTACCTTCTCAGCGTTGATGACGATGATGTAGTCACCAGTATCCATGTGTGGTGTATATTCTGGTTTATGCTTACCGCGAAGACGCAAAGCAATCTCTGTCGATAAACGACCTAGTGTTTTGTCTGTGGCGTCAACCACGAACCATTCACGTTTTATTGTGTCTGGTGTTGCAACAAAAGTTTTCATTTAAAATTACCCAAATAAAGTTTGAATCGTTACTAAATACCAAGTTAAAACCTGGCTGAAAGTCAAATATGACGCCCCTTCGAGCGATTTGACTATGCCGCTTCCCAAAGCGACGGTAACTGGGCAGGGCGCGAATTATACACAAGTCTATTAAAAAGTCATCAATAATTTAGAATAGCTTGAATGAATTTTATACACTCGCTTAATGTTGTGTTTACGGTAGGTGTTGTGTTGCTAAATAGTCATGTGACTGCATTTCTTGCAGTCGACTCAAACATCGCTTGAACTCAAAGACAAGCTGCCCATCAGTGTATAAGTCTTCCATTGACACGCTTGATGAAATAATGAGTTTAACATTACGTTCGTAAAACTCGTCAATCATTGCGATAAATCGACGGGCAACATCATCTGTTTGTTGGTTCATTTGTTGGGTGTTGGCGACCAAGACTGTATGGTAGCAGCGACTAATTTCCATATAATCTAACTGGCTACGAGCACTCTTACAGAGGTCATCAAATTCAAACATGACGACACCGTCGGCATTTCTGATAGTTGGGATCAGCCTGTTTTCAACCTCAATAGATTCACCATAAGAACCCTCTTCTGGGGCTAACTGAGTGAAATAGCGTTGGAGGTTAGCTTGAGCGTTATCATCTAAAGGGTAGTGATATATTTCGGCTTGCTCTAGCGTACGTAATCGATAGTCAACACCACTGTCTACATTGACAATACGATTGTTCTGATTAATCAGTTCAATAGCCGGTAGAAAGCGCGCTCGCTGTAAACCATTTTTATATAATTCATCGGGGATAATATTAGATGTGGCTACAAGTACCACATTTCGAGCGAAGAGCTCTTCCATCAGTGTGCCCAGTATCATGGCATCGGTAATATCCGAAACAAAAAACTCATCAAAACAAATAACAACGGCTTCTTTAGCAAAGATATCAGCGATGTGCTTTAAGGGATCACTTTGTTGGCCTAGCTTCTCCAGTTCTTTGTGTACACGATGCATAAAGCGATGGAAATGAATACGCATTTTCCTTTCGAACGGTAGGCATTCATAAAAAGTATCAACAAGGTAGGTTTTCCCACGACCAACACCGCCCCAGAAATAAATACCTTGAATACCGGGCTCAGTGTGTCCTTTGCCAAAGGCATTTTGGATCTTAATACGCCATTTTTTCTTTTTCTTGGGTTGTGTTAGCTCATCGTATAACCGTTGTAGCTCTTTAACTGCATTTGCTTGAGCGTCATCTTCTTGAAAATCTGGGTGTGTTAAATCTTGCTGATACTTTTGCCATGGCGTCATGTCTAACATTATTTATCTATGGCCCTCACTCATACCCATCGTTTTATATCAATCTATAGTGATCAGTTCTCACTATAGATTGGTACTCACTGTCTCTGTTGGTTATTTTACATCTATTTGATAGGGAAAATGAACCTAAAGTCGAACAGAGCTAAGATCAACATGCTCAGGTTTGTCATTGCGTAAAACACAAATCATTACAGCGTGTGATTGTTATGTCGAATAAAAGTGATTTGTTACATCTTGAATGAAAATAAAATGTCCTCATATTTTGCTGAGCAGGTATTATAAGATAAAACGAGTTTCTGAGAGAGCAATATGGATTGGATTATAGGGGCGTTGTTATTACTAGTTGGCGTTGTGATCGGCTTTTTCTTGTCGAAATATTGGTTTGAGAGTCAGTCTCAAAATCAAATGACTGATGAAAAAGAAGAAACAGCCAAACAATTGATGATTCAACAAACGGCACAACACATAACTGATTCTCGGAATTTAGTGAGTGACGTGCAGTATCAGTGCGACATGCTACAGCAGAAAATAAACGAGTTTGAGGAGTTTACTCAACGCAGTCATGCTGAAGCTGGGCAAGAGAAACTCGAGTTCTTCGGTGGCGCAACAGATACTTATTTAAGTAGTAAGCAATCGTCGAAGTCGAGAGAAAAAACAGAAGCTGAGTATCAGCCGAGAGATTACGCTAATGCAGGCTCGGGATTGTTTGCTGGTGAAGGTGTAAAGCCAGAAGACACTGACAATCTTGAAAAAAGTTGAACTTTATTGCCCATTATTGGGTCTTTTGAAACCTAATTGTTTTATTCCTATGGGAGATTATTAGCTATGCGAAAAACAGTCAGTCGAATGACAGTTACCATAAGCTTATTTGCTGTTCTTTGTGCGACCGCACTTTCTAGTCATGCTGCACTGCCATTTTTTTCCAAAGATAAGGGGGAAATGCCTTCGTTAGCACCTATGCTAGACGAAACGACGCCGGCGGTTGTTAGTATTACTGTCGTTGGAAGCCAACAATCTCGTCAACGCCTACCTGACGTCTTTCGCCATTTCTTCGGCCCTAATGCACCGAGGGAACAAACACAAGAGCGTCCTTTTAGAGGATTGGGTTCAGGTGTGATTATCGATGCTGAAAAAGGTTATATCGTGACGAATAATCACGTGATCGATAATGCGAACGAAATTACTGTTACGCTGAAAGATGGACGTGAGTTAGAAGCTAAGAAAATTGGTGCTGATCCGCAAAGCGATATTGCTTTGTTACAAGTAGACAATGAAGATCTTGTGGCTTTAAATTTGGCAGATTCTGATGACTTAAGAGTGGGTGATTTTGTTATTGCCATTGGTAACCCATTCGGCTTAAGCCAAACTGTCACGTCAGGTATTGTCAGTGCGTTGGGACGTTCGAGTCTTAACATAGAAGGTTATGAAGACTTTATCCAAACTGATGCGGCTATTAACCGAGGTAATTCGGGAGGCGCTTTGGTAAACCTGCGTGGTGAATTAGTCGGTATCAATACCGCTATATTTGGACCTGGCGGCGGTAACGTCGGTATTGGTTTCGCTATTCCTAGTAATATGATGAAAAGTTTGATCGACCAAATTATTGAATTTGGCGAAGTACGTCGAGGGTTGTTAGGTATATCTGGTGGAAATGTTGACGCAGGGTTAGCAGAAGCGATGAACCTTAGTGTCAATAAAGGTGCATTTGTTCGTGAAGTAACGCCAGATTCTGCAGCTGAAGAAGCGGGAATTGTTGCTGGTGATATTATTATTTCTATTAATGGCAATGATATCGATGGTTTTCAGGAGCTAAGAGCTAAGGTTGGTTCGCTTGGTGCTGGGACTAAGATCGATTTATCACTCATTCGCCGTGATGGTAAAAAAGAGAGCGTAAAAGTAACCCTTGGGTCGGCTGAAGCTGCAGTGATGAGTGCGGAAGAGATTCACTCAGGTTTGAGCGGCGCAACTCTTACCAATGGCACAACTCAACAAGGTGACAGCGGTGTTGTTGTTTCAGATATCGAAGAACGTTCACCGGCTCAAAGAAGCGGTTTAGTTGAAGGAGACGTTATTGTCGGCGTCAACAGGAACCCTGTTGCTAATGTCAGAGAATTAAGTGACTACTTGGATGGTAGAGAAGGTGTTATCGCGTTAAACATAAAACGTGGTAAAACATCATTATATCTCGTTGTTCGTTAATCTTAACAACTTGCCTAAAGAGAAAGAGCCGCAATATTGCGGCTCTTTTTGTTAGAGTTACATTCTAGTGATATGCTAATATCCTCTATTGGTATAAAGAATATGTATAGTTGCTTGTTTTTTAAGTCGTTCTATATTGCCTTATTGTGGAAGCATAACGTTCTAAGTGAAATCAAATAATTCTCTGGCTTTTATTGTCCGCTCAATTTTGTTGGGTATCGTTGTGTCTGCGGTACTACTCACCTTTGTGCCAGCGCTTAGATATGGTGAAAGCTTTTCACTCAATTGGTTTACTGCTGCCCCTCAAACAGTAGAACGCCTCAGTTTTTCTGACGCCATTAATCGTGCAGGCCCTGCGGTTGTTAATATCTATACTCGTGCTACGGGCACTCGCACAACGTTATTTCGCCGTGAGCGTGTTGAACGTCGTGGTTTAGGCTCTGGGGTTATTATGACCGAACAAGGTCATATACTCACAGGGCATCACGTCATTGATAATGCAGACGAAATAATCGTCAGCTTACAAGATGGCAGGAACCTTGAAGCGCAACTTATAGGGTTCGATTTTCATACAGATTTAGCAGTCCTTAAAGTCAATGCTGATAATCTGCCAGTTATTCCACAAATTGATGATATGCAGCCTCGAGTGGGTGATTTGGTCATGGCTATAGGTAATCCACTCAATCTAGGTCAAACCATAACACAGGGCATTATAGGCGCCACTCAGAGAGAAGGTCGTGGGAATGGACTGCGTCAATATGCTGAATTTATTCAAACCGACGCAGTGATGAATGAAGGGAGTTCAGGTGGTGCGTTAATTGATAGCAATGGTAATCTGGTTGGTATTAATCACGCTAACTTTAAGTCGTTGGACGCTAACAATCGCGTTGTTGATGTCGCCGGAGTCTTTTTTGCCGTGCCCTATGATTTAGCTAAAAGCGTGATGGATCAGTTGATATCGGGTGGCACGATTACTCGGGGGTATATCGGGATTGGTGGGGCAGAAGCGATTAACCGAAGTGGCAATGATGTTGTTGGTATTATTGTCACTGATATCGATCCACGAGGAGCCGCTGCATTGGGCGGTATGCTGATTGGTGATCGTATCATTGAGTTGGACGGTGATAAAATTCAAGGCTCAGCTCAAATGCTAGATCTTATTGCTGAAACACCACCAGGAACGGTGATGAATTTTGTCGTAATACGGAACGCTAATGGGCAAGAACAAACGATAACTTTACCGATCGAAATAGCTGCCCTGCCTAATTAACCCCAGGTTTGTATAAGCCGAACCATCCAAAGCACCTATTTTAAGGCTTCTCTGCGTTAAGCTCGCTGGCTAGAGAATGACTCTAGTGGCGCAACCTTGCCTTGATAATCCTTAAAATAGTCACATTGGCTTAAATGACAGGACATAATAGTGTCTTTAATTGAGAGTCTCTTCTTCAATGTTTTGATTTAGCTAGCTTTTATCGATTCTCTTATACAAACCTGAGGTTAATTAACTTGAACTCGAGATAAGCGTTGTCGACAAGAATTTATTACTATTTATATATCAATAGTTTATTAAATTTTTAGTGTGAGAAGTACCCTGTTAATGGGTAAGTGCTGATATTTTTGTTCCTGATAATGCGAGAGTCAGGTCGTTTAGTCATTCTAAACGCCTGATAAACAAAGCAATCAGGGGCGAAAATAGCAGTGATTACAGGCATCGCTTATCCCGAGTTCAGGTTAATTGAATGAGCGCTAATTGCCTTATTCGTTGACTCGCTTAATACAAGCCCCTAATTTATTTAACTTAGTCTCTATCGCTTCGTAGCCTCTATCTAAATGATAGATTCTATCAACCATTGTCTCGCCTTGAGCTACTAACCCTGCGATAACTAAGCTTGCTGATGCACGTAAGTCTGTTGCCATGACCTGAGCGCCTTTAAGATCTGACGCGCCACAGCATACCGCACTGTTAGTTTCGAGCTCGATCTTTGCCCCCATGCGATGTAGCTCTGGAACATGCATAAAACGATTCTCGAAGATGGTCTCTGTGACGACACCCGTTCCTTCAGCTATCGCATTTAACGCAACGAATTGAGCCTGCATATCGGTTGGAAAGCCAGGGTGGGGTGCTGTTTTGATACTCACACTTTTGAGTTTTGATGCTTGCATATCAAGCTCGATCCAATCATCACCTGTTTCAATATGTGCACCAGCTTCTGATAACTTACTGAGTACAGACTCCATTGTTTCTGGTGCTGCATTATTGCATCGTATTTTGCCGCCTGTTATCGCTGCAGCTACCAAGAATGTGCCTGTTTCGATTCTGTCAGGAAGGACACGATAGTTAGCTCCAGAAAGCTTTTCAACACCGTGAATGGTAATTTTATCTGTACCAGCCCCTTCAATAAAGGCTCCCATATTGATCAGGCAATGTGCTAAATCGACTATTTCAGGTTCTCTGGCTGCGTTTTCGAGGACGGTTTTACCTTCAGCTAGAGTTGCAGCCATCATCAAGTTTTCGGTGGCGCCAACACTGACTGTGTCCATGAAAATGTTTGCGCCTTTCAGTCTACCTTCGACTTCAGCTTGAATATAACCTGCGTCTACATTAATGGTTGCTCCCATTTTTTTTAAACCATTGATATGTAAATCAACGGGACGAGCACCAATAGCACAGCCGCCAGGTAAAGAGACATTTGCTTCACCATGTTTAGCTAATAATGGTCCCAAAACGAGTATAGAAGCTCGCATTGTTTTGACCAATTCATAAGATGCGACAAGGTTATCGACATGACTTGGATCAATTTTGATGCGTAGATTATCTTCTCGTTCAGCGACAGCGCCCAATTGGTTTAATAGAGCTAGGCTGGTATTAATATCTCTTAAAGCTGGTACGTTTGAAAAGTAACAAACTTTGTCTGTTAGCAAGCTAGTTAATAATAAGGGTAAAGCTGCGTTCTTGGCGCCGGAAATAGTGACGTCACCTTCCAGTTTGCAGCCTCCTTGAATAAGTAATTTATCCACTAGAGTTGATTATCCCCAGAATGAAAGAGTTTCTGCTTTTGCCATTCTTCGTTCGAAAAAGCCTTAATTGTGACAGCGTGCATACTGCCGTCTGCAATTTTATCTGACAGAGGTGCATAGACTGCTTGCTGCTTCTTGACGCGACTCATGCCTGAAAATATATCACCGACCGCAATAACCTGAAAATGAGAACCTTCTCCTGTTACCTGTAGTTCAGAGAGGTCTAGTGCATCGTTTAAGAGTGCTTTGATATCGTCTATTTGCATAATGTTCTTTGATTAATGATTAAGGGTAGCAAGCTACTATAGTACTACGAAGTTAGTGTTTGGTATAAGGTTGTGTTTTTATAACAGCAATAGCGTCTTAACCTGACTCAGATTGGCAAGCGAAACTATTTGAGCAGGTGTATTAATGAGCGAGAAAGGAATATTCTGCTGTTCACACTCGCCACTTAATTGAATCAACCAAGCTAATCCGGCAGTGTCGAAGTGTTCTACAGAACCAAGGTTGATCTCCAACTCACTGAGCTTAGCTAGCTCATTTTGGTAATCTGGCCAAAGCCCCATCACTGAATCAGTGTTGAGGCTACCAACAATAGTAAGTTTGCCGTCGGGAGTTAAATCAATAGTAGACATGACTTAAGCTTGTTCTAGTGTAATAGGTTGTTCATTCTTTTCTTTCAACAACTCAATGACCTTATCAATACCTTCTCGTCGAATAACAGACTCCAACTCACTTTGCTTGCTAGAAAGTAGACTGATGCCTTCAGCAACCATGTCGTATGCTTTCCACTTGTTCGTTTTTTTGTTCTTCCTGACTTTAAAGGCAATCTTGATATCGGGTCGACCTTTATCCTTAATAACAGCTCTTACTGTCACCACGCGCTCGTTTGTGACTTCTTTAACGGGTTCAAAAAGCACTTCCTGATCATCATAGTAAGTCAGTGCAAGTGCATAAGTTGTAATGAGGTACTCTCTAAATACTTGAATAAACTCAGGTACTTTCTCACGAGGGACAGATTTTAAGTTCTTACCTAATACTTTCAATGCAGAGAACTTATAATCGATGTAAGGTAAAAGCTCCTCTTCAATAACTGCACGTAAAAGCTCGGGGTTTTGCTCAATCTCTTCCCTTTCGCGCTTAATACGGTCAAATGTAATAAGCCCGACTTCATGTACTAACTCGTAAGGGTTTTCTACCTCGACTAGCTCTGCCTTTGCACTGAATGGCAGTGACAAACTTGCAACTAATAACGAGCTGAATAAAGCAGTCTTAAGCGTGGTTAATCCTAGCCACTTTGAAATATCTATTGAAAACATTAATCTTCACCTTGACTAAATAAAAATTGCCCAATGAGGTCCTCTAACACCAACGCTGATTTCGTATCTTCAATATAATCGCCATCTTTCAAAATGCCACTTTCATCATCGAAGCTAAATCCAGGTTGTAGACCAACATACTGCTCACCGAGTAGGCCTGAAGTTAGAATAGAAACTGAGCTGGTTTCTGGAAAACTATCGTATTCTTTGGCGATAGTGAGCGTAACGACTGGAGTAAATTCGTCCGCATCTAGCGTAATATTGGTAATACGACCAACAGTGACACCACCGACTTTAATTGCCGAGCGCACTTTTAGCCCACCAATATTGTCAAACTTAGCTAACAAGTTATAGGTTTCACCATTCCCTGATATCCCTTTGTCTGCAACTTTCAATGCCAATACAAGGAATGATGCTATCGCTAAGGCGACAAATAATCCGACAAATAATTCTGTTTTCTTGCTATTCACTCTATAGCTCTCCTAATACGTTCCAAACATGAGTGCTGTGAGCACAAAATCTAAGCCGAGTACTGCCAGTGACGAATGCACCACCGTTTTGGTCGTGGCATGGCTAATGCCTTCGGACGTTGGCACAGCGTCGTAACCTCTAAAGACAGCAATCCAGGTTACAACAATGGCAAAAACAACACTTTTGATAATACCGTTAACAATATCTTTATCGAATTCAACGGTTGCTTGCATAATTGACCAGTAGCTGCCCGAATCAACACCAAGCCAATCAACGCCAACAATATGACCTCCCATAATGCCTACAGTGCTGAATATGATAGCTAAGAGTGGCATTGAAATGACGCCAGCCCAAAAACGCGGAGCAATGACACGCCGTAATGGGTCAATCGCCATCATTTCCAAGCTACTAAGTTGCTCCGTTGCTTTCATTAGGCCTATTTCAGCTGTTAAAGCCGACCCCGCACGACCAGCAAATAAGAGTGCTGTGACAACAGGCCCTAACTCTCTTAACAGCGACAAAGCAACCATCGGGCCTAAACTGTCTTCAGCACCATAACTCACTAGTACGGTATACGCCTGAAGTGCCATGACCATACCAATGAATAAACCTGACACAACAATAATGAGTAACGATTGAACCCCGACTACATGGACTTGTTTCAGTGTTAATGGGAAGCTTTTTATTGGTGTAGGCCTAGCAATGATTGCACCATATAAAATAGCGGCTGCACGTCCTAAAGCTGCGAGTTTATCCAATGTTGATGCGCCGAGTGCGATTAAGCTATTCATTTCGAACCACCACTCAGGAGCAAGTCTTGTTTAATATCTTCAGCAGGGTAGTGGAAAGGTACTGGGCCATCCGCGTTCCCTTGCAAAAATTGTTGTACTAAAGTTGATTCACTTTGGCGAATTTCTGTGGGTGTACCCGAACCAATAATGTGTTTATCAGCGAGGATATAAACATAGTCAGCAATAGACATCACTTCAGTCACGTCGTGCGTCACTACTACGCTAGTGAGATTAAGTGCGTCATTTAATTCTTTGATAAGTTTAACCAAGACACCCATAGATATCGGATCTTGCCCAGCAAACGGCTCGTCATAAAGTATGAGTTCAGGATCTAAGGCGATTGCTCTGGCTAACGCCGCTCTTCTTGCCATGCCGCCAGAAAGTTCGTTTGGCATTAAATCAGATGCGCCCCGTAAACCTACAGATTGCAGCTTCATTAATACCATGAGCCTAATCAACGACTCTGACAAGTCGGTATGCTCTCTCAATGGAAAAGCAACATTGTCAAATACAGTCATGTCGGTAAACAACGCGCCACTTTGAAACAACATACTCATTTGTCGTCGCGCTTTATAGAGCTTTTGACGATTCATACTTGGAATAGATTCGCCTTTAAATAGGATGTCGCCAGAGTCTGGTTTTATTTGCCCACCGATTAGCCTCAACAGTGTTGTTTTGCCAATACCGCTTGGGCCCATAATAGCCACAGTTTTGCCTTTAGGAATTTGAAGAGAAATATCTTCGTAAATAGTCCTATCGCCACGGCTAAAATATAAATTGTTAATTGTGACTAAATCGTTCAACTACGACTCCGTGTCCTGATGCAAAAAGATATGTCTCAGGTAGTAATTTTACTTAAGTTTTATCAAGAATGATTCACATAAAAAGTAACAAAGTGTACGCACATGTATGGAAAAAAGATTAACGCTCACTCAGTTTCTTTCACACTATGTATTAATCACTTGTTACACAAACGCTCAATAGATAGTTTTTAAGCTGCTATTTTTATTATTGACGCAAATGATTCTCTAGCCTGTCACCAAATAGACCGACTTTAGAGTTTTTAGTTGCATAACTTGAATGTTTTGAATAATGGCGCGGTGTATATCCCTTTTACTCCCCTATTATAATGTAGTTCTCGGTTGAAAAGTAAGTGCATTTTTTTATTTTTTTAATAGTTAATAGACGTTATTTTGTTGCTAAAGCAGCCAAGGCAAGTTTGAAATAAGGAAGAGGTCATGGTTTTTATGCCTTTCTTCGAGGATGTCCATAGGCAAAGCCTCTCTATTTTGAGAGAATAACAAGATTGTGTTAAAGCGAGTTCTATGAAGTAATGGTCGTTGACGTTGTAATTTTTATTGTTGGTCTTGCCGTATTGAGTTGGAGTGCCGACAGATTCGTCTATGGTTCATCAGCATTAGCAAAAAACTTGGGTGTATCTCCCATGGTTATTGGCTTAACAATAGTTGCTATGGGTTCTTCTGCTCCTGAGATTGTTGTGTCTGCTACGGCGTCATTGGCAGGTAACCCTAATACAGCAATAGGTAATGCTATAGGTTCAAATATCACCAATATCGCTCTTGTGTTAGGTATTACCGCCTTATTTAAACCTCTACTGGTTTCCTCAACGACAGTAAGAAGGGAGATGCCTATTGTACTCATTGTCTCAGGGCTAGCGTTGTATTTCTTGTCTGACGAGATTCTGAGTATGAACGAAGGCATTGTTCTTATCGTGCTGTTCTTCTTGGTTATTGGAGCGTTGAGTTGGATGTCTTGGAACGTAGAGTCGGACGATCCCCTCCAAGCAGAGACTGAAGATGAAATCCCAAGTGATGTGAAATACTCCGTTGCTGTATTTTGGGTCGTCATCGGTATTAGTTTATTACCATTGAGTGCCCATTTTATGGTGGACTCAGCAGTTTCTATTGCTAAAGCGTTTGGTATGAGTGATTTGATAATAGGACTAACCATTATTGCTATTGGTACAAGTTTACCTGAGTTGGCTGCCAGCATTGCGGGCGTTATGAAAGGTGAAGATGATTTGGCGCTTGGTAATATCATTGGTTCCAATATTTTTAATATATTAGCGGTATTGGCTATGCCAGGATTAATTGCTCCAGGCGTTATTGATACAGATGCAGCGCACCGAGATATCTATATCATGTTTGCCCTAACAGCACTCTTATTGGTATTTAGCTTCAATATGCGTGGCAATAGGCAGATTGGCCGCTGGAAAGGTGGCGTCTTACTGCTAAGTTTTGTGGCATATCAAGTTTTCCTCGTATTAAGTGTATAGCGTCATGACAACCCATTTTGATTTCATACAATCGGCTAAACGAGTTATCGAGATCGAGTCTCGTGCTATTGAAGGCTTGTACCAATACTTAGACGATAACTTTAGACAGGCGTGTGAGCTCATGATGCAGTGCACGGGTAAAGTCATCGTTTGTGGCATGGGCAAGTCTGGTCATGTTGGACGTAAAATAGCCGCAACCCTAGCCAGTACTGGGACGTCAGCTTTTTTCATGCATCCTGGTGAAGCAAGTCATGGCGACTTGGGGATGTTGACTAAAAATGATGTTGTTTTGGCTATTTCAAACTCAGGTGAAACATCAGAGCTACTTAATTTACTCCCGGCTATTAAACGTATGGCTGCGCCTATTATTGCCATGTCAGGTAATCCGAACTCAGAATTGGGGCAACACGCCACGGTTCATTTGTGTATTAAAGTGAATGAAGAGGCATGCTCTTTAGGTTTAGCTCCGACGTCTAGCACGACTGCAACGTTAGTGATGGGTGATGCCTTGGCTGTTGCATTATTAGACGCGAAAGGGTTCACGTCAGACGACTTTGCATTGTCACACCCTGCTGGTGCGTTAGGGAAAAAGTTGTTACTCATGATACGAGATATTATGCACAGTGGTGATGCTTTACCTCTTGCACATGAGCAGGATACAGTGAGCCAAGCGTTACTTGAAGTCTCACGTAAAAAACTTGGTATGGTGGCCATTGTTGAAGATACTGGTAAGCTTGCCGGAATATTCACTGATGGTGATTTACGACGCTTGATTGATGCTGAAGTTGATGTACATTCAACGCCAATAAAAGACGTGATGACGCGCCATGGTAAAACAACAACAGAAACAACATTAGCAGCAGAGGCTTTATCAGTGATGGAAAAGCACCAAATATCAGGATTGATTGTGATAGATGACGAAAATCAGCCAATAGGTGCGGTCAATATTCAAGACTTTTTAAGGGCTGGAATTGTCTAATGGCGCGTGTTGAAACACTATACGGTAGTGTATCTGAAGGTTTCTTTGGTAAGTTACAGGACATCAAATTACTTGCTTGTGATGTGGATGGTGTATTTTCCGATGGCCAAATTATTATGGGCAACCAAGGTGAAGAGTTCAAAGCTTTTCATGCGCTCGATGGTTACGGCGTTAAGGCAATTCAGAAAGTCGGCATTAAAGTCGCTGTCATTACCGGGCGTGAATCGAATATTGTCCAACAACGAATGTCGTCATTAGGTGTAGAACATATCGTCCAAGGCTGTGAAGACAAACAAACTGCGTTGACTGAGTTAATGCAATCCTTGTGTTTGGAAGAGGATGCTGTTGCCTCGGTTGGGGATGACATGCCTGACCTAGGGATGTTTAGTTGCAGTGCTTTGGCTTTCAGTGTTGAAAATGGCCACCCTTTAGTGAAACAAAAAGCAGACTATGTGACGAGCAACACCGGAGGAGCAGGGGCTGTAAGGGAAATATGTGACTTGTTGTTGCAAAGCCGTGCGGCACTTAGTGTTATTCATGGGCGCAGCCTATGAATAGGATAACTATTAGCATTGGGTTATTGTTTATTATCGTTTTAGGATTGAATTTGCCGTTTTGGCTTCAAGAAAAAACGAAAACAACAGCCACAACGCAAGATGATGCCTGGTTACCTAACTACAGTGCGAAAGGTCTGAAAAGCTCACTATATGATGAAGATGGGCAGCTTAATCACCAAGTCTATGCTGAGGGTATGGACCATTACGACTTATTAGGTTTCACTTTATTTGAATCTCCTGAATATACTATTTTTACAAATGATGGCGCAGAACCATGGAAAGTGACGGCCTCTGTAGGTACGCTATATGAAGATAATCGTATCCAACTTGAAACCAATGTCAGAATAACGAGTCTGAATGAAAACAGCCAGATACAAACTTTAACAACAGAATTTATTGAAATTGATTTGAATAACCGCACTATAGTATCAGACGAACCTGTTGAAATAATGGGCGAAGGGTTTAAAACCACAGGGACAGGTTTTAATGCTAACTTGATTACTGAAAAATTTACGTTGAATGAACATGTACAGACCCTTTATGACCCTAAGTAAACGTTGCACTTACGCTTTTAGTTTAAGCCTTATTTTATTTGCTATTGCAGGTCCTTTGCAGGCTGCTGGTAAAGATGACTTTTTACAACAACTCTCTGTTGGAGCTGATAACCAAGATATTGATGGTGTTAACAAGAAAGCTATTTATACGGGCAATGTTAAAATAAGACAGGGGAGCCTAGCCATAGATGCCGATGAACTAGAGGTTATTATTGGTGAAGATGAAAGTGATCAAATATTTATCGCCAGAGGCAGCCCTGCGCAATATTCTCAGCTAGATGACGAGGGGAATTTGGTGACTGCATTAGCTAATGAAATCAAGTATCAGCAGTCAACTCGTGTTGTCATCCTAACTGGCTCAGCAACATTATCTCGCGATGGTCAAACTATTGAGAGTGAACGAATTAGCTTGGATATTGAATCCGAAGCGTTAAAAGCTGGAGTCGAAGGCGGTAATGATCGCGTTATCACCACATACCAGCCCAAACCAAAAACAGAAGATGACGAACAAGAAAAGGACGAACAGCTTTAATGCCAACCTTAAAAGCGCTGAATTTAGCTAAATCGTATAAGGCGAGACAAGTTGTACGAGATGTCAGTGTTGAAGTCTCAAGTGGTCAAATTGTAGGCTTGTTAGGCCCTAATGGCGCAGGAAAAACCACAACTTTTTATATGGTTGTGGGCTTAGTACCTTTAGACAATGGTCAAATATTTATTGATGATGAAGAGCTTACCCTTGCTCCTATGCATATACGTGCACGGCGCGGTATTGGTTATCTGCCCCAAGAGTCATCTATTTTTAGAAAATTAAGTGTTTATCAAAATTTAATGGCGATATTACAAACGCGTAAAAACCTTTCTAGTGTTCAAATGCAAGAACAGGCGGATGCGCTACTGGATGAGTTTAATATCAACCATATTCGTCACAGTACAGGGATGAGTTTATCAGGAGGGGAGAGACGTCGAGTAGAAATTGCTCGTGCGTTAGCGGCTGATCCTGCTTTTATCTTGCTAGATGAACCATTTGCCGGCGTCGATCCGATATCCGTCAGTGACATTAAAAAAATTATTATTCACTTGAGAGATAGGGGAATAGGCGTATTGATTACTGATCATAATGTCCGCGAAACCCTAGATGTCTGTGAGAAAGCCTATATTGTTAGCCATGGTGAATTGATCGCGAGCGGGACAGCTGAACATGTTCTTGCAAATCAGCAGGTCAGAGATGTATACCTAGGCGAACAATTCAAGCTATAGTTAGTACATGGGCAAGGTTAGCCACAAAGTAAAACAGACAATAATACAAGAAGTACATGAAGCCATCACTACAGCTTAAATTTAGTCAGCAACTGACAATGACTCCTCAGCTTCAGCAAGCGATTCGTTTGTTGCAACTGTCGACGCTAGATCTTCAGCAAGAAATTCAAGAGGCGTTGGAATCGAACCCGCTCCTTGAAGAAAGTCATGCGAACGAAACTAATGAGAACGAGGCAAATGAATCCGGGCAAGAGGCGGAGAAAGTTTCAGCTTCTACCAATGAGTCTGAGCAGCAGTCACAAGAGGAGCCTCAAAGTAGCGATAGTGTTGAAATTGACAAGGCAATGGAAAGCAATGACATGCCTGATGACCTGCCACTAGACAGCACGTGGGAAGAGTCATATAGCGCTTCATCTGCACCTGCGCCTATGAGCAGTGCTGAAGATGATTTAGCGTATCAAGGGCAAACGACAGAAGACATTCAGAGTCATCTCATTTGGCAAATGCAACTCACGCATTTTAGTGACACAGATACTGCTATTGCTACAGCCATTATCGACTCCATTGATGAAGCCGGATATTTAACGATTTCTACCGAAGAAGTATTAGCCAGTCTTGATGATGAAGAAATTGAGATTGACGAGGTTGAGTGTGTTTTAAAACGTGTGCAACTATTTGATCCTGTTGGCGTTGGGGCCAGAACACCACAAGAATGCTTATTGATACAACTTAATCAGTATGACCCGAATACGCAGTGGCTTGCTCAAGCACGAACTATCATTTTGGAATACGCTGATTTGTTGGCCAGCAAAGACTACAGAACCTTAATGCGCAAAGCTAAACTAAAGGAAGATGAGCTGCGCGATGTTATTCGTTTATTGCAAACACTGAACCCTAGACCGGGTAGTGCCATTATGGCTGGAGAGTCTGAGTATGTTATCCCTGATGTGTCTGTTGCTAAGAAAAGCGGACGCTGGGTTGTTGAATTAAACCCAGACAGTCTTCCTAAATTAAACATTAATCAGCAATATGCTGCTATGAGTCGTAACACACGAAATACCGCCGACAGTCAGTTTATTCGGTCTCATATGCAAGAAGCCAAATGGTTTATTAAGAGTCTGGAAAGCCGTAATGACACATTGCTGAAAGTAGCCAATTGTATTGTGCAACAGCAACAGGGCTTTTTTGAGTATGGCCCTGAAATGATGAAGCCTATGATCTTAAATGACGTAGCAGAGATGGTGGAAATGCACGAATCCACGATATCTCGAGTGACCACGCAAAAATATATGCATACTCCACGTGGTATATACGAACTAAAATATTTCTTTTCAAGCCACGTGGCCACTGATGCAGGCGGAGAGTGCTCGTCGACGGCCATTCGTGCTCTGATTAAAAAATTGGTTGCGGCTGAAAAACCGAATAAACCCTTAAGCGATAGCAAAATTGCCCAATTGTTGGCCGAGCAAGGTATCAAAGTAGCTCGGCGGACAATAGCAAAATACCGGGAATCTTTATCGATTCCACCGTCTAACCAGCGTAAAAGCCTTGTCTAAGGCTGCTCAATAAGAGGAAGACGCGATATGCAATTAAACCTTACTGGTCATCATGTCGAAATTACCGATGCTCTAAGAAGCTATGTTGAAACTAAATTTGAGAAATTAGAACGCCACTTCGATCACATTAATAATGTTCATGTCATACTTAATGTCGAAAAGCTCAATCAAAAAGCCGAGGCAAACCTACATGTTGACGGCGGTGAACTTTTTGCAACATCGGAGCACAACGATATGTATGCAGCTATTGACGGGCTCATCGATAAGCTAGACAGGCAAGTGATCAAGCATAAAGAAAAACTTAAGCGGCATTGATGAATTGAAAATTAATGGAAATTAAAACTCTCCTAAGTCCTCACTGCACACATTGTGCAGTTGAGGCCAGAAGCAAAAAACGAATTCTTGAATCAATAAGTGAACTGCTACACCAGCACTCCAACGTCCATGCCGATATCATTCTTGAAAGCCTGATCAATAGAGAAAAAGTCGGGAGTACAGGTATTGGTAATGGCATAGCTATCCCGCACGGTCGCCTTGCTGATATCACTGAAATTCAAGCCATGTTAGTCACCTGTAGCCCTGCTGTTGAGTATGACGCTATTGATGATCAACCGGTTGATATCTTTTTTGTCATACTAGTACCTGAAGACCAAACTCACGGACACTTGCAAACGCTTGCAACGGTTGCCAAAGCTCTATCAGATAAACATGTGATCAAGCGAATTCGTTCAGCCAGTACTGATGATGAACTTTATGAGGCTATTGTTTGAAACTGATTATTATTAGTGGACGTTCAGGCTCAGGAAAATCAATTGCGCTGCGCTCACTGGAAGACCTCGGTTATTATTGTGTCGATAATATTCCTGTTAATTTACTACCCACGTTGACACACGCTGTTGCAGATGAATATCAACAAGTTGCTGTCAGTATAGACGTGAGGAATTTGCCTAAAGATCCAACTGAGCTTGAGGAAATCTTAGATTACCTGCCATCCAGCTGGGAAATGACCATCCTCTATTTGGATGCCAGTGATGACATGTTGGTTAAACGTTTTAGTGAAACCCGACGTTTGCATCCACTATCAAGGCAAAATCAGTCTTTAGCAGAAGCTATTCAAGCTGAATCTCGATTGCTGGCGCCTGTTATAGAAAGAGCTGATTTGTACATTGATACAGATAAGCTTTCTTTGCATCAGTTAGCTGAACTCATCAGAGAGCGTATTCTTGGCAAGAAGAGTTCAAGACTAGTGCTTGTGCTGGAATCCTTTGGTTTCAAGTACGGTATTCCCAAAGACGCAGATTACGTATTTGATGCTCGTTTTTTACCGAATCCACATTGGGAACCTGACCTGAAACACCTCACAGGTGTGGATGCCGAAGTGCAATTGTTTTTAGGGTCGAAACCCTTGGTGACTAAATTTATCTGGCAAATCCAGAACCTTATCGCTACTTGGTTACCGCATTTGGAGCGTAACAATCGCAGTTACGTGACTATTGCTATTGGTTGTACCGGTGGACAACACCGTTCAGTTTATGTCGCTGAAGAATTGGCAAAGAATTTTAAGACAACACACCCCGACGTGCAGATCCGCCACCTTCAAACCAAAATTAATAGCGACAGCTAAAGGTAAATACGTGCGTTTAGAAAAGAAATTAACCATCGTTAATAAACTTGGGTTGCACGCCCGCGCTGCGACCCAATTGGCAAAATTAGCAATGCACTTCGATGCAGAAGTGATGTTGGTTCAAGGCGACAAAACAGCCTCTGCTACCAGTGTCTTAGGCCTTATGATGTTAGAAAGTAGTCAGGGCAAAGAAGTCACTGTTATTAGTGAAGGTGAGGATGCTGAACACGCGTTAGCGGCGGTAGAAGCACTCATCGTTGGAAAATTTAACGAGAACGAATAGTCATATTTGAAGTCACTCTTTAATTATCTACATTAATGCCAATTTATCTCTAAAGCGAATTGGTATAAATATCTGATGTATAATGATATAATCCAAATAGTCCTCAAATTAATGAGGCCCTAAACCTGTCCTTTCCAAACTGTGCTAAAGCCATTCTGTGTACAACTGACCAGAATAGTATGATCTAAATTCAGGATAAGCGCGATGACAGAAGCATTAGAAAGCAAGTATACATTTAGCCAATTAGAAGCGCTTAATGAAGCGCTAGCTAATGGTATGTATGTGCAAGTAAGCAACATGCTGCACAACATGCCTGCGAGTGATATTGCTTTGATGCTGGAATCAACACCCGCTAAAGATCGCTCTGTACTCTGGAAGCTTATTGATGCCGATTTTCACAGCGATGTTCTAGAAGAACTCTCCGAAGATGTACGTAACGGCATTATGTCTGACATGATGCCAGAGAAGTTAGCTGATGCACTGGAAGAGATGGACACGGATGATATGGCTGAGATGCTCAGCGGCCTCCCCAATAAGGTCTATCAAGATGTTCTCAAGTCTCTAGACTCTCAAGACCGGCAGAGAGCAGAAAAAGCACTGGCTTATGGTGATGGTACCGCCGGATTCTTAATGAATACCGACACAGTAACATTAAGGCCAGAAATCACCATTGAAGTTGTTCTACGTTACCTTCGTTTAAGAGGGGAGATACCGACAGACACCGATACGTTTTATGTCGTTGACAGAAACGACAAGCTTATTGGCACTGTCGCTGTAACAAGATTTATTACAGCGTCAGCTGAGTCAACGATCGGCAGCCTAATGGACGAAGAAGCTGAAACTATTCCTGTCGATATGCCAGAAACTGAAGTGGCTAAAATATTTGAGCGATACAATTGGCTTTCGGCCCCGGTTGTTGATACAGAAAACAAGCTGATGGGACGAATTACAATAGATGATGTTGTCGATATTATTCGTGAAGAAGCCGAGCACAGTATGATGAGCATGGCCGGTTTGGATGATGAAGAGGATACGTTTGCTCCGGTGGTAAAAAGTACTCAACGTCGTTCCATATGGTTAGGCGTTAACCTATTCACTGCGTTAATGGCAGCGGCAGTAAGTGACTTGTTTGAAGCAACGCTAAGTCAGCTGGCCGTACTAGCGATATTGAATACCATCGTTCCTAGTATGGGTGGTGTTGCGGGTAATCAGACGTTAACTCTGGTTATTCGAGGTATGGCCTTAGGCCATGTTAGCCCCGCTAATACACGTTGGTTAATTACCAAAGAATTATCGATAGGGTTGCTCAATGGCATGATTTGGGCTGTTCTGATTGCATCCGTAGTCGCGCTATGGAAACAAGACTTTATGTTGGGTGTTGTTATTGCCTTTGCGATGTTAGTGAATATGATAGCTGCTGGCTTAGCAGGCGCAACACTGCCTATTATCATGAAAAAGCTGCGTATTGACCCAGCGCTTGCAGGTAGTGTGATACTCACTACTATCACCGATGTTGTTGGTATATTTGCCTTTCTAGGCACAGCAACATTGTTACTAGTATAATTTTACCCTTTTTTTTACGCCCACCCACAGCCCGCATTTTATAAGGGCTTAATTTTCAATTAGAAAAAAGGGTGTTTTTGTATAAATGTACTAAAGCTCTTTAATAATCAAATGGTTAGTCTTATTATCATCTAGTTTACTGCCGCACAGGCAGCTTAGAAATGATGCAGAATTGCCTGCGATAAAACATGGTTGTTTACTGCCGCACAGGCAGCTTAGAAAATTTGCAACGGAACTTTGTATCTCAGGTGTAAGTTTACTGCCGCACAGGCAGCTTAGAAATTATACAAAACCGTATCAAAGACATTTCTAGAGTTTACTGCCGCACAGGCAGCTTAGAAATCACTTGAACCGCTTTCAAATGTTACTGATTGGTTTACTGCCGCACAGGCAGCTTAGAAATCACCACGTCATGGCCATCCATCTTGCAGGACGTTTACTGCCGCACAGGCAGCTTAGAAATGGCGCATAAGATGTGGAAATGATAGCCGGTTGTTTACTGCCGCACAGGCAGCTTAGAAAATGAGGTCTCCAGATCTATAAGCGCTATCACGGTTTACTGCCGCACAGGCAGCTTAGAAAGATTCGAGTAGGCATACGCGTACGAAAAAACCGTTTACTGCCGCACAGGCAGCTTAGAAATTCAAGAAACAAAGCCAAATCTCCAGAATCAATGTTTACTGCCGCACAGGCAGCTTAGAAAACGCTTGGTAAGGTTGTTGTTTTGACTTCTTCGTTTACTGCCGCACAGGCAGCTTAGAAAATTAACGCGATGCATGCGTCTAATGATTCGACGTTTACTGCCGCACAGGCAGCTTAGAAAAAAGAGAGAAAACTATGAACAAGAGTCAATTAGTTTACTGCCGCACAGGCAGCTTAGAAACTAACCAAGTTAGGAGCAAGGTGGAGTAGTGCGTTTACTGCCGCACAGGCAGCTTAGAAAAAAGAGAGAAACCTATGAACTAGAGTCAATTAGTTTACTGCCGCACAGGCAGCTTAGAAACTATCCAAGTTAGGAGCAAGGTGGAGTAGTGCGTTTACTGCCGCACAGGCAGCTTAGAAATTAAGCTCTAGAGAGTCTAAGGTTATTAGAGCGTTTACTGCCGCACAGGCAGCTTAGAAATTTAGGGATTTATCTAGGCTGAATTTAGGCTCGTTTACTGCCGCACAGGCAGCTTAGAAAGGCAAAATTGTAACCGGTGGCCGCAAGTTTGGGTTTACTGCCTCACAGGCAGCTTAGAAAGTTATGCAACGCATTCATGATGATGATTTGTGGTTTACTGCCGCACAGGCAGCTTAGAAATAGTTCGCGTATGATTGAGGAACGGGAACGTAGTTTACTGCCGCACAGGCAGCTTAGAAATCATTATCATAGCTCCAGCTACAGGAGCTTTTGTTTACTGCCGCACAGGCAGCTTAGAAAATAAGCCGCCCAGTACAACGGCACCGATGATTGTTTACTGCCGCACAGGCAGCTTAGAAATTAAAAATAAAGGGATGATACCTAGTGAAAATGTTTACTGCCGCACACGAATCCATGGATGGATGAGTTAGAGCGACGCAGGAGCCAAAGCCGAGGCAGCTTAGAAAGCTAGCGTTTATCAGTGAAGAGTAAGTTGTTTGTGCTAGAGGCGCAGCAAAAAGTTGAGCTATAAGTGAACAGTAACTTTCTCGAAGGTTGGCTACAAAGTCTATAGCGAGCGAATAGGAACCGCTATGGAATGGAATTCGAAAATGAGCCTTTCACAATCGGAAGCTAGCACGTAATTTTGTGTCCTCCTTCTGTTATTCGAGCAATGATAAATAGATAACAAAAACATACTGTTCAGTATATAATTTATACATCATTCTTTTTTCCAAATAATAGTAGTTAGTAAGCCCTCCCAATGATGAATCATTCAAAGTCTCTCTTGCTGAGCACAACACTTTTCTTGTATGTGTATTCTAGCTTTCTTTCTTCAGAGCCATTGGTTAACCAAGAGAAAGAACAGCACGAGGATACCTTAGCTGATATTGAGAAATACAGGAATATCGATCCAAAACACGCTCACAACCTGCTCATATCGCACGCAGAAGAAGTGAATTCGTTAAACCTTGATAGTCAAAAGAGGTGGTGGGTAGCCGCTATCCGTGTTGGTTTCCTCCAAAACGATAACAGGCTGGTAGAGGGAGCTTTAGACGAGTTGGTTAAGTTAAAAAAACACGAAGATGATGCATTGTCAGTCAATCAAATGTTGTTATACACCGGCCATCTCGGCATGAGGATATCGTCATATGACATTGCAAAACAAGCTTATGCTTGTATGTACCTAGTTGAAAAAGTACAAAAAAGTGAGTTTCACGCATTATATACATTGGGCTATGCTTATTTTTCAGAGAAAAAATTTGATATGGCGAGAACCATCTTCATCAAACTAGCTAGACTGGCAGACCTAACCGATAGACAATATTGGAAGCCTATTATGTACAATGCCCTTGGCTCATTAGACATGGAGACGGAGTCATATGAAAGTGCTGCCAAACATTACCAACGTGCTTTAGATTTGCAATACCAAGCAGCAGACCGTAACTCAGAAGTTGTTGCTGGGCTGAGCCTGCTATCAGCATTTACAATGGCCGATAATACTAAATCATATGATCGCCTCTACATGCGTATTGAACGTTTGACAAGACGTCACAAAAATCAAAATTTGGAGACGCTGCTTGATTGGATTGAAAGTGTTAATCGGTTTAAACGAGGTAATGATATTAGTGATATACAAAAAGATTTACTAATAGATAAATTCAATCAAATTGACAACGACCTTGTCAGACAGACGATTCGGAATTTACTTGCACCACTTTTGAGTGTAGATGTTGGTGAGTCTATTAGCGAATCAGAGTCAAATGCGTTGCAGGGAAAAGCTTGGGTGACAACCTTATTAAATCATCATAATTGCCCTCGTAGTGACGAAGTTGATGGTATCGCGAAACAACAAATTTCTGATGTACAGCGGAAAATAGACAAAATACCCTCAAATTAGCTCAATGATTTTGTTCTTAATCGAATAACTGAGCCTTATCGGTCATTTTTTGATTGGGATCAATATGCCACTTTGCTGAACTCGTAATATTAATCACAGGTTAGTAACTCTCAATGAGGTGATATTATGTGGTTAGCGAAAGACAATGTTGGTGTTTTAGATACGGCGATCCGTTCTATTCTTTCCACGGTTATTTTTGCGGTGGCGCTAGAAGGGGTATTTTTACCTGCTGTTTCAATGGCTATGGTAGGCATATCACTTTTGTTATGGGCGACTTGTGTTGTTGGTTTATGCCCTTTATATAGCTTGTTTGGCTTGAGCACCTTTCCGAAAGACGATGTCAGTCATGGCGATTTTGTAGAACGGCATTAGTGGTAAACCTTTGCTAAAAAGTCTCTTTATTTGTTGCTATATTATAGGGTAATGAAAGACGCCTGCCTTAATAGGGGTCTTTCTCACATTCAATAATAAGTTTGTTGCTGAAACACGAACATGTGATGGTGCTCTATCGCTTCATCAAAGACTGAACAATTACAGGAGATTAACATGGCAGCTACCCGGGACGTTTTATCGCCTTTTAACCAAGAAAAGTTAGGCGAAGTGCCTGTCTCGAATGCAGAGCAAGTAGAGAGTGCTTTAAGCAGTGCTTATGCGTTATTTCGTCAACGCTCTGGTTGGTTGCCGTTGCACCGGCGTGTAGACATTTTAGAAAAAGCTGCTGAGATTATTAGCGCTCGCAAAGATGAGCTTGCACTCGCTTCTGCAAAAGAGGGAGGGAAGCCGCTGATGGACTCTATCGTCGAAATCAATCGTGCGATAGATGGAGTTCGTATTGCTATTGAGCATATTCGGGCCGACGCGGGTACAGTGATTCCGATGGGGGGGACTGCGAGTAGTCAAAATCGCGCAGCATTTACTCAAAAAGAGCCTATTGGTGTCGTTGTTGCTGTTAGTGCCTTTAACCATCCTTTTAATCTTATTGTTCATCAAGTAGGAGCTGCTGTCGCTGCTGGTTGTCCGGTTTTGGTCAAGCCGTCTAGCGATACGCCTATGTCATGTTTGTCTTTCGTTAACATTTTACACGAAGCGGGCTTACCTGAAGAGTGGTGTCAGTTTGTGGTTCCTGCAGATCGTTCTCTATCAGAGAAAATGGTTATTGATGAACGTGTCAGCTTTTTTAGTTTTATCGGCAGTGCACAAGTCGGTTGGTCATTACGCAGCAAGTTATCACCGGGTACGCGTTGTGCACTTGAACATGGTGGTGTCGCGCCTGTTGTTGTGGCAGCTGACGCTGATATACCGCAGGCAGTTAGTGCCTTATGTAAAGGTGGTTTCTATCATGCGGGGCAAGTATGCGTCTCTGTTCAGCGTATTTATGTGCATAAGAGCATTATTAGTGAGCTCGGTGCGCAGTTAGCTGAACAGGCAAAGCAGCTCGTGGTTGGTGACCCTGCTAACGCTGATACGCAAGTTGGTCCTATTATTAGTACGTCTGAATTCAACCGTGTTGCTGAGTGGGTTGAAGAAGCCAAGTCTATGGGCACAGAAGTTTTATGTGGTGCAGAGCGTTTGGGTAATAATTGCTATGCCCCAACGGTTTTAGTTAATCCGCCAGCAGAGGCTCAGGTCTCTAAGAGTGAAGTTTTTGGGCCTGTAGTCTGTTTATATTCCTTTGATGATATGGATGAAGCATTTGAAGCAGCGAATAGCTTAGATGTTGCGTTCCAAGCGGCTGTATTTACACAAAATATAGAAACAGCAATGACAGCTTATCGTCAACTCGATGCCTCAGCGGTTATGTTGAATGATCATACAGCCTTTAGAGTCGATGGAATGCCATTTGCCGGTCTAAAAGAAGCTGGGCTCGGTGTGGGTGGCCTGCCCCATACTATTGAAGACATGCAAATCGAGAAGATGCTCGTTATTCATTCAGCTGCTTTGGGCGGTTAAGCTGATAGAACTCGAATGAAAAAGGCTGGGTTTCCAGCCTTTTTCATTGATGATAGAGTGCAGTGAGTCATGCATTAAGTCATCTGAATTCGCGATAAGTCATACTTGTCACGTGCTGTTTTATTTTGTATTAAGCCTGTATGCCAGAAACCCTGAAATGATCAGAGGTATGGCAAATATCGAAAAGTTCGCTTCCAAAGAAAACCCTTTTGCAATTAAAACACCTCCCACATAAGGTCCAACGACGGCACCTAGTCGACCTAAGCCAATTGCCCAACCAACCCCTGTACTGCGGATATGCGTTGGGTAAATTTTAGCTGCGGCAGAATATAACCCAACAAATCCCCCTTGTATTAAGAATCCTATGACAGCCAATGCCATGAGAAGAGGCAAAGACGAAATAAACACTGCCAGAACAATCATGGCGATAGCGGCAAGTGAAAGGAAAGTTCCAATGAGGTGAGACAAGGTAAATTTTGATGCAAGCCACCCGAGTAGCAGAACCCCTATAACACCGCCGCCATTTAGAGCGGCAGAAGCATAAACACCTTCGGACTCACTTAGGCCTGAGTTAATCACCAATTTAGGGATCCAGCTGATCAAGAAGTAAAGACACACAAAGCAGAAGAAGAATGTTAACCAAAGACCTAATGTTCGAGAACGGTAATGATCATTGAGTAATTGTCCTACAGTTGATTTAAGGGGCGTGTCTTTGTTGGTTTCTACCGGACTATCTGGAAGTGCTATCAGTGGCTCTTTGTCGAATTTCAATAACAGCTTGTTAACCTTATTAAGGCTGTTCGGTTGCTTATTAGTCATAAGAAACTGAATTGACTCTGGCATAAAGAAATAAATGGGTACCAGCATGCAGAATGTTATTAAACCCCCTGTAATGAACAGGCTTTCCCACCCATAAATAGGTAATAACGGGGCTGCAAAATAGCCACCCAAAGTGGCCCCCATAGGGTACCCTGAGGTGACAATAGCAATGCTTAAACTACGGTATCTAATAGGCGTATATTCCGATGTTAGTGCCGTTAGGCAGGCCAACATCCCGCCAACACCTAACCCTAAAAGTAAACGGAAAACAAGAAGCTACCATAGGTTGGTTGAATAGCCAGTGCCTAGCATACTTAGGCTAATCAATGTGACACAGGTAACAAGCAGCCTTCGTCTTCCATAGATATCAGAAAGAGGTGCGAGAAACATAGCACCTAGCATCATGCCCGCCAATGTGATGCTGAATATAGCACCTAACTGTTTTGGGTTAAGACCAAGAGACTGACCAACACTATGTGCTGTGAAAGCCATCGCTGTTATATCGAAGCCATCCAACATATTTAATAACAACGATATCAGTACGACACCACCTTGCAGTTTATAAAATTTACCGCTTGTGAATATTTCAGTTTCCTGGTGGATACCTGTGCTCATTATTGTGACTCAATGTTTGGTTTCTCATGAGATTTAATATGATACATTATATTTACATTTAATCAATATTGTGTAACATAAGGTTTGGCTTGAGAAAGGGGATAATGTTTTTTCTCTGCCTTTTTATTTTTAAATGCATAAAAAACAACGATTTGTGTTTTTGTGTTGTTTTTGTGAAGTGATACTCTGCTTTTTAGCTTGTTTTCATTTTGTGTGTATTTTTAATTTTTGATGGCATTTGCTTTTAATAATGATTTTAAAAATGAGAGAAGTGAAATGAAGAAGACAAAGATGGCTATGGTTGTAACATCCTTACTTTATTGGGGAGGGAATTCTTATACGTATGCTCAGGTTGAATCTGACTCTGCAGATGAAACAGAAGAGAGCAAAATCGAAACGATTCAAGTAACCTCAAGAAAAGTGTCTGAAAGCATACAAGATGTACCAATCGCAGTCTCTGCGTTTACAGAAGCAGGATTAACCGCCAGAGGGATTACTAATATTTCTGAAATCGGCAACTTTACACCAGGATTGGAAATCGATGCTGCTGCACCTATCAGTGGCAGCTCTGCGGCTATCAATACCTTCATTAGAGGTATTGGTACAACAGATTTTCTATTAACTAATGATCCCGGCGTAGGTTTATATATCGATGATGTCTATGTAGGTCGTTCTGTTGGTGGACTTGTTGATCTACTTGATATTGAACGGGTCGAGATATTAAAAGGTCCTCAAGGAACATTGTTTGGCAGAAACACAATAGGTGGGGCTGTCAGTATTATTTCCAAAGACCCAGGCGATCAATTAGCCGGTTTTGCATCAATTACTGGAGGAACTGACAATCGTTTCGACGTTCGAGGCAAGATAGAAGTGCCCTTGTCTGATCGTTGGTTTAGTTCATTCACTTTCTCCTCAAAAACACAAGATGGTTATGTAGAACGACTTGCTCCGCCTCCTGGTGTTACGCTTATTGATGTACCACAAATACCAGGCGCTTTTGATGGTGGAGGCGATGCACTCTTTAGTAATGGCGATCCCCTTGGTGAAGAGAATTTGCAGTCTGGCCGCTTGAAGTTGTTTTATGATGGTGACAATTTCGATGCTCGCATTGCTATAGACGGCTCTGTCGCGAGAGAAACTGCACCTGCACAAACATTGTTAGGTTTCACATCAAATTTTGGTACTGGAGCGACCTTAGGGGATGCTCATAATGCTTTAGCTGTTCCTGCCGGCCGACCGGCATTTGATGAACGTTTTATTACGGGCGATCCGGATACGACCTTTAGCGCGGCAAATGGTGATTCTGATTATGACCTCTTCGGTATATCTGCCATATTGCAATGGAGCATTGGAAATGTTGATGTTAAATCCATTACGGCCTATCGCGCACTTGATGCGGACTTCTCTCGTGATGGTGATGCAACACCACTGATTATTGACCAAACGCGTAATCAGTATGAACACAATCAGTTCTCTCAAGAGTTTCAGCTTACCGGTTTGGCTTTTGATGATCGTTTAAAATGGTTGGGCGGTGTTTACTATTTCCTTGAAGACGGTGAAGATCGTGTCCAAGTCCCCTTAGGTTTGGAGGTTGATTTAACGGTTGGTGGTGCCCCGGGAACAGTAATAAACCTGTTTTTGGATGAACTTAATGATGTTCGAAATACCTCTGTTGCTATTTTTGCACAGGGCACCTATGACATAACGGATAAGTTAAGTGCTACGTTAGGTGCTCGTTATACGGAAGACGAAAAGGAATATCGTCCGACTCACGTCACTCTAGGGGTTAATCCACAAATATTACTGATTGATGAAGACTCCGCTGACTTTACTGACTTTTCGCCGCGTTTAAGTGTTGACTATCGTTGGAACAAACAACTCTTCACTTATGCTTCATTCTCACAGGGCTTCAAGTCTGGTGGGTTTACAGGTAGGACTGTTGATCCGCAGCAAGGTGTACGCTCATTTGAACCAGAAGAAGCAGAAACCGTTGAAGTAGGGGCAAAAATAGACTTCTCAAGTGTCAGAATTAATGCCGCCTTGTTCTCGACAGACTACACTAATTTACAAGTGACTAACCAAGAGGGTGTTACGCCCATTACGGTTAATGCGGGTGAATCTGAAATCAACGGATTTGAAGTTGAATTGACGGCTTTCCTTACTGATGATTTTCAGATTAATGCGGGTTATTCCTATATCGATGCTGAGTTTATTGAAATAACAGATCCTAATGCGACGATTACGATAGACAATGAGTTTGCGAATATTCCGGAAAACTCATTTAATGTTGCTGGTGATTACTTTGTTTATTTTAATAATGGCGGTGAACTAAGACTGCACGCTGACTATGTTTGGAAAGACGATCACTTTAATGATGCTGAAAATGATCCGTTGTTATTTCAAGAGTCTTTTGGTTTAGTTGGGTTATCTGCAACGTACACAACGCCTAATGCAGATTGGTCTGTGATAGGTGGTGTTATCAACTTAACTGACGAGCGCTTTATTTTTACTGGTTTTAGTCAGCCTGGCGTTGGCTTTGTTGAAGGTGGTTTTAACCGAGGCAGAGAGTTTTATTTAACGGTTCAATATGCATTCTAATCGTTGAGAGACTGCTGCGTTATAGGCAGCAGTCTCCAGTTTAGGATGATATTTATTTTTAACATGAGTTATACGATTGACATGAGGTTGGTTATGAACGTGCTTCGTTTTTTTACAATGACGATAGTAGTTACTATTTTAGGTGCTTGCGGAAATGCCGAAGAACAAGTAGCAAATCAATCACTTGTTGAACAAACAGATTCGTCCAGTGAAGGTGAATGGAGGAAAACAGGTAAAGGTGCCGATGAAAAGCGGTTTAGTCGATTGACGAATATCAATGACAAAAACGTTAAGAACTTATCGTTGAGTTGGTATTTTGACTTGCCAGAAGGTCGGGGACAAGAAGCAACACCACTTGTTGTCGATGGTGTGATGTATACAACGGCAGCGTGGAGTCATGTTTTTGCACTTAACCCAGTTACTGGAGAAAAGCTGTGGCATTTTGATCCAAAAGTCGACAAAGCGTTTGCCATAAAAGGATGCTGCGGTCCAGTTAATAGAGGGCTGGCATACTCCAATGGTAAGGTGTTTATCGGCGCTTACGATGGGCGACTGATTGCACTGGATACTAAAACGGGTAAAGAGGTTTGGTCAGTCCAAACAACTGATACGACTCAAAGCTACACCATTACTGGGGCTCCACGTATTGTGAATGGGAAAGTCCTTATCGGAAATGGTGGTGCTGAATTTGGCGTTAGGGGATATGTTTCCGCTTATGATGAAAACACTGGCGAGCAAGTTTGGCGATTTTATACTGTCCCTGGTCACCCAGATAAACCACAAGACAATCCCATTCACGACGAGACCATCAAGACTTGGAATGGCGAATTCTGGAAGCTAGGCGGCGGAGGCACTGTCTGGGATTCGATGGCCTACGATGAAGCACTGAATTTATTGTATATCGGCGTTGGTAACTCGAGTCCTTGGAATCCTAAACTACGCACAGACAGCGAAGGTGACAACTTGTTTGTGTCGTCTATTGTTGCCCTCAATGCCGATACCGGTGCATATGTTTGGCACTATCAAACAACACCGATGGATGGTTGGGACTATACCGCTACACAGCATATGATTTTGGCGGAACTGACCATTGAGGGTAAAGAAAGAAAAGTTATTATGCAGGCACCGAAGAACGGGTTTTTCTATGTTTTAGATAGGCAAACAGGCGAGTTCATATCGGCTGAGAATTATGTCCCTGTCAATTGGGCGAGTGGTATTGATGATGAAGGACGACCCATTATCAATGATGAAGCAAAGTATTGGTTGTCAGATGAACCGTCTTTAGTAACCCCTGCTTGGGCTGGTGGACATAATTGGCACCCAATGTCGTTTAATCCCGATACCGGTCTCGTCTATTTCCCGGCACAAGAGCTTGCTTTCCCATACGCTACGGATAACGATTTTTCAGCGAAACAACTGGCTGTGAATTTGGGCGTTGATCTTAGTGTTGCTGGTTTTCCGGATGATCCCGCGATAGTGCAATCGATTAAAGATGCAACGAAAGGGCATTTAGCGGCTTGGGATCCTGTTCAACAAAAAGAAGTGTGGCGTGTGCAATATCCCGGTATGTGGAATGGTGGTGTGTTGTCTACTGCAGGAGATTTAGTATTCCAAGGCAGCGCAACTGGCTTCTTTAACGCTTACCAGGCTCGAACGGGCGAAAAGTTATGGGAGTTCCCTGCTCAAACAGGTATTGTCGCAGGACCTATCACTTATGCAATCGATGGTGAGCAATACGTCACTGTGTCTGCAGGTTGGGGGGGAATATTTCCTTTGCTGACAGGGCCTTTAGCATTGGACTCTGATCCTGATCCAGTGAATCGTAGTCGACTACTGACATTTAAACTCGGCGGTCAGGCGTCTCTACCTAAAATATTGGATAAACCGAGAAACCTTCCAGATTACACAAACCTAGAGATAGATAAAAAAAGGGTCGAACGTGGGCATAAAGTGTTCGAGTCTTATTGTGCTTCCTGTCATGGAACGGGTGCTGTCGGTGGTGGTGTGACGCCTGACTTAAGGTATTCACCACTAGCATCCAGTGATCTTGCATGGAAAGGTATAGTTTATGATGGAGCGTTGGAGTCTAGGGGAATGGTTGGTTTTAGCAAAGAGCTATCGACGTCTGACGTGGAAGATATTCGACACTTTGTGATTGAGCGTAATCAATATGCCCGCTCAATTAATGATGTCACTAGAACTAGTCGCTAGCTTAATATTTTTTATGATAAAAGGTTATGCTATTTAATGGATGAATTCATAGCCTTTTAAATAAAGGAATAAAGGAATAAAGGAATAAAGGAATAAAGGAATAAAGGAATAAAGAAATAAAGAAATAATAAAAGTTTTATTATTTCTTGCCTCTTATTTCACTTGGGTTGAAGTTAAATCTCTTTTTAAAAACTCTTGAGAAATGCGCTGCACTAGAAAATCCAACCGAAAAAGAAATAGACTCTACACTATGGTATTTGTAGTCTTTGCATTTTAATAAGTTTAATGCTTTTTCGAGTCGCTTGTTCATAATAATATTGTGAATGCTTTCTTCTTCACTCTCAAATATTTTATTAAGGTATCTTGTCGAAATATTTTGTGATGCGGCAATACTATTATTTGTTAATGACGGGGAGAGTAAGTTGTTATCAATATAACGATAGACTCTTTCAATCAGAGACTTTTTGACTAACGAATTCTTATCCGCTTTTTTTAGTGCGTTTCCAGTGCTAAATGTCATCGCTATCATATTGTTCAAGTTATCTGATAAACCTAACAGTTCGTGATTTATACAATGAAATTCTTTGGCTAATGAAAAAACAAAATTTGTAAGGATAGCGCCCATACCAGCATGGCCAGACATTTTAACTGCTGTATACCTTTCAGGGTGAACCAGTTCTTGCCTTAATACATCTTTAGGAATTTGGATGACGATTTGGTGAAAGCTGTCTTTAAAAGATAAGCTATAGGGCTCGGTGCTGTCATAAAGGGCAAAAGTTCCCGGTGTTAAAATAGCTTCTCGTCCATTTTGTCTAACGACACCGACGTTATCAAGTTGAAAACTAAGGAGAAATTCTTCTTCCGAATTTCTATTGATCTGGCTTTTTTTTCTTTTAACAGTTTGAGGTGTGGCGATAACTTCAGAAAATCGTAATTTTTCTAGAAAAACCCCACCTTTTATTTCTCCCTGAAAAGGTTTTTCAGGAGGTGTTTCAAAATCAAGTTCAACAAACTCCTCGCTAATCATACTTTGCCAGTAATCAAACCTTTCTTTTGTCTTTTTTATATCCTTCGTTGTTTTTTTATAACCGTCAGAAATTAAAAAGTTCATTTTAATGCTACCGCTAATAAGTATTTTATTTCTTTTTATTCTATTTAAAATTAATTGCTTTTTGCTTACCTTTTATATTAGCTTAATTAAATATTAAAATTCTTAAATATGCAAGGAATAGTTCCCTATCAGTCATGGCGCTAATTAAATTAATTGTTTAATTTTAGCTCACTTATTTCAACTGAATAATGAGAGTGCCATGAAAAATAGATTAACACCTATACGCTTTTCCGTTTCAATGCTTTGCTTAAGTGTATCTATGGCATTGCATGCACAAGAGGATGAAAGCACAGAAAAAAATGCAGGGTTGGAAGTGATAGAGGTTCGTGCACAGAAACGCGTTGAGCCTCTTCAAGAAACGCCTATTGCTGTTACCGCTTTTACACCCAATGCACTTGATAGAAAGGGCATCGATGATATCTCTAAGTTGGCCTCATTCAGCCCGAACCTAGTCTTTGATACGCAATCACCCATCGGCGGGGCATCAAGTGCTGCTGCCGTTTTTATTCGTGGCATCGGGAATACGGACTTCAGTTTAACTACGGATCCCGGTGTGGGGACCTATGTTGATGGTATTTATGTTTCACGTTCCATTGGCGGCGTATTAGACGTCTTAGATGTTTCTGGTATTGAAGTCTTAAGAGGGCCTCAAGGTACTCTATTTGGACGTAACACCATAGGTGGTGCGATTAATATTACATCCAGAAAGCCTTATGATGAAGTTGCAGGCAGTGTTCAATTGACTTTAGGTAACTTCGATCGTCGAGATTTTCGTGGCTCGATTGATATACCGTTTTCCGACACGTTTTTCTCTACATTTGCTGTATCTAAAAAAGATAGGGACGGCTACGTTGATCGCGTGCTTGTAGGTGATACTTTAGGCGGGCAGGATCGTTTAGCCTTTAGAGGGTCTTTCTTTTATGAACCCAGCGAAAAATGGAACTTTCAGCTTTCTTTTGATTTAACTGACTACGATGATGAAAGTGCCCCTGGTGTTGCCGTAGGTTTTACTGCCACCGAATTTGGTGCAGGTACGTCGGCTAACTCCATATTGAGATTTCCTGAGCTTTCAATACCAGAAGCCATTGATGCAGGCATTGCAGATTTACAACAATTTGTCGTTGGTGAAGATGTCGACGTGACTTTCGCTGACGGTGAAAATTTTAGTACAGTTGATGCCGAAGGGTACTCCTTCATAGCGAGTTACCTTGGCGATAACTTTGAAATTAAATATATCGGTTCATTAAGGGAAACGGAGGCAACGTTTGCGTCCGATTCAGACAATGCCCCTTTCCAAATTACCTCTATTATTAATCCCGACTATGACGTAAGACAAATCAGTCATGAATTACAAATCACAGGAGACGTCGGTAGATTCAAATATGTAGGAGGTATCTACCAATTTGATGAGGAAGGTGAAGACAATGTCTTTGTTCCTCTTGCGTTAGTGGATCCCAGCTTCTCTGTCGCTTTTGAAGCCGCTTTGACGAACCTAGCGCTTGTTGATAATGGCAGTGAAGCTTATTACTTTCAGGGGACTTGGGCCGCTACCGATCAGCTAAATATTACTGGGGGTGTGCGTCATACGATAGATGACAAAGAGTTCAACTTTAGTCAATTCGTCGGTGGTAATTTTAGTGATGTCAGTAACGGTGTTTTTGACATTAACCCTCTACCTTTCTTCCCGGGTGCAGTGACAAGGGATGGAACATTTGAACCTGGTTTGCTTCCTTTGATAGGCAACGGTAGTGGTGTGTCGAACGATACCTTTGAAGAAACGACCTATAAATTCGGCGCTGATTACATACTTGAAGGTGGCACGTTACTTTACTACAGCTTTTCACAAGGCTTTAAAAGTGGTGGTTTCGTTAATCGGTATGTTGCTCCCGTACCAGAGCCTTTGGCTTTTGACCCAGAATTGCTTGATTCACATGAGATTGGGGTGAAGTGGGAAAACGATAGTAAGCGCTTAAGAATTAATGGTGCATTGTTCTACAACGATTACTCAGAAATACAAGTTACCTTCTTTGATACGCTGGGTGGTCCGGTTACTGCTAACGCAGGTGAAGCAACAATCCAAGGTCTGGAATTAGAAGTTAATGCGTTACTGACTTCCGACTTATTGTTTGAGTTTGGCTATGGCTATATTGATGCAGAGTATACCAGTGTAAATGAAGTGCCTGGTCTGGCACTGGCGATAACTGAGGATTCAGCACTAGTTAATACGCCTGAGCACACCGTCAATGCGAGTTTAGAGTACCGCAAAGCAATTGGTGATAATGAGATAGCCGCTCGTCTCGACTATACCTTTACGGATGATATCTTTAACGACTCACAAAACTCCCCATTTTTGTTTCAGGACGCTAACTCAATTGTTAATGCGTCAGTGACTTACACGATTAATTATGACCTCGATGTTGTTCTCTTTGCGTCAAACTTAACCGATCGCCGCATTATCGAAAGTGGTAACTCCAATTTTGGTTTGGGCTTCCATGAAGCACGCTTTAATCGTCCAAGAGAATACGGTGTCACGGTGAGATACAAGTTCTAAAAATCATGTTTCTTGAGATATGACGATTTTTTGATGGCCGTATCTCATTATTAATTTGGAGAGATATTATGAGCAAGAAAGTGAAAGTAGCGGTTGTTCAAGCCGCACCGGTATTTATGGATTTAAATGGGTGTATTGATAAAGCGATAACACTCATTGAGAAAGCCGCTGAAGAAGGGGCTTCGTTAATTGCATTCTCGGAATGTTGGTTTCCTGGTTACCCTTGGTGGATTTGGTTGTCACCGACAGCACACAACATCAAGTATTTCGAGCAGTATCATGAGAACAGCTTGGTGATAGGTAGCCCAGAGTTTCAACGGATTGCTCAAGCTGCAAAAGATAATGAAATTTTTGTTTCATCTGGTATGAGCGAAAGGGATCATGGCTCTTTGTATATTGCACAAATACTGATCGATGATCAGGGGCAACTATTACAAGCACGCCGGAAGTTAAAACCAACCCACATGGAGCGAACAGTCTACGGCGATGGAGACGGAAGTGACTTCGATGTATTTGACACCAAAATAGGTAGAGTTGGACAGCTATGTTGTTGGGAGCATATCCAACCATTGTCGAAATTCGCTATGTACAGTATGCACGAGCAGGTTCATGTTGCTGCCTGGCCCTCATTCAGTACTTATAAGGAAGCCTATGCATTAGGTGCACACGCCAATATGGCGGCCTCTCAAGTCTACGCATTAGAAGGTCAATGTTTTGTATTGGCGCCATGTGGAATGGTATCCCAAGAGATGTACGACTTAATGGTTGAGAATGACAGTCAAGCTGAGCTCATTGACGTCGGCGGTGGTTATGCGCAGATTTACGCACCAGACGGTAGTCCAATGTGCGAACGCTTGGCGCATGACGAAGAAGGGATATTGTTTGCTGAACTTAATTTTACGGCAATTACAATCGCTAAATCGTTTGCCGACCCTGTTGGACACTATTCTCGCCCTGATGTTTTAAAGTTGATGTTAAATAGAAAGCATCAAAAGCCAGTTGAATCTAGTTTCGATGCGAGCTTTGAAGAAGACAGCGATGTTGAACAAGTCATCGAGATAGGTGATTTAGACAGTTAGGCGGACTCAAGGAATGAATGTTTAATTTAAGCTTGTTACTACAATTCTAAAGGCCCTGTTTGGGCCTTTTGCTTTTCTTCATGCTAGATGTCCCTATGTTTTTTAACCCTTAATCAATTCGTAACCAGTATTTTGCTCTCGTTTAACAAGAGGCAGGGATGATATTACGCAACTTATTATGATAGTGATTATAACCTTCCTTCATATCAGAATGCCCCAATAAGAACTTTCTAGGCTTGGTTACCCATATTCACGATGGCAATTGATACTGTTATGACATTAATCCTCAAAATTAACGGATGCAGCCCTTATTTTTTGTAAAGAGGGCAGGGTGGCGCAACAGAGGGTAATGCACTTTATATTCGTCATGTAGGATTTTAGCATTCTACTCAATTTGGCTGAGTAGCTTTGTCTCAAGGTGTTCATTCAATTAGGGCTAATACGGCCGGTGTGATGGGATAAGAGGCGTAAACAACTTAAGTCGTGCTATAAGTACATTTTAGAGATTTGAAAAAACCGAGCACTATACGTACCCGGCGAGTGGGGAGAGTGGTTAACCTTACTTGCAGACTTTTATTGTTTGTAATGATAAATATTCTTCAAGACCGGCTTCGCCAAACTCTGTGCCAAAGCCTGACTGTTTAACGCCACCAAAAGGGGCATCAGGTTGTACAGCACCGTGATCATTTATCCAAACAGTTCCTGTTTCCATGCGACTCGCAACTTGTTGTGCCTTTTCGATATCTGAAGACCATACTGAGCCACCCAAGCCGGCTTCATTCTTATTAGAGCGTTCAATAACTTCATCAATATCGCTATAACGAATAATGGGGAGTACGGGGCCAAATTGCTCCTCATCGACCAGCCTACTGCCGTCCGTTATGTCAGAGAATATCGTTGGCTTGAAGAAGAAGCCTGAATTATCAAGTGTTATCCCTCCAGCTAGCAATTTGGCACCGATACTTATGGCGTCGTCTGTTAACTCCTTAACTTTGGCTAGCTGCATAGGGTTTTGTACTGGGCCTAGCTCAGTGTCTTCATTTAATCCATCACCTACTTTTATTGTGTTAGCTCTGTTGGCTAATGCTTGGCTAACTTGATCATAAATGGTGTCGTGAACATAGAGCCTTTTAAGGCAGGCGCAAGTTTGCCCGTTGTTGTGAAAACAAGCAGTAAATAGTTTTTCTAGGTTATTTTCAATATCAAAATCGGGTAACAAAATGCCTGCATCGTTTCCACCCAATTCGAGTGTTAGTCGTTTCAAGTTAGCGGAGGCCACTTGCATGATTTTTTTACCTGTTGCTGTTGAACCTGTAAAAATGATTTTGGCAACATCGGTGTGTGATGTTAATGCCACACCAACGTCGTTTTCACCATTAACAACATTGAGAACTCCAGAGGGTAAAATAGTGTTGGCTAACTCAACGAAACGTGTTGTTGCTACAGGTGTTAACGGAGATGGTTTAATGACGACTGTATTGCCCGTTCTCAGTGCTGGCATGACATGCCAAATGGCGATCATGAGGGGCCAATTCCACGGGGTAACGGAAGCGACAACACCTAAAGGTTTTCTGAAAACATTAACTTTTGCTACATCATCGTCCTGAATTGTATCAACAGGTATCGGTAACATGCCGGTCACTTGTGTCCACGCAATCGATGCGCCTAGCTCCATACCTGAGCCTATGCCGTTAAGTCCGTTTAGAGGCTTACCTGACTCTTTTGTAATAAGGGTCATCAATTCGGGCATGTTCTTTTCTAAAACCTGAGCTAATTCATTAACAAGGCGGACTCTTTCTTTATCTTCTGTGTCTCGCCAAGCAGGAAATGCGGCCTTAGCCGAGCTTACTGCTTTATCGACAATGGCTTTGTTGGCGGAAGCGCATTGTGCAAAAGCTTCTCCAGTTGCCGGGTTGATGACGTCAAAAAATTGCTCAGAGGTGATGACATCACCATTGATAACCATATTATATTGCTGCATAAATAAACTTCCTCAAAATAAAACGACAGGTTCCGGACCGTGGGACTCAATAAATTGTCAGCGTTTATCAATCACTCGTTTTGCTTTACCTTCAGAGCGCGGCAAAGTGCCCGGTTCAGTGAGTTCAATTGACGATGAAATGCCAATATAGGTTTTGATCTTGTGGCTTAGCTCTTTGTGCAATTCTTCAACGGAGTGCGCCACTGTTTCTGGCTGCTTTTCAACAAGGACTTTAATGTTGTCCATGTTGCCTTTTTTGCTGAGCTCAATTTGATAGTGTGGTGATAAGCCTTTAATACTGCATATCTGTTCTTCAATTTGTGTAGGAAAAACATTAACGCCTCTAATGATCAACATATCATCACTACGACCAGTAATTTTCCCCATTCGCCTCATGGTGCGAGCTGTTCCTGGGAGTAGTCTTGTAAGATCACGTGTTCTGTAACGAATGACAGGCATAGCTTCTTTAGTCAGACTGGTAAAGACGAGTTCACCTTCCTCACCATCTGGTAGTACTTCTCCTGTTGCGGGATCAATAATTTCTGGATAGAAATGATCTTCCCATATTGTTGGGCCATCTTTTGTTTCTATGCACTCTTGCGCAACGCCAGGCCCCATTACTTCCGATAATCCATAAATGTCGACAGCGTTCATTGATAGCCGGTCTTGCATTTCCTTGCGCATCATTTCAGTCCAAGGTTCTGCACCAAATATACCGGTGCGTAATGCAATGCTTTGGGGATCAATACCTTGCTTTGTCATTTCGTCGGCAATATTCAGCATATATGAAGGGGTCACCATAATAAGGTCAGGATCGAAATCTTTTATGAGTTGAACTTGTTTCTCTGTCTGCCCACCGCTCATCGGGATAACTGTGCATCCTAATCTCTCAGCCCCATAGTGAGCACCTAAGCCCCCAGTAAACAACCCATAGCCATAAGCAATATGTATTTTGTCTTCAGGCCTACCACCCGCGGCATAGATTGAACGAGCGACAATATTGGCCCATGTGTCTATGTCGTTTTGACTATAACCTACAACAGTTGGTTTACCTGTCGTGCCACTAGAAGCATGAACGCGAACAACCTGTTCCATGGGAAGGCTAAACATGCCGAATGGGTAGTTGTCTCTTAGGTCTGCTTTGGTCGTCATCGGAAAAAGGCGAAGATCGTCCAATGTCTTGAGATCGTCTGGATGTACACCATGCGCATCAAACTTCTTCTTATAGACAGGTGAATTTGCATAAACGTGATTAAGCGTTTTTTTAAGCCTTTTTAATTGTATGGATCTTAGGTTGTCCGTACTGGCTGTTTCGATTGCATCCAGTCCTGCTTTGAGCTCTGGCATGTTCCAATCCTCTTTAACTTTTACGATTTAAAGTTTGGTTCGAGTCACCCACATTTTAGTAGGGTTTCTCATCGTTGTTTGATTTATATGATACATAAATATTGATTAAGTGCAACATATGTGTATCATAATATTATCTTTTACTTCACAAGTGTTCTTGAAAAAGAGAATCAAAGGTACTCTACAATGAAGACAAAAAGTTTTGTATATGGTCAGTGGTTAGAAGGAACTGAAGAGGGTGCTGAGGTACGTCACGCTGTTTCAGGTAATGTGATGTGCTCAGTGAGTTCTAAGGGTGTCGATTTTGACAAAGTCGTAACATATGGGCGCAAAGTAGGCGGCCAGGCACTCAGAGCTATGACTATTCATGAGCGTGCAGAAGCGCTTAAGAAACTTGGCTTACATTTGTTGTCAAAAAAAGAGGAATTCTATGATGTTTCAGCGTGCACTGGAGCGACAAAAGTAGATAGCTGGATAGATATCGAGGGGGGTATTGGCACGATGCTAAGCTACTCAAGTATGGCTAGACGGGAGCTCTCTAACGAGCCTTTCTTAGTTGAAGGTAAGCCAGAGATATTATCTGCTAAGGGCGGTTTTATTGGTCGCCACATCTTGACCCCTAAACTCGGGGTGTCTGTACACATCAATGCCTTTAACTTTCCCTGCTGGGGCATGCTAGAGAAGATTGCACCTAGTTTAATTGCAGGTGTGCCGGTTATTGTTAAACCTGCTACGGTGTCGTCCTACTTAACTGAAGTTATGGTTAAAGAGATCATTGATTCTGAACTATTGCCTGATGGCGCTGTTCAATTGATCTGCGGTAGCGTTGGTAACTTGTTGGATTTAGTGAATGAACAGGACAGCGTTACCTTCACCGGCTCTGCATCGACGGGGCGAAAATTAAAAACACATCCTAATATTGTCGCCAATAGCGTACCTTTTAACATGGAGGCAGATTCACTAAATTGCAGTATTTTAGGTGAGAGTGTTCAACCTGAAGACCCTGAATTTACCTTGTTCATTAAAGAAGTCACACGCGAAATGACGGTAAAAGCAGGCCAAAAATGCACGGCAATACGTCGTGCGATAGTGCCTGCAGACAAAATAAATGATGTTGCAGAGGCGTTGAAGCAATCGCTGGCTAAAATCACTATAGGTGACCCTAAGGTTGAAGGCGTCAGAATGGGATCTTTGGTGGGCTTATCCCAGCGTGAAGATGTGAAAGAAAACGTTGCTCTATTGGCTCAACATTGTGACGTTTTAGTTGGTGGGAATGATGCTGAATTTGATGTCACTGGTGCCGACGCCAACAGTGGCGCTTTCTATCCACCCACTGTCTTAATGTGCGATAGCCCTAAAGAAGTTAACGCTCCCCATGAAATAGAAGCCTTTGGACCTGTTTGTACCCTAATGCCATACAACGGCATAGACGAAGCCATTGAAATTGCTGCTCTAGGTAAAGGTAGTTTGGTTGGTTCAGTGGTGACTTATGACGACGAGGAGACACGTCGGATTGTCTTAGGTGCGGCTGCGTACCATGGCCGCATGTTGGTGCTCAATAGAGATTGTGCAAAGGAATCGACGGGTCATGGTTCTCCATTGGCAGCCTTAGTGCATGGCGGACCAGGGCGAGCCGGTGGCGGTGAGGAACTTGGTGGTATAAGAGCGATAAAACACTATATGCAGAGGACGGCAATTCAAGGTTCGCCTTCTTCTATCATGGCGATTACGCGAGAGTATTCTAAGGGTGCTAAAACCTATAGCGACCCAACGCATCCATTTAAAAAGTATTTTGAAGAGCTAAAAATTGGAGAGAGTTTAACAACGCATCGCCGGACTGTAGGTGAGGCAGATATTGTCAATTTTGGTTGTTTATCGGGTGATCATTTCTATGCTCATTTTGATGAAATGGCGGCAAAGGATTCGTTGTTTGGTAAGCGGGTAGCACATGGTTACTTTGTTATTTCGGCAGCCGCAGGTATGTTTGTTGAACCTTCTCCAGGGCCCGTACTAGCGAATTACGGTTTGGAAAATTTACGTTTTATTGAGCCTGTAGGTATCGGCGATACCATTCAAGTCAAAATTACGGTAAAACAAAAAATCAAGAAAACTAAAAGGCCTGATGAGACAAGAGCAACAGGTGTCGTCGTGTGGGATGTTGAGGTTTATAACCAGAACGATGAAGTGGTTGCACTCTATGACATCATGACGCTTGTTGAACGTAAAGCTGATTGAAGCCAATCAAGTTGATGATTTAGGCTTATGTTCACTGCTGTTGAAGCGAGGGCGTTGAGGTTGAGGTTCGGTCAAAGGCTGAACTTCTCTCAAACTTTTCAAACAACGTTGACTCAAGACTTTATATTCCTGAGTGCCCTTTGTTTTCCATGCTACTTCTTGTTCAGACAAGCTGCGTTTTACACTAGCAGGGCTGCCGACAATAAGGCTTCTCGGTTCGCATTCAAACCCGCTTTTGACAAATGCAGAAGCCGCAACAAAAGATTCAGTCGCAATGATTGCACCGTCCATGACAACAGCATTCATACCAATCAGTGCATTACGTTGAACAAGACAGCCATGCAGGATGGCGCCGTGTCCTATGTGCCCATTTTCTTCAACAAGGCAATCTTTTTCTGGAAAGCTATGCAACACACAATTGTCTTGAACATTGCTCCCTTCAAGCATGGTAATACGACCGAAATCGCCCCTAAGAGAAGCGTTAGGCCCAACGTAGCAGTGTGGCCCAATAATGACGTCGCCAATCAATACGGCAGTGGGGTGAATGAATGCAGTTTTGTCAACGGCAGGGACTAGGTTTTCAAGTGCATAAAAGGGCATTGGTTTCCTTATTGCCTATTAATTAAGGCTATTGATGACATCTTTGGCTGCGTATTTCTTCACGCAACATTTATGAAAAGAGTACCGAAAAATGACGTTTAAAACTATTGAATATTATACCAATCAAGGTGTAGCGACCTTAATCCTTAATCGACCTGATTCTTTGAATAGTTTCAATGCAGTGATGCATGACGAAGTAAAGCAGGCGCTCAAACATGCTAGGGAAAATAGTGATGTTCGATGCCTTCTCTTAACCGGAGCTGGTAGAGGGTTTTGTGCAGGCCAAGACTTAAATGATAGAGCTGTGAGTGCCGATAATTCACCTCCAGATCTTGGTGAGTCGGTAGAGAAGAATTATAACCCGCTGATTAAGGCGATAACCTCATTAGATAAGCCAGTTGTATGTGCTGTTAACGGGGTCGCTGCGGGTGCTGGGGCAAGTATTGCATTGGCATGTGACATTGTTTTAGCTGCACGCTCGGCCAGTTTTGTCCAAGCCTTTAGCAAGATCGGATTAGTACCTGACTCAGGAGGGACTTGGCATTTACCACGTATGGTTGGTTTGGCAAGAGCGAAAGCTTTAGCGATGTTAGGGGGTAAATTGCCGGCCGAAAAGGCTGAGCAGTGGGGCATGATTTGGCAGTGCTGTGACGATGCGTTGCTCATGCAGGAAGCCAATGATCTTGCAACACATCTGGCTTCTCAACCCACCAGAGCGCTGGCGCGTATCAAAAAACTCATGAATCAAAGCTTTGTCAATCCGTTGTCTGAGCAACTGGAACTAGAAAAGTCAGCTATGCGTGAGTTAGGTCGTTCTCAAGATTACCAAGAAGGTGTGAATGCATTTCTTGAAAAGCGCTCACCAAACTTTAAAGGGGTGTAAAAATGTCGTTGAATCAAGCTGACTCACTTGCGCAAGTCTGTGCTCAGTTGATGTATGCCAATGACAATACATCTCAAAGCATGGGCATGAAAATTGAAAAAGCGATGCATCGGCAATCTACAGTATCTATGCGGGTAACGAAAGAGATGCTCAATGGGCATCAAACCTGTCATGGAGGAAAGCTCTTTTCGTTAGCAGATTCAGCCTTTGCTTTTGCTTGTAATTCAGAAAACCAAGCCGCTGTTGCAGCGCACTGCACGATTGATTTTATACGTCCTGCTTATCTTAACGATCTGCTGACAGCTTCTGCTACAGCGGTACATCAAGGGAGTCGCAGTGGTGTATATCAAGTCGAAATTGTCAATCAGGATGACCAGCTTATTGCTTTTTTTATGGGAAGCTCAGCACGTATTAATCAATTTGTTTTACCTTCGAATAAACGGGAAACCTCTTCATGAAAAATGCTTATATATGCGATGCAATCAGAACACCATTTGGCCGTTACGGCGGCACTCTATCTAGTGTTAGAGCTGATGATTTAGGGGCCATTCCACTAAGAGCTCTGAAGGAACGTAATCCAGACGTTGATTGGGAAAAAGTAGATGACATTTACTACGGCTGTGCCAATCAAGCAGGTGAAGACAATCGTAATATTGCTCGTATGAGTTCGCTTTTAGCAGGGTTGCCTATGTCGCTGTCTGCAATGACTATTAATCGCTTATGTGGATCTGGTATCGATGCCGTGGGGACTGCTGCTAGAGGCATATTGAGTGGCCAAATTGATTTGGCGATTGCTGGTGGTGTTGAAGCGATGTCTCGTTCTCCATTTGTTATGGGTAAAGCAGAAAGTGCGTTCAGTCGTAAAGCTGAAATTTTTGATACAACTATGGGGTGGCGCTTTGTCAATAAGCTGATGCGTGAGCAATATGGTGTTGATTCAATGCCAGAAACAGCAGAAAACGTTGCCGAGCAGTTTGCTGTCAGTCGAGAAGATCAAGACGCTTTTGCGTTAAGAAGCCAGCAACGTGCAGCAAGAGCGCAAGAGTTGGGGTGGTTTGACGCGGAAATCGTTCCTGTGCAGATCCCCCGAAGAAAGATGCCACCGATAGAGTTTTTACGTGATGAACATTTACGCCAAACGTCAATGGAGGCCTTGGCTAAACTACCTACCCTTTTTAGACAAAACGGCTCAGTAACTGCAGGTAATGCTTCTGGTATTAATGATGGCGCGGCGGCCCTTATTGTGGCATCGGAGCAGGCTGTTACTGAGCATTCATTAGCACCAAAAGCGCGAGTTGTTGGTATGGCTACTGTTGGACTTGAGCCTCGTATTATGGGGTTTGGACCAGCACCGGCTACCCGCAAAGTATTAGCTCAAACAGGGTTAACGTTGGCGCAAATGGATGTCATCGAATTAAATGAAGCCTTTGCTTCTCAAGGGCTTGCGGTTTTGCGTGATCTTGGGTTACCCGATGATGCAGCACATGTGAACCCTAATGGAGGTGCAATCGCTTTAGGTCACCCCTTAGGTGCAAGCGGTGCTCGATTGATAATGACAGCTATGCATCAGTTACACAGAGTGAAAGGTCAATATGCATTATGCACGATGTGTATTGGTGTCGGCCAAGGAATTGCTCTCATTATTGAGCGTGTTTAAATCGATACGAAAAAAGAGAATATAAATACGCAAATAAAATGATACATTATGTTGATTAAAATTATTTATTGTGTATCATGTTTTTATGTCGCTTTAGTTAGCATATTAGAATGAAGGCTGTATCAAGATGAATGAACAAGCATTAGAAGATGCATTTCAGAAAAAAATTGATTCGGAATATAAAATTGAACCGAAAGATTGGATGCCAGCAGACTATCGCAAGAATCTCATTCGACAGATTTCTCAGCATGCACATTCTGAAGTGATAGGTGAGCAACCTGAGGGGAATTGGATAACACGTGCGCCATCTTTGAGACGAAAAGCTGTGTTGTTGGCAAAAGTTCAAGATGAAGCTGGGCATGGCCTTTATCTTTATAGTGCCGCCGAAACGCTAGGAGCTAGCCGAGCTGAAATGATCGAAGCTTTGCAAACAGGCAAAGCTAAATATGCTTCTATCTTTAATTATCCTTCACAAACTTGGGGGGATATTGGTGCAATTGGATGGCTAGTGGATGGTGCCGCTATCTGTAATCAGGTATCGCTTCAAAGAACATCTTACGGACCTTACGCTAGGAGCATGATTCGTATATGCAAAGAAGAAAGTTTCCATCAACGTCAAGGGTACGAAATTATGTTGACGTTGGCCAAGGGTTCTAAAGAGCAACGAGAGATGGCTCAAGACTCACTGAATCGCTTTTACTGGCCTGCATTGATGATGTTCGGTCCTCATGATTCGGAATCCGCACACTCTGCAAAATCCATGAAATGGAAAATTAAACGCGAAACTAATGATGATTTGCGTCAGAAATTTATTGATCAAACCGTGCCTCAAATTGAGTTCTTAGGCTTAGAACATCCAGATAAAGACATTAAATGGAATGAAGAGCGAGGTCATTACGATAGTGGTGAGATCGATTGGGAAGAGTTTTACAACGTTATCAATGGCAATGGTTACTGCAATAGGCAACGTATACAACATCATGTACAGGCGCATGAAGAAGGGTGTTGGGTTCGTGATGCACAAAATGCATATCACGAAAAATTAAAGCAGCGCCTAATCAAGTCAGCAGTATAGGAGCAATATAATGACGCTTGAAAATCTTAAACTGTACGAAGTATTTATTCGTTCTAAAAGAGGTCTTGATCATAAACATGTCGGCAGCTTGCATGCAGAAAGTGCTGAGCATGCAGTTGACTATGCTCGCGACTGTTACACAAGGCGTAATGAAGGCGTCAGTATCTGGGTCGTCAAATCGGATGACATTCGCGCTTCTCAGGAAGACGATAGCGATATGTTTTTCGATCCTTCAGATGATAAGCCATATCGTCATGCAACCTACTACGCGCTTCCTAAAGAAGTCGGCAATATGTAATAACACAGGCCTATATTATGAACGATGAACATAAAAATACGTTGATCGACTATGTCGTTCAGCTGGGTGATGATTCTCTGGTGTTGGGGCATCGTTTATCTGAGTGGACGAGTAAAGGGCCTTTTTTAGAAGAGGATATCGCTCTTAGCAATGTGGCACTTGATTATATTGGTCGCGCAAGAATGTTTTATACCTATGCCGCTGAATTAGCTGGAGATGGTAAAACAGAAGATGATTTTGCCTACTTACGTGGAGTCCGTGAGTTTAAAAACTACTTGCTGAGTGAATTACCTAATGGTGATTTTGCTTACACAATGGCTAGGCAGTTTATGGTTGATGCCTTTAATTCTTTGTTTTTGCCATTGCTGATGAATTCTAAAGACGACACGTTAGCAGCTATTGCGACAAAGGCAGAAAAGGAAACCAGATACCATCTGAGAAGAAGTCGAGACTGGGTGATAAAGCTCGGTGATGGCACGCAAGAAAGCCATGAGCGTATACAGAGTGCGTTGAATGATTTGTGGGGATATCACTTGGAGCTATTTGAACCTTGCCCTGCTGAGTCTAGCTTGATTGAACAAAGTATCGCCGCTGATATCAGTACACTAAAAGATGAATGGCTTCTTTTAGTGTCTAATGTATTAGATGAAGCGACTTTAGAAACCCCTCAGAGTCAGTGGGCCGTTCGTGGTGGACGTTCTGGGTATCATACAGAGCATTTGGGACATATGCTTTGCGTCATGCAAAGTGTTCATCGGTCTTACCCTGGTTGTCAGTGGTAATGGTCGCTCAACTGATTGACAGTATTCCATCGGCACGTTACGAACGGACCGTTTTACGGCTCAAGTCTTGTTACCCCGAACTGTGGGATATACTGGACCAAGTCACTGATCCTGAAATCCCCGTAGTGTCTATATGGGAGCTCGGTATTTTACGCGATGTTGATCTTAAGGATGATACGGTTTTCGTTGATATTACGCCGACTTATTCCGGCTGCCCCGCAGTTGATACGATGAAGGATGATATTGTTATTCAGTTGAATAAAAACGGATTTAGTAACGTGCATGTTAATGTCGTGCTTTCTCCAGCATGGAGTACCGACGACATAACCAGTCAAGGGCATGCCAAAATGCGTGAATACGGTATTGCGCCACCAAACGATAGCCCTCTTGGGTGTGCAAAGCACCTAACTCCTTCAGCGGGTGTTAGATGTCCTCTTTGTAGCTCAGACAAAACACAATTGATTAGTGAATTCGGATCAACAGCGTGCAAAGCATTATTTAAGTGCGACGACTGCTTGGAGCCTTTTGATTTTTTCAAATGTATTTAGCGTGAATAAATAGAAAAGAGTGATTGGGAGTTAACGCATGACAGACACAAAATTTTATCCTCTTACCATTGCCAATATAGCCGATGAAACGGATTCGGCAGTATGTGTCACATTCGACGTCCCTGAAGAATTAAAAGGGCAATTTCAATTTACTCAAGGGCAATTCGTTACCTTGAAAATGACGATTGATGGCGAAGAGATTAGGCGTGCTTATTCGATATGCTCTGGTGTCACAGAGGCTCAGATTCGTGTAGGGATAAAGCGGGTTGATGGCGGCTTAATGTCTAATTATGCCAATGATAATCTTAACGTAGGTGATACAGTTGAGGTCATGCCACCTCAGGGCGCTTTTTTTACAGAGCTATCTTCAGACAATAAGAAAAGCTATCTGTGTATCGCTGTAGGTAGCGGAATCACCCCTATTTTGTCCATCCTAAAATCTATTCTGGCACTCGAACCACTGAGTCATGTCACCTTGATTTATGGTAATCGCCAGAGTAGCTCAATGATGTTCAAAGAGGAGTTGAGCTTTCTAAAAAATCGCTACTTATCCAGGTTTAAGTGGATCAACATCATGAGCCAAGAAGATCAAGGCTCAGACTTGCTTTCAGGGAGAATTAACAATGAGAAAGGGTACTTGTTACAAAAGCATAAGTTGATCGATATTAAAAATACGGATGATGTCTTTATTTGTGGTCCAGAGTCGTTGATGTCTGAGGTTTCTATTGGCCTTAGAGCTGAAGGGTTGGAGGAAACACAGATTCACTATGAGTTGTTTACCAGTTCTTCAGAAGATTCTCAGAAAGTACTCGCTAAAGCGCAAGAGCGTATAAAGCAATATGGAGAGTCTAAGGTCAGTCAGGTTGTTGTTCGGGCAGATGGTCGTGCTATTCAATTCAAGTTGTCGACAGTCGGTGAAAACATATTGGACGCAGGACGAACAAACGGAATGGAACTGCCATATTCCTGTAAAGCCGGTGTCTGCTCTACTTGTAAAGCGAAACTGGTCAAAGGAAAAGTTGATATGGATATTACACATGGCCTAGAACAGCACGAAATTGATGCCGGTTATATCTTGAGTTGCCAAGCTCACCCGCTTTCGGATGAAGTGGAAGTTGATTTTGATCAACGATAAGACATCTAGCCTACCTAAATTAACTGACTTTGGTACTATTCGTGCCAATTCGATTAATTGCAGTGGTGTCATTTTGGGTAAAGACAATAACGTCATAGTTTCTTTGAAAGAACGAGTAAAAAATAACAATGTGAGTTGTACATCGATGACGGTCACGTTGTTTGGTGATGTCGTTTCTCAGCACGGCGAATGGGTTTGGCTCGGGAGCTTAATACAAGCGTTAGAAAGTTTGGGTTTTAATGAGCGTTCAGTGAGAACATCTGTTTATCGATTGACGCAAAGTGATTGGTTAGAGGTCAATAAGATCGGTAGAAAGAGTTACTACTGTTTTACCGATTCTGCTAAGTCTCATTATGAACGTGTGGCCAGACGTATTTATGTGCAAGAGCCGCCTATGTGGGACGGCCAGTGGTTGCTGGTTATGCCAGTCAATGTACCTGAAGAGAAACGCGAAGAGTTTAAGAAAAGCTTGCTATGGCAAGGCTTTAATATGCTGACCAATGGGATATATGCCCACCCTTCATCTGATAGGAAATCACTTGATGAAATATTGATTGAACAGAAACTCAGTAAAGATGTCGCTGTTTTTTCAGCCTCGATGGATGACTTGCATTCTCGAAATGTGATTAAAGATTTAGTCAATCAAAAGTGGAACATCACTGAGTTAGAAGACTTCTATCGAGACTTTCTCACGTTCTATCGCCGCTTAAACAATAAAATTGACTATGACAAGCTGTCGTTGCATGAAAGCTTCTTACTTAGGCTTTCTATGATTCATGACTACAGGCGTATTCAATTAAGAGATCCGGATCTACCAAGTGAACTTTTACCAACAGGTTGGGTTGGTTATGAAGCTCAGGATTTAGTGAAAAGATTGTATAAAAACCTAGCACCTACCTCTCTAGACTATATAAAAGACAGTCTCCAAAATGCACATGGGCAACTGGGCGATGCGTCCTCGAAGTTTTTCATGCGTTTTGGCGGGTTGGATTAACGTCGAGACGAGTAAAGGCGCTTCTAACAACGAGCATAAAGTATGATTAGAGTAGCCATTATGTATCCTAATAATGAGGGTATAGAATTTAACAAAGACTATTATTATTCAAAACATTTACCACTGGTTAAAGAAATTTATCATCCTTTCGGGCTTCAGCAGATAGAAATTGATGAAGCCTTAGTGACATCGGGTAAACACAAAGCACTTTACTATGTCATTGCATACCTTACTTTCAATACGCAAGAAGACTTTATGAAAGCCAGTCAAAGCGAAGGCAACAATAAGGTTCTCGAAGATATCGGCCAATATACGAACGTCATGCCTGTTGTTCAAATGAGCCAACCTCGCACATTCTAATCTTCATTCTTAAGGTATTTTCATTGTGACGCTATCTACAGTAAGTCTTAACGTGCAAGGCAATATTGGTCTTCTCACGGTGTCTAACCCTCCTGTGAACGCATTATCACAGGATGTAAGGCAAGGTATCGTTGAACAGCTCAAAACAGCGATTGGTGATAACAACATTGCAGTTATTATTTTGCAGTGTGAAGGTAGAACGTTTATTGCGGGTGCCGATATTACTGAATTTGGTCAACCGCCATTGGCACCGCACCTTCCTGATGTGCTTTCTCAATTGCGTGATAGTCCCAAACCGATTATTGCCGCTTTATTCGGTACAGTACTAGGTGGCGGCTTTGAGGTCGCGTTGTCGTGCCATTATCGGATTGCACAAGAGGGCACTAAAGTCGGATTACCAGAAGTAAACTTAGGTCTTATTCCTGGTGCTGGTGGGACGCAACTACTACCTCGTGTAGCAGGGATAAAAACAGCGCTGGAAATCACAACGTCAGGGCGACCTGTAAAAGTTGAATCTTTTGCTGAACAGGGTCTCGTAGACCGCTTGGTGACAAATGAAGACCTGACTCAAGGCGCGATCGAGTTTGCAAAAGAGATTGTGGCTAGTCAGGATGTTTTACCTAATATTTCACGCGTTGCAATGACATTAGCTGATGAACAAAAAAGCCTATTTGATGAATGGCGTTCTAAGTTGGCAAAGCGCGCACGTGGACAGATCGCGCCACAATGTATTGTTGACTCCATAGAAAATGCTGTCGATTTACCTTTTGAAGAAGGTTTAGCTAAAGAACGAGAGTTTTTTCTAACATGCCGTGCTTCTAGCCAATCTTTGGCTATGCGCCATGCTTTTTTCGCAGAAAAAGCAGCCGGTAAATTTCCTACAAAAAGTGAAGAAAAGATTCAAACAGTTGGTGTTATTGGTGCCGGTACTATGGGAGGGGGGATTGCTATATGTCTAGCGAGTGCAGGGGTATCTGTGATCTTACTCGAAGCCAATCAAGACAATTTGCTAAAAGGTATTAAAGCGATAGAAAAGCGTTACCAAGCTATGGTCGATCGTGGTCGAATGACATCAGAGTCTATGGCACAGTGTTTAGCTTATATAACAGGAAGTTGTGATTACCAAGCACTGAGTGATGTTGATTTAGTGATTGAAGCTGCGTTTGAAAACCTGAGCGTGAAGAAAGATATTTTCGCTAAGCTCGATGCCGTGTGTCAGGCAACAACTATTCTGGCAACTAACACATCGTATTTAGATATTGAAGCCATAGCGCTGGGCGTTTCAAACCCGCAAAGGGTATTAGGAATGCACTTTTTTAGCCCAGCTAACATCATGAAATTACTCGAAGTTGTTCATACTGATCAAACGGATGAAACGTCGATTGCCCAAGTGTTGGATTTAGGCAAACGTATCGGCAAAATATCGGTGTTGGTTGGGATCTGTTACGGCTTTGTGGGCAATCGAATGTACGCTTGCTATGGCCGTGAAGCGAATATGTTGTTGCTTGAAGGAGCGACCCCTGAGCAAATTGATAAGGCGATGGTTGATTGGGGAATGGCAATGGGGCCGCTTGCGGTCAATGACATGTCAGGTATCGATATCGCCTATAAAGCGCGTAAAGAATACGCTCAGCTACCCGACGACCCTCTTTACTTTCGTGCAGCGAATCTCATGGTCGAAAATAATCGATTAGGGCAGAAAAACGGCGCTGGTTTTTACGATTATGATAAGGATGGGAAGAAACAAACCTCTCAAGACGCGATTCAATTATTTGTTAATGAAGCAAAAGCGCAAGGCGTTAAGCAACGAAACATTACCGATACAGAAATCCAACAACGACTGATATGTGCTTTGGTTAATGAAGGTGCTCGCATACTTGAAGAGGGCATTGCACGATCCGCGAGTGACATAGATGTGATTTGGCTAAATGGCTACGGTTTCCCCCGCTTTCGAGGTGGTCCAATGCATTACGCCGAGTCCATAGGTTTAGACACCATAGTTGAGTCGTCAAATTCATTTTACGAGCAATCAGGTAAAGACTGGTGGAAGCTAAGTGAGCTACTTGTCAGGCTCGCTGAAAAAGATCAAAAGTTTAGTGACATCTAAAACCTCAAAATGGAGAGCTTGGTAAGCAAGCTCTCTTGTCTCATTCATCACTTTTATTTAGGAGCATAAAATGCCTCGTATAGAACCTTTAAAACGAGAAGGGCTGGAACAGTACTCAGAGATGTTTGGTGAGTTGGAAGAATTCTTTGGATTTCTGCCTAATGATTACCTCACGATGGCAAGAAAGCCAGGTCTGTTGGAAGCCGTGGCTCAACTGACGCAAGTTTGCATGGAAGACAATGATCGGTTGTCTATGCACATGCGTTTGCTTGTGACTTATTCTGCGTCACGAGCAGCAGGATGCAATTACTGTATTGCACACAACGCCGCTTTAGCTGATAGAGTCGGCCTACCATTAGAAAAAATCCATCATATTCATGAGTTTGAGACGTATGATGGTTTTTCTGAAGCCGAACGTGTTTTACTACGTGTAGCTAGCCATGCTAACTCGACACCTAATGCAGTGACTGACGAGGATTTTGTTGAGTTGCGTAAACATTTCGATGATGACGCAATTGTCGAAGTTTTTGCTTTAGTTGGGATGATGAGTTTTTATAATCGTTGGAATGACTCTCTTGCTACAAGCCTAGAGCGTCCAGCAAAAGATTTTGCTCAAAACCATATCACTGCCAGTGGCTGGAATGCAGAAAATCATAAATAAAGTGACGGTCGCTTATTGATGAGAATCTAATCAACGCTGATTGACTCACTTTGAGTGGGGTTGCCGTTATAGGGCAATCCTATTTTTCATAGAAACTCACCTGAGATGATGTCAGTGAGTTTCTGTAACTCCAATTCATACTTTTGTTTACAGTTCAAAGTAGTTCGTAAAACACTTGTATAATTGTGTACCACTTAACACGCTGGCTGATGGGAAGTGTAATATTGGAATGAGATCGCATGGGGCTTCAATAATTGATGTGGCTCGTTCGCCTTCAAGTTCATCAATATTGAGAACTTTGGCTATTGTCTCATTTTTTTTCAAAGCCTGTCCTGGTTTGGCAACGTACTCTACCATCCCACCGAATCGACTAAACATTGTTTTGTAGTTGCGCAGATAAACCGCGTACCGAGTGATGTCCTCAGGTGTGTAAAGTAATTCTGTAAAACAGCCTTTATACGACAGGTAAGACAAAATGCCTTCGGCATCTGCTGCACCAGTCTCAAAATCGATGACTTCTTGTGATCCCATCTCTACCGTAAATGCTTCTACGCCAAAGTTCCACTGGGTTTCGGGGTATTTGCTTTGTAGTTTTTCTTGCAACGACCACCAAGGACAAAAAGTGGCTTCATCTAAAGCTCCTGCAAAGGTGTTCGGTATTAAAATGACATGAGGAAAGTTAAAGTGTTTCGCTGATTCTCTGGCATATTCAGGGACATAGATATGTCTTGTGGATACGGGACCATTATGTAAATCTAAAACCAAATCAGCTTCTAAAGCCATGCGCTGCAATTTAAGATTTAAACATTGCGCAAGGCCTAATCCCCAAACATCATTCAATTTTTCATCGATAGACGCCCGCAGCCGTGTTCGATATTCTGCTTTGACTTTATCTGTGTCCGAATCAGGTACGATTCTTTCCGCGAAATCAGCAACTAATGCTGGGTCATAATGATAAGCACGATTCCAATTTTGTCCATTGACAGGGTCGAATCGCCCTAATGTATATTCCCCCGATTTTAAATTACTGCCTATTGGATTGCAGTTCGGGACAAGTGTGACTTCTCCTTTCAGCGGCGCTTTTTGGAGCGCTTTTAAAAGGTGGAACAGTACAACATTACCTTGTACTTCAGCGCCATGGATTGAACTTTGAATATAAACTTTAGGGCCAGGTATACTGCTGACAAATTTGTAAACGGGCACGTTTAGGTTTCTACCAGACGCATTTTGTGCAACGACAAGGTAATCTTTGGAAAAGTGCACTTTAGGTGAAGTCATGAGATATAAAGCTCCTTCTCGTTACTTCTTGGTACTCAACGATATAAAGCCAAACTCATGATTAAATCCAAGAGAATAAGGCGACATGTTATCGAAAAAATACGTGAACCCATATTGGGTCTACTCAATAAAGTAAGTTCCCCAGCCGTCATAATGAACATCGTGTTTTGATGCGATGGCAATGAGCTTTTCGGTATCTTGATTAATTAAATCCACATCAAGTAACCTTTCGACGACAGCATCGAAACAAAAGACGATACCACCATCATCTAGTGTCACTTCTTCAGCATCGCCTACTTCAAAATCTGCTTTAAAAGCATCAACGGCGGCTTTTTCGAGTTTATCAAAATCGGCGCTAGCAAAGTGGTATTCAATCGTATGTGCTGCATCAGATTTACTGCCATCATCCAATAATGCTTGCACGGTTTCTTCATTAAACTCGTGCCATTCTTGCATTATGTCGTCTTGTTCACTCATGGGATTCCGATACCTTTGAAAATAACAGGGGATAGTTTACCTGGCTTTATCCAGCTCAGCGACTTCTGAATCTATGGTTTCGATACGTTTTTTCATCAAGTCATGGAAATAACCAGCCCACGCCTTAATGTCTTTACTGTCGTCCATGGCAATAGGGTCTGCAATATCGATTATAACGGTGCCATTATTCCATCGATTGAGCTTAACTTTTTTAGAAAGGTTGCTCGCACTTACCGTAACAATGGGTTCATTGGTTAGCTTTGCAATACGAAAAGCACCGGTTTTAAAAGGCAATAGGCCGCGACCGTAACTACGTGTACCTTCAGGGAAAAACCAGACCGACAGTTTTCTCTTTTTTATCTTTTCGGCTGTGAGTTTAATGGTGTCTCGTGCTTTAGCGGAATTCTTTCTATCGATCATAATATTGCCGGTTAACCAGTAAACTTGTCCAAATATAGGGATCCAGAGCAAGCTTTTCTTACCGACAGTGACAACCCCTCTTTGCGCTGCACGGCAGACTGTGATCAAGTCATAACTATTTTGGTGGTTGCAGATAAAGACATAAGGGCCACCTGTTTTAACACTGTCAGGCACTCGTACGTCCAATTTCAAGCCGACTAAGCGCCCCATGCCGCTGTATAGGTAACCTGCAATGTGGACATTATTTCTGTGGAAAGGGCGAAAAAGGCAAATGAGAATCAGTATGAGGTTAACCGCGATAAAGTAGAGAAAAATAACTGGAATTCGTAAAAGTGCTAACACGTAGTAACTCGCCTATAAAAATAAGCGCGTGATTATAACCGTTTTTTGAGTGGATGATGTCTGATGAGTCAATAAATTTCTCTTAGAATTTAAAGCCCACCGATAAGATTTACGATTTAGTCAACAGATTTTCTCAAGGTCATTGCTTTAGCGATGTACAAGCGTTTTTGAGGATATTCTGGTGTGAGTTCTTTGGCTTTTTCTAGTGACTCAATCGCTTTATCTGTATTCCCTTGTTGCCAGTATAACTGAGCTAAGCCGAAGTGTACTTCGTGCAGATAGGGCCCTAACTCCAATGCTCTTTCGAAATATTGTAGTGCTAATTCATGTTCCCCATCTTTGAGGTTTTGATTGGCAATGTCCAACCATTCATATGGGTTACTATCTTCAGTGGTTTCAATTTCTATCAGCAGTGACTTGGCTTTATCTGCTTGGCCATGTGCTTCCAAATAGTTGGCATAATTCGACACAAGGTTAACGGTTTTTTTCGTGTTGTTAATGGCGAACTCGTATAGTTTCTTCGTATTCTCATGCTGTTCAACTTGATTGTGTAAAACCGCTAGCGTGTTAAGTGTATAGGGGTTGTATTGGTTTTGCTTGAGTGCCTCTTGAAGATAAGAAAATGCCGTGTCGTAGTCTTTAGCAATTATCGCTTCTCCAGCTAAGTTTTGGTAATACATAGAAATAAAATCTTCTTCCGATACAAACTCTCCTGCGACCTCTTTGATCTCTGGAAAGTAGTCTATAACGGCGGCTTCACTTCGAACGTTTCTGCCTTTTTTTTCTTTTGAGAAAACAAAAGTACGCACATGGCCAGATGTCTTCATAATATTGCTATGCCTATGATATATAGGCTCAGAGTTCATCATTTGATGCTTTGTTTTTAGACCGACACTGTCGGCTAATGCCGTGGTTAATATGGCAAGTGACAAGCAGTTACCTGAGCCTTCGTTTAATGTCTGAGTGGCAGTAAATGTCTCACCTAAAAAGTTAAACCTATCCAGTTTGTCACTTAGGTAATTCGATAGCCGTTTGTGCTTGGGAATGTCTCTATTCGCAATCGCTCGGTAATAATCGATGAAGTCTGTTCTTTGTTTCTCGGTAAGGACAAACAACTCGCTGTCTGGCGTGACAGGCAAAGACTCAAATGAGCTATTGTCGAGTTCTGGGAAAGGTTCCAAATCCGTTTTTTTAGTCGAGTCTCCCCTTTGAGTTAACTGACAGGCTGTTACTTGGGTTAGGAAAAGTAAGCAGATTAACAATTTGAACCAATGCACTATATAACTCCTTTTGATAACTATCGCTATGCGAGCAGCTAACTTAACGCCGTAGGCAAATATTTAATGGCGCTAAGAAAGCTCAATTGCCTCGCATGTTGTATTTTGACAGCCAAATTCGACGACTCAATCAGCCAGTCTCCTTGTGAACCTAGAGGTTATTCAATCACTAGATTCTGTTAAGGTCATCACCTTAGCTGTGTATAGGCGCTTTGTAGGGTCTTCGTAAGTTAAGCTATTTGCTTTTTCAAGTGCTTTTATAGCTTCAAATGTTCTCCCATGATGAGCATAAACTTGTGCTAAGCCAAAGTGTACTTCATGTAGATAAGGACCTAATTCTTTTGCTTTTTCAAAATACTTAAGTGCTAATCTGTAATCCCCAACTTTTAAGTATTGATTTGCTGTATCCAGCCAGTCATATGGGTTTCTGTCGTTATTAGCGTCAATATCAGCGAGCAATTGTGCTGCTTTGTCTGTTTGACCATGCTTTTCTAGGTAATTGGCATAATTCGATACAAGATTGACTGTCCTTTCTGTATTTTTGACAGCGAACTCGAATAGCTTTTCAGTATTTTGGGTGTGCTTAATTTGATTATTTAGAACGGCCAATGTATTCAATGTATATGGGTTGTATTGATTAAGCTTCAGCGCTTCCTGCAAGTAAGAAAATGCTTCATCAAACTCCCCAGAGACAAGGGCATCACCCGCTAAGTTTTGATAAAACATTGAGATAAAGTCTTCTTCAGATACAAACTCTGCCCCTACATTGTTAACGCTAGGGAAGTAGTCAACGATGACGCTACGTCGACGTAAAACGATAACATCTTCTTCTTGCTCAGTTTCTTTTTCATAGACAATAGTGCGAACGTGCCCCGACGTTTTCATAATATTATTATGTCTATGGTATATGGGAGCTGAATTGACTTTTTGATATTGGATTTCCAGCCCTACTGCGTCAGCAAGTGCGGTTGTTAGGATCGCCAACGACAGGCAGTTGCCTGCATCTTCTGCTAATGTTTGCTTAGCAGTGAATGTTTTACCTAAAAAATTAAACTGATTGAGTTTGTTATTAAGGTAATTCAACAATCGCTTATGTTCTGTGATCTGACTATTTTCGTCAGCGTAATAGTAGTTGAAGAAGTCTTCTTTCTGGCTATCACTGAGCGTGAATATCTGATTGGCGGTAGGTACGGTTTGAAATTCAAACGGACTGTTGTCGAGCTCTGGGAACGGCTCCACAGTCGGATGGTCTTCAATAGCTGATTTTTGAATTGATTGGCAACCTAAGATATTAGCTAAAAAAAACAACAAAACTAATGATTTTAACTGATACACGCTGTCGTCCTTTTGACAAATTGTAGGCAAATAACTTATCACAACATGAGCGGAAAAACAGCATTATAACGACCTCTCGCAGCAGGTGATGGTGCTGTGAGAGTCAATATTGATCAAACCTACGAGTTTTTTCGTAGGTTTGGTCGTCGATGCCTTGGTTTAGACCATTTATTGGTCAGCATAAAAAAAGTAAAAGAATCAATAGACCCTAGGTATTGCTGATAAACTTTTTTTTGTGAGGGTGTCGAATTTCAGAAATGACTTTCGACAATTAAATTGAGAAGCAAATTTATGCTTTTTTCAATGAACTCGGAGATAAATTTATGCAATTTTTAGCACTAATATACAGTAACGAAGGGCAAGATGATGTCGATGTTGAAACACTTATTGGTCAATATATGGCTCTTGAAGAGGAGATGAAAGATGCCAATGTTGTTTTTTCAGGTAATGCTCTGCAACCTGTCAGTACAGCTACCTCAATTCGTGTTCGAGCTGGCGACATGGTATTAACTGATGGTCCATTTGCTGAAACAAAAGAACAGCTAGGTGGCTATTATTTGTTGGAATGTAAAGATCTAGACGAAGCTTTAAAGTGGGCGGCAAAAATACCTTCAGCAAGGTACGGGACAATCGAGGTTAGGCCTATTATGAATATCGAGGGTTGAATTCCACATCAATTGACTTCGTGCGCCTTTTTCGTGCGGAGTCAGGTAAATTAGTCGCATCCTTAGCTTACTGGGCTAAGGATATTGATTTAGCCGAGGAAGCGACTCAAGATGCTTTTGAGCAGGCTATGATGCAGTGGCCACTAAAAGGTGTGCCCGAATCAACCGCGGCATGGCTGCATACTGTAGCAAAACGTAAAATCATTGATAAGTTTCGACAACACAAGTCTCGTTCCCAGACCAATATGCTATTCGAATTAGAGCAACATCTTCTCGGGAATGACTCAGAAGAATGTGAGTCGGCAGGTGTGATTCCAGATGAGCGTCTACGCTTAATCTTCACATGCTGTCATCCAGCGCTTAATTCTGAAGCACAAATCGCCTTGACCTTAAAAACGTTGTGCGGTCTGACGGCTAGAGAAATTGCACGCGCCTTTTTAACATCCGAATCGACAATGCTGCAACGATTGACGCGAGCGAAGAGAAAAATAAAGCAGTCAGGTATCGCATATGAAATGCCAATAGCAGAGGATTTGAATTTAAGGCTTAATGAAGTCTTATCTGTTATCTATTTAATCTTTAATGAATCTTTTAATGCATATGAAGGGCAAACACTAAGTCGTCAGGATTTAGCTGATGAGTCCATTAGGCTCGTTAATATTTTGCGTCATTTAACACCAACCCCAGAAGTTATAGGCCTTTATTGTTTACTTCGGTTAAGTGATGCGAGAACACCTGCTCGAAGCTCTGAAGAGCAAGCGTACATACCGCTTGCAAAACAAAATAGAGCCTTGTGGAAACATGACCAAATAGAAGATGCCAGACGCTTGTTGTTAGAAACGTTAGCGAAAGGCTGTTCAGGTCCTTATCAAATACACGCAGCTATTAGTGCTTTGCACGCAACTGCAGACAGTTGGGAGCGCACAGATTGGCAGCAGATTACGCTACTTTATGATAGTCTTCTGAAAATAAATCCGTCTTCGATTACGCGACTTAATCAGCTCATTGCTGTTGCCGAACACAAAAGTTATAGAGAAGCTTATCCCGCACTTCTGCAACTTGAAGCAGATTTAGTAAACTATCAGCCATACTATGCAACGAAAGCTGAGTTTGAACACCAAATGCAGTGTTATGCTGATGCAGTAAGCTCCTATCAACGCGCTATCAAAATGACACAAAATAACAGTGAGAGGGACTTTTTGTTAAAGCAGTTGAGTAGAGCAACACGATCTCATACTAATCTGCGCTGATAAGTGAGTGGTATAAATTGACACCTTGGGTAAATTTTCATTACACGACGTCAAGAATGAATGTCGGTGCTATACTGAATAGCTTTTTGTCGCTTATGCATATGTACTTGTGCAGAGTTATATATAAAGTTAACGGTGATATGACTGACATAGAAAAGTAGCGTATCTATTTTATTCACAGGAAAACTAGTCCTAGATATGCATAAGCAGAACTACCTAATGAGCCTATTTTAATGCTTCTCGGTGCTAAGCGAGTTAATGAAAGGATGCTCTGATGACGCTCGATTGCCCTGATAAGCATTAAAATAGTCATATTGGCTTAAAGCGACGGATTCCAATGCCTATAGGCTGATTTCTGTTTTTTACATATTAACTTAGATTATTTTTTATCGGTTTTCTTATACAAACCTGAGGTTAATTACATGCAAACCTTTCGTCATGAAGATCTCGAAGGCGATATTTTGAATGATCTCCTTGAAGAGATTAATGAGCTCTATGAAGCCAGTGAACAAACGCTAATAGAACTCGAAATTAGGCCAGATGACAATGAACTACAGCGAGCACTATTCCGCTCTATTCATACCATCAAAGGCGATTTAGGGCTGGTTAGCTTCTCTCCTATGGTGCCGCTCTTACAACATGCAGAAGACTTATTAGATTTTCTGCGTAAAGGAGAGATAAATTATACCAGTACCATGAGTGACTTAGTTTTGTTATCGCTGGATCGTGTAAAAGTGTTCGTCGAGAGCTGTATAAAATCTGGCGAAGCAGAATATGATGATGTCATGCTGGATAAGCTGGTTCGTCGTATTGCCTTGATTAACCCTGACAATTCTGAACAACATGAAAAGTTGCTTGCTGATGCAGTTGTTTTGTTGGATCCGAGCTTAGATGCTAGTGAAGCAGAAGAAGAACAAGAGGAGTTGCAGACTAAAACACAAGAGACCCTGCACAGTATAGGTATTCCTGATGGTTTAAGTGACGAGAAGCAAACAGACATTATGTTCTTTAGGCAACTAATGACACCTATTGAAGAACGTTCTATGTACTGGCAAGGGCGTGGGGACCGTATTGCGAAATTGGCTTTGTTACTGAATAAGTTAGCTGGGAGTCCGATTGATCATGATCAACTTGCCGTGGCTTGTTATGTTCATGACTTTGGGATGGCGTTTATGCCGCTAAAGGTACTGCATAAGCAAGGTGACTTGACGACGAGTGAGTTTAATTTAATGCGCTCACACGTTTATAAAAGCTCCAGATTGCTTGAACATTTGGATCAGTGGAATGATGCTAGAAAAATGGTTATGCAACATCATGAAAGACTTGATGGTTCAGGTTACCCTTTAGGGGTTAAGGGAGATGAAATTTGTGATGGTGCAAGGCTAATTGCCATATTAGATACTTATGATGCATTGACACATACTCGGGCACACAACAGCCACAGGAAGCGCCCGAAAAAGCGTGCGGTTGTTGAAATTAATCGGGTTGCAGAAGGACAGTTTTGCCCTCGCTGGATGAAGATATTTAACCGTGCGATGGCTAGTTTGTTGAAAAGTGAACGTTCTAACTAATTTTATATAAAGAGTTAATTCGCTAGAGTGTGTTGCTCTTTGGTGTTCAACACACTCTAGAGTGGCATTCTATCAATGCCCTTTAGATTCTTAACTTATATCAGGTTCATCAGGCGCCGGTTCCGGTGAAGATAATACCAGCTCGACACCGTCAACTCGTTGTAAACCACGAGGTAGCTTATTACCTCGCCGACCACGTTCACCTTTGTAGTGCTCTAGATCTGACGTTGACAATGTCATTCCTCGCTTACCGGCCACGATTTTTACTTGTGCATCGTCTGGAAGCACAGCAATAACACTCAAGAACTCTTCTCTCGATTGCGCCTTTGCTGATGGAATACTGATGATCTTGTTACCTTTGCCCTTACCAAGTACGGGTAAATCTCTTAAAGGGAAAATCAACATGCGCCCTTCGTTAGATATCGCAAGGCACCAGTCGGTTTCTATATTTGTTACCCTTTGTGGAGGCATCACTTTAGCGGCGGAAGGTAAGCTTAGATAGGCCTTACCAGCTTTGTTTTTGCTGATCATGTCGCCAAATTTACCAACGAATCCGTAGCCAGCGTCAGAGGTCATTAAGTAATGCTGTTGGTCATTGTCGATAAGCACATGCTCAGCATTTTCACCCGTGACAAGGTTAAATCGTCCAGTGACAGGCTCCCCCTGACTCCTTGCTGACGGCAGTGAATGTGCGTCGCATGAAAATGCGCGCCCTGATGTATCGATAAAAACAGCCTGTTGATTACTGCGACCCTTCGCACTGGTTAGATATTCATCGCCAGCTTTATAGTTTAAGCTCTTCGCATCAATGTCATGGCCTTTTGCACTGCGTACCCAACCTTTAGACGACAAGACAATAGTCACTGCTTCAGAAGGTATTAGTTCGTTCTCAGATAACGCTTTTGATTCGCCTCGCTCAACAATTGGAGAACGTCTGTCATCGCCATATTTCTCGGCATCTGCCAGAATTTCTTTCTTAATCAAGGTTTTCATTCGGCGGTCTGAACCAAGTAACTGCTGTAAGTGATCCCTTTCCTCAGCCAGCTCCTTTTGCTCGCTCTTGATCTTAAATTCTTCTAGCTTGGCTAAGTGTCTTAGTTTTAGCTCTAAGATAGCTTCTGCTTGGATATCCGATAAACCAAAGCGCTCCATTAAGACAGGCTTGGGCTTGTCTTCTGTTCGAATAATATGAATGACTTCGTCGATATTCAAAAAGGCAATCATCAAGCCTTCAAGAATATGCAAACGGGCAAGCACTTTATCTAATCGGTATTGTAGTCTGCGCGTGACAGTGTCTTTCCTAAACACTAACCATTCACTTAAAATGCTTTTAAGTCCTTTGACATGTGGCCTGCCGTCTAAGCCGATCATGTTCAAGTTCACTCGATAATTCTTTTCTAAGTCTGTGGTAGCGAACAGGTGTTGCATCAGTTGTTCTACATCGACGCGGTTTGAACGAGGAGTAACAATTAACCGTGTTGGGTTCTCGTGATCGGACTCGTCACGTAAATCGCTGACCATAGGCAACTTTTTATTTTGCATTTGCCCTGCAATTTGCTCGAGTATTTTGGCTCCAGAAGCTTGATGAGGTAGGGCTGTAATGACAACCTCGCCATTATCTTCCGAATACACAGCTCTCATTTTCAAAGAGCCTCGGCCTGTTTCGTATATCTTTTGGATGTCACTTCTCGGTGTAATGATCTCCGCATCAGTAGGGTAATCAGGCCCTTGAATATGTTCTAATACATCCCCCAACTCTGCCTTACTATTGTCTAGCATCATAGCGCATGCGTTTGCCAGTTCTCTGACATTGTGTGGTGGAATATCGGTCGCCATACCGACAGCAATACCGGTAATACCATTACATAAAATATGAGGTAAACGAGCTGGCAGGACTTTAGGCTCATTGAGTGTACCGTCGAAGTTGGGTATCCAATCGGCAGTGCCTTGGCCTAACTCACTCAGTAAAAGCTCGCTAAATCGGGAAAGTTTGGCTTCGGTATAACGCATTGCTGCAAATGACTTAGGGTCATCTGGCGCGCCCCAGTTACCTTGACCATCAACTAAAGGGTAGCGATAAGAAAAGGGCTGAGCCATCAGTACCATCGCTTCATAACATGCCGAGTCACCGTGAGGGTGGAATTTACCCAGCACATCACCCACTGTTCTGGCTGATTTTTTATACTTGGCCCCTGCATGCAAACCTAAATCTGACATTGCATAGATAATGCGTCGCTGAACGGGCTTTAAGCCATCGCCGATATGCGGCAATGCTCTGTCCATAATGACGTACATTGAGTAGTTAAGGTATGCTTCTTCGGTAAAACTACGTAACGGTCGTTGTTCTACGCCGTCACTGTTAATGCTGATGTCTTCACTCATATGTCTTTTCGATTGATATTATGAAAAAGTTGGCACCGACTTCATTGTTGTCAAAATGGGTCGGCACCTTTGTCATGGTCTTTATTTAGAATAAGAGACTCTGTAGATAACATTGGCAAAGTCATCAGAGATCAACAAGCTGCCGTCAGGCATAGGTAAAAATGCCACAGGCCGTCCAATCGCTTCATCACCTTGTAAAAAGCCGGAGATAAAAGGTTGATAGTTGCTTAACTCACTACCTGATCTCTCGTCCGGTGCAACATCTGCCATCATAACGCGATAGCCGACTTTGTTTGAACGATTCCAAGAACCGTGCTCGGCAACAAAGACTTTATTTTTGTATGCTTTCGGGAACATATCGCCGTTATAAAAGTGAATACCTAAAGGTGCAACATGGGCGCCAAGTCTCATTGCTGGTTGTTTGTAATCTTCTACTTTCTTGCCAATACCAAATTCAGGATCGGCTACGACACCGCCGTGAAAGAACGGATAGCCAAAATGCTCGCCTTCTTTGGTGACATGATTGATTTCACAGGGAGGTAACTCATCGCCCAACCAATCGCGGCCATTATCGGTAAACCAGAACTCTTTTGTTTTAGGGTGCCAATCGAAACCGACACTGTTGCGCACCCCTCGTGCAACAAACTTACGCTCTTTGGTTTTAATATCATACTTAACGATAGAGTCGTAAATTTCATCGTCAAACTTTTCGCCACCTTTGGTTAAACAAACATTGCATGGTGTTCCTACAGGAACATATAGCCAACCGTCTGGACCAAAGCTAATATTCTTCCAACCGTGGTGTCTTTCGGAGGGTAAGTCATCGATCACAGTCTCCGCTTTGGGCTTACTGTTATAATTTGACTCTATATCACTGTACTTGAAGACTTTGCTAATCGCGGCAACATATAAATCTCCATCCTTCACCGCAACGCCACTCGGCATGGTTAACCCAGAAGCTATTTCCACAACTTTATCTGCTTTGCCGTCTTTGTCTGTATCAACTACCGCATGCACTAAGCCAGCGCCTCGGCTTCCGACAAAAACAGTCCCGTTTTCACCGAGGGCCATTTGCCTGGCATTTTTAACGTTTTCTGCGTAAACACTTATTTCAAAGCCGTCTGGTAAGGTGAGTTTATTTAAATCGAGTGCTTGGCTAGAGTGATTCCACAATCCAAATGCTAAGGATGTAGTTAATAATAAAGTCGCTTTTTTCATTTTGGTGTTTCCAGCAAATCAGAAAGTACACTTACAATTAACCTCGGTTTTCTGAAGTGTACTTACTGTTATTTTTGTCGTTAAAGTTTTGCAGAGCCGATAACTATGGCCAGTGCTGTAAAACATAGCATTGCTTCACCCTACTGCACAGTGTTTTAATGTAGGTTATCAAAATCATTGCTGTAGGGAAAATGGCACAGATACTTCGTTTACTCGTCCTCACCTGTATTTTTGTGTGGCCAATACTGTCTTCGGCAGAAATTTATGTGGCAGATAGCGACAGAAAAATGCTGCTCAATGAACAGGTGCGTTACCTAGAAGGTCAGGTAGATAGGCTTACCGTACAGGAAGCTATCGCAAATCTGGATAAGTTCAGTGCAACCAAAACAGGAAACCCAAGCTATGGTGTTAGCCATCAAGGTATATGGTTACTTGCTGAGCTGACTAACTTGACTGATGTTGAGCGCTGGGTTGTGGAGGTTAATTTTGCACAAAATACAGAAGTTGAATTTTATACTGTCATCGACAATGTGGTAACAAGGCAATCAATACAAGGGACAAAGAGCCGAGCACAGAAAACAAGAATCCCGACCTATCAATTTTCGATGGGCAAAGATAGCCCAACCAAAATACTGATCTATGTTGCCAATAGTGCACTTAATAGAATCGCTCCTATCGCTTTAAGTGCCGAAGCAGAGTATTCCCAGTCGCTAGTATTCCATTCGCTCCTTTGGGGAGCGTTTTTCGGTGGTTTGCTGATGCTGTTTGTATACAACCTTATGCAATTCTACGGTACCAATGAACGCAGCATTTTGGCTTATGCGGTCTATTTACTCAGTGTTGCCATATGGGAGTTTGTTTGGAATGGGCATAGTCAGTTATTTTCTTTAGGAAATGTTGGGCTTTGGTTAGTACAAAATGTCAGTATCTCTCTCGTTGCTGTTGGCCTAAGCTCTGGCTTGTTTACTCTGAGCTTTCTCAATGCCTATGAGACCGCCCCTAAAACATCCAAATTTATCTATGTGAGCATGGCAGGATTGTCCATTTCTGGCGTCTTTATTTTGATGAATGTTTTTGAACCCGATGTTCAAGGCATTATTGCCAACATAGTGAGTATGATCTCCGTGATTACCTATACGGTGGCAGGTTTTGAAAGTTATTTTAATCGTTTTAAACCCGCGCGATATTTCATTTTTGCATGGACAGTTCTCGCTTTTTGCGCTTTAACCGGAATGCTCACTCTAGTTGGTATTCTACCGACCAATAATTTTACGACTTATGCTTTTCCTGTGGGTGTTTTTATTGAGGCAGGTTTGTTCTCATTGGCACTGTTTGAAAAGATTCGCAGTAACTTGCGTCTGGAGATCCATAAAGCTACTCGAGAATTGCGTAGCAATATGATTTATATCGAAGAGCAGAACGCGCGTTTGGACATCTCGCGTAAGAAGGCTATTGCTGCCAGTAAAGTTAAATCTCAATTTCTCGCCAACATGAGCCATGAGATCAGAACGCCATTGAACGCAATCGTCGGATTCTGTCAGGAATTAACAGGCTTGTTACTACCTAGAGATAAGCAACAACATGTTGAAATAATCAACTCATCCGCTAGCCATCTGATGCATATCATCAATGATGTGCTGGATTTTTCTAAGATCGAAGCAGGAAAGCTGGAGATTAAAACAGAGGTGTTTTCTCCATTATCCTTGATCGAGCAATTGGCAACTTTAATGTCCAAGCAGGCCTATAACAAAGGTTTGGAGTTTGTATTGGATCTTCAGCCATTGCCCAAAAAGCTCTTGGGAGATGCACCTCGCATCAGGCAAGTAGTCACTAACCTTCTCAGTAATGCGATTAAATTCACACCTTCCGGCCACGTGTCAATTAGAGTAGAAAGCCGTGAATTGGACAACAACCTTGTTGAGCTCAACATTGTTGTTGAAGATACAGGAATCGGTATTGCGGAACATGATAAAAGTAAACTTTTTGCCGCTTTCAGCCAGTTAGACGGGGATATTAATCGGACTTATCAAGGCACGGGATTGGGCTTAGTGATATCCCAGCAGCTCGTCAAGTTAATGCATGGTGACTTGACGTTTGATAGCACCCTTGGCGAAGGGACAAGTTTTACTTTGACGCTACATCTAAATCGATTGAGTTATAAAGTAGAACCTGACAAAGATCCGAAGTGGCAAGGAGCAACGATTGCTATTTTGGATTCTTACCCTAGTTCAAGAAGAGCTGTCGCTAGTATGTTCGGACAGTTCGGTGCTGAGGTGACAAGTATAGACAGTTTGGCCTATTTTAGAGAGATGAGTTGTCAAGGCTTTGACTATTTGTTTGTCTCTTGTTCGGTTGAATGGCTATATGGAGGTTCATTCGGGACAGAGTGTCTCAGCGCGTTTTCTGCTAAAACCAAAGTGCTAACCTATTCGAGCAACGAAGACTTAAATCATTTAGCCGCTATTGAACATTGTTTTTCTATGGTTATTGAGAGGCCTTTTCTGCCTTCGAATGTTCTTAAGGTATTCGAACCTAGGGATTATAAGAAAACAGACAAACGATCGGAAAAGCTGTCGCAATTACCAGCAGTTAATATCCTTGCTGTAGACGACACTGAGATTAATCTGCACCTGTTGTCGACTTGGTTAAAACAGTCGCCTGTAAAACTTACTCTGTCTTACTCGGGGCAAGATGCTATTGCAAAAGCAGAGGAAGAAAGTTTTGATCTTATCCTGATGGATCTACAAATGCCTCAAATTGACGGGATACAAGCAACTCAAACTATTCGCAAAACGGAATTAAATCAAGGGACGCCTATTATCGCAATGACGGCACATGCGTTTAATGAAGAGAAAGATAAGATGCTTCAACAAGGTATGGATGACTATTTAGCTAAGCCCATTGATTTTAATACACTTATTTCGCTGATTACGCTTTGGTGTGGTGACACGGAGGATGAACAAAGTCGGGAGGCAGATTCCGGTGAGAACTTTTTACTAAAGAAGCCTCACGAGCAATCGATTGATTGGGACAGTGCTCTGAATCTCACCGGAGGAAATGAGAAAGACGCCCGAGATATGTTGGACTTGTTTTTAGAACAACTTCACCAATTGAAAGGGCATATTCTTTTTTTGAGTAAGCAAAAAAAGTGGGATGAGCTAGCCGCTGCCACTCATAAACTCCATGGAGCGTGCTGTTACACTGGCGTACCTATTCTCAAGAACTATTGTTTGCAAATAGAAGATAGCCTTAAAGCGGGAGATATGGCGTATGCTGAGTTGTTAGTGAAAAAGTTAGAGGCTGAAGGTAATCGTATTATTGATATTTCAAAGGAAGAATATGGCCTTAGTTTAGGCAATAGATGGCAAGTTATACCAAATCCTTTAGGCCACTTAGTCCCCTAACTTCTCAATGTTAATTTGTTCTATGCAATTATTCATCAGGGCAACAAAATCTTCAGTTGTACGATCAAGTTCACCTGACGAGATGAAAAGGTCATAGCCTAGCTGGCTCCGTAATGTTGTCATTCGGTTAGCGAGCATGGCAACAATACCTTTATAGTTTTTGCCCTCTTTATCTTTGAAGTTGTCAGACTCAATTAAGCTCTGGCTATAACAAGTACCGCTAGCGCAGTCATCCTTGTTTTGTAGCAACAGAGGCCTCTGTTCCATCAGTAAGTTTGTCGCCAGCCTTGGAGAGATAGAGTGTAATAAAGGTGCGTAATTTTTAAGTCTTATTCCCACCATAGCTAACGGTTTATGCTCTAACCCGTTATGAACCTTGGGAATCCCCACACGGTGCACATTGTCCCAATCCAGAGCCCAGCTTCCATGTCTATGTTGATAGTAAATACTTTGTTTTGAGAGCTGAATACTATAGTTTGGTTCGCGTATTTTGAACCAACCTATGACCATAGCAACAATAGAGGCACTGATAAGGAATATGGCACCGATTTGAAATTGAGTCGGTAACAAAGCGGCCAAACTTAAAGAAAGAACCAAGCCAGCTAAGCCGAATAGAAAGGTTGTAAAACCATTGCGTTTGGCGTCTGCTCTAATTTCAATAACATCGGATTGCATGACTAAAACCACCAGTAACTTAAAATAAAATACATTAATATCGCCCAGAATATGTAGGCTCTAATGCGCTTACAGTGTTGACAGTCAGTGTGCCAAAAAGCTTTCAGTTTATTCAAACTATTCACTTATCGCCCAAAAATTTATAAGTAGGTTGCAATATCCATCGCCTTTTAAAGGTCACTATAGCCTTCAAGGGTTGCACGCATGGCTTTTATAATAAGTTCGTTAAATGCTACACTCTCGGCGTTATTTTAAGCCAATTAGGTCAACAGCCCCTAATATTATTTACATTTATGTAGTTAGAGCGTGTTGATCTTTGCTATACAGTTTTACAGCGAGTCGTTTTTTATTTAGGCAAAGAAGAGACTGTGAGGTTTATTGATATGATATAAACGAATAAGCTCTAGATGCCGTATCAATAATAAACAAATGCTGTCCAAAGGATTCGTCATAAAGACTTCTTGCTCTTTGTTGCGTACTTTTGACATATATTTATAGGCCTACAAGTACGCGCTGCAATCAAAAGCCTTTATTTAGAACAAAACCTATACAGCAAAGATCAATACACTCTAAAGTAATGCATGAAATTAGTACTACATAAGAACAAGAGAACAAGATGTCAGAAGATTTAAAACAGCACTACCAGCAGATTATTACTTTGTTAGGTGAAGACGTTAACAGAGACGGCTTACAGGATACGCCAGCACGTGCTGCTAAAGCGATGCAATTTTTAACTGATGGATATCAAACGTCATTGGCTGATGTTGTTAACGATGCTGTTTTTGAATCAGATATGGATGAAATGGTGATTGTCCAAGACATCGAATTTTATTCCTTATGTGAACATCATTTGTTGCCTTTTATTGGTAGCTGCCATATCGCTTACATACCCAACGGTAAAGTGTTGGGATTATCGAAGTTTGCCCGTATTGTTGACATGTATGCCAGACGTTTACAAATTCAAGAAGGCTTGACTAAGCAGGTTGCAGAGGCCGTACTTGAAGTCACTGATGCCAAAGGTGTCGGTGTTGTTATGGAAGGCAAACATATGTGTATGATGATGCGTGGTGTGCAAAAGCAAAATAGTTCTATGGTGACCTCAATGATGCTGGGTGCTTTTAGAAAGTCTCAAGCAACAAGGGAAGAATTCCTGCGCCTTATCGGGAAATAGTCGATGCTGAATTCTTTGACTAATCCGACTGAGGTTTTATAAAAGTTTCAAATTGGTTCTCAAGGTAGCTCACCAAGCTACCTGATAAGGCGACATATTCTTTAATAGTATTGGGAAGAGCTCTAGCAATCGCAGGTAAGTGCGCTTTCAGTTGTAGATTGCCTTTTTTCTCAGCTTGCTTGATTGCCATAGGTACATCGGCAAACGTGCTTAACATCGATAATACATGAGTGAGTTGTCTTTGCCGTTGTGTTAATTCTTCAGGCGCTTGCTCCATCATTTTATCCCACGCACTTGCCCAGGTCGTCTCTAGCTGGGAATGACCTGCTAATATCCCTGAGCACCAAAGGCTTAAGGCGCTGTTCGTTTTACATAGCTCGTCGGTTTTTCGAAGCGCTGTGTCGGTAAAGGCTGTCTCATCTGGCAATAGCATTTTTTCGTCTGTCATTCGTTTAAGTTGAGATTGCAATGCAGTGATTAAAGCATGAGCGATATTATCCTTTTGAGTATCATTGAGCTTATGGCTTTTAGGTTTTAATACCCACGGCATCCATTGTTCGGGCATAGGTATTTCTGGGCAGGCTGCAACAGCTGTAATAACGCCATGGGTGTAAAAATAGCTTTGTAACGCATTACCGTATGGCGCTGTTTGACAAAGCTCTTTGAGCGACACTGGCTGGCGCGTTGTTTTGTCTGCCATTTTTAATTGTTCAAACGCAATACGGCTTGTTCTAGGTTGTGTTTGGTACAGCCAAAATTAATGCGAACAAAGTCTTTGTCACCAAAATCGATACCCGGTGATGGTCCTACACCTTTGCTTTCGAAATACGCTTTTGGGTTCTCTACGTTTAATCCTTTGGCATCAATCCAAGCTAGGTAAGTCGCTTCTGGGCGCAGCATACTGAGACCTGCAATACGGTTGATTTGCTGAAAGAGGTAGTTACGGTTAGTACGTAAGTAATCTATTTGTTGGTGATACCAGTCATCGCATTGCGTAAACGCTACCTCTGTTGCAACCAACCCCATAATAGTGACCCAAGGTGTTATTCCTGCACCGGCACTAACAAACTGTCGACGTATTGATGAGTCAGGGATGATAGCGAAAGAAGTTCCAAGACCGGCAACATTGAATGTCTTGCTTGCAGCCATAAGCGTGATGGATTTCTCGCTGTTTTGTAGCGTACCGGCTGGGATATGTTTAGCTTCTTCGTCCAAAATGAGATCGCAATGAATCTCATCAGAGCAAATCATGACGTCATTTTTGTGGCATATATCTGAGACTCTGTTGAGCTCTTCTCGCGTCATTACTGAACCCACTGGGTTCATTGGGTTGCACATAATAAATAGCTTACAGTTTGGATCGGCAGCATGTTTCTCCAACATGTCAAAGTCCAATGTCCAGCGCTTTTCACCCGTTTCAGCGTTTTTGCGTTGCACAGTCCCTACTTCTAATCGCTCCAAGTTATTCAGTGCAGGCGCTGAACGCATAGGAGGGTAGTTGGGTGATTGAACGATGACTTTCTGTCCAGGTTTACAAAACCCTCTGCAAGCCATATTGAATGCAGGCACAATACCCGCAGTCCAAACAATCCAGTCTAGCTCGATGTGCCAATTGTATTGTTGCTTTAACCAATGCTGCACAGCGACTTTTGCGGGTTCGTATTCATTTGGTAGCACATAACCAAATAAACCATGGTCAACTGACTTGTGAAGTGCCTCAGTAATCTCAGGCGCACAACTAAAATCGGTGTCAGCTACCCACATGGGTATGATGTCCTTGCCTTTATAGCGATTCCATTTAAAAGCGTAATTGTCATGGCGGTTTACAGGTTGGTCGAAATTCATGTGCTTGAGCCGCTGCCTTGTTGATTGTTGTCCTGATTAGAAGAGACCGCACCTTATCAACCAAATTGATGAGGGTAAAGTGGCGTATCATATTCTATACTCAGATATGATTATTTATAGCAAGGTCACAGAAAGTTAACTTTACGATGTTATAAATACGTTATACATTTGTATTTCATTAAACATATCGGGTGAAATTTATGGCAAAAGACAAGGAAAATGTCGGTATGCTAGATGCTGCACTAAGAGCTTTGGCAAGCGTTGTCATGATAAGTGTCGGCATTGAAGGTGTTTTACCGATTGTATTAAGTGCTATTTTAGCTGTTTGGGGGACTTTTTTATTTTTAACAGCGGCTACGGGCGATTGTATTGTTTATCGCTTGCTCAATGTAGATACTTCCGAAGGGCGACATAGCTGTAAATAGCCATGTTAAGAGACTAAAATTGAGAAAGTGCACTAAGCCACTCTATATTTTATTTTAGCCTCATGATTTCTTTTAGATGGTTGATAAGCCATACATCAGTACAAGGCTCACGATCAATCCTGCAATACCAAAAAAGCCATATTCAATTCTGCCTGCCATAACGCCTTCATTGTTAACAGGTTTATGCATGAATCCCATAATGATACTGCTAGCGCCTAGAACAAATGCCATTAAAACTAAGCCAAATAAAAAAGCCTCTCCCCACGCACCCATGGTACCCCCTAAAACTGAATATTGTTTGTGTAACTTGAGCATACTGCCCCGACATAATGACTAATTATAACAAAAAATTCGGCGAATAAATTGTTTTAGATCAACACGGGGATAGGACCCACTTATATTCCTCTGTTATTGATGCCACACGCGCTAGTGAAATTAGCTAACAAATAGCTAATTTCGCCTTTACCTATTGACTAAAAACCTAAGCGGTGAAGTTAAGTTTTTGTAATATATGACTTATTTTTTTGGCATAGAAGATGCTGTGTATCATCGGATATAACGTCTCCAATTCTTAATGAAGTTGAGTTGATACATAAAACAGGATTTATCATGCGTACATTACTATTGAGTGCTTGCTTAGCGACATCGACAGCTACCTTGGCTAACGAATGTGATATTAATATCGAAGGCGATATTGAACTTGATGAAGAGATCATCATGATTGAAACAGAAGATGGTGATCGTATTCGTTTCAACGACAGCGAGCTATGGGTTAATCGCCAACCTGTAGATTTGACACCTACTCAGCAGTCTTATGTTAGTGATTATTTTAATGGTATCCAGCAAAGCGTTCCGTTAACTTTTGATATAGCAATGGAAGCCATTGATATTGCGGGTACTGGAGTGACTGCTGCATTTGGTGGGTTATTGGGGGAAGACGATGAACTTATCGATGAGTTAAACGACAGTTTCTCAACATTCAAAGAAAGGATGCATGATAGTTTTTATAACGCGAGTGGCAGAATGCACTTTAGTTCATCTTCATCGGGAGGTAACAATTTTTTTGGTGACGCCTTTGATGAAGAGCTGAGTGAAGAAATTGAATCCTTGGTCAGTCGTTCTGTTGGCCGTTTGATGATAGCGCTTGGCACACAAATGTTATTCGGCGATAGTGAGGGAAGTGACTTTGAACGCCGAATGGAAGCATTTGGTGAAGATTTAGAACAACAAATGGAACTTAAAGCGGAACATATTGAAGAAAAAGCCGATGAGCTTTGCGATACCTTGCTAGCTGTTGAATCAAGTGAAGACAAGCTAAGAGATAGCATACCTGAACTTGAAAACTTCCATATGCTTAACGTTGATGCTGAATACAAAATGTAAACAGCGATAAAGTCGACAAAGGCTACGACTAATACCTAGCCTTTGTCGGTGTGACTTTGTCATACCAATTCGGATTGGTATTACACCACTTTCGTTTTCCAACTCCCTTTTCTGAATGTCCCCCAAGCGACTAAAGCAATGACAGATTCTGCTATTGCAATTGCCCAGAAAACACCGTTCGGACCAAATTCCCAGTAGCTTGCTAGCATATAAGCTAAGGGGATCTGCAGTATCCAATAGCAGAAAAAGTTGATAACAGTGGGTGTCATAGTGTCACCGGCTCCATTGAATGATTGAACCAACACCATGCCTAGGGCATAGAAGCCATAACCGTAAGACACATACCTTAAACAATTAATGCCATAGCTCTCAACGACAGGATCATTGATAAAAATACCGATGATTTCAGGTGCAAACAGATAGAACACTATGGCGACTGACACCATAAACGCAATGTTGTATTTAGCAATTGCCCAAACAGATTGTTCAGCTCGTGCAGATTGTTTTGCTCCTAAGTTTTGTCCAACGAGTGTTGCGGCGGCGTTACTCAATCCCCAAGCAGGCAATATACTAAACATGACGACGCGAATAGCGATGGTGTATCCAGCAACTGCATCACTGCCATATTGGGAGACAATGCGAACAAGTGCTACCCAGCTGGCAGTGGCGATTAAAAACTGCAGGACGCCACCGATGGAGGTTTTAAGTAACGATGCAGTTATCTGCCAATCAAAGGCGAGCTGGTTGAACCAAATGCGAATTCTGCTTTTGAATGAAAACAGCACATAGAGTTGAAAAGCGATACCAACGCCTCGGCCAATATTGGTTGCGATTGCTGCGCCTTCTAAACCCATTTCAGGAAAAGGACCAACACCAAAAATCAACATAGGGTCAAGTACAATGTTTATACCGCTAGCTAACCACAAAGATTTCATGGCAACGCTGGCATCACCTGCACCACGAAATATCGCGTTGATCAAAAAGAGGTATAGAATAGTGATTGAGCCTCCCATCATGATGGACGTGTAGCCTTCACCTTCGCTTGCTACATTCGCGTCGGCACCCATCAATGTCAGTATCTCTATGGCAAAGTGACTGCCTATTAATCCGATAAATAACGCAGCAATAGCGCCAATCCATAGTGTTTGCACGGCGACACGTGAAGCACTTTCTACGTTCTTCTCACCAATACGCCTCGCGACGGTTGCTGTCACTGCCATACTGAGCCCAATGGCAACCGCGTAAAGTAACGTTAAAACGGCTTCTGTTAAACCCACGACAGAGACAGCTTGAGCACCTAAAGATGAAACAAAGAAAATATCTGTGACAGCGAAAACGGACTCCATCACCATCTCTAACACCATAGGTACAGACAGTAAAAAAGCCGCTCTTCGGATAGAGCCTTGAGTTAAGTCTTCTTGCGTATTACCGCTAAGCGCTTGTTTAAATAATCCAACAATGCTTTTATTTTCTGACGGTTTGTTCGTCATTGTCAAAATCCTTTAGTCAGCGTTTAAGAGCGTGCCGCACGTTAAATAAGCAGGCCTCAGCGCATAAGCTGACGTTTTTAATTTAAGTTTTCTAAAATTAATTTAGGGGAATACACCCTAGATATTGATAATCCAGCTAGGCCAAATAGAGGCACATACGCTAGACAAGTATTTCTATTGGATTAGACTCGCTTGAAGGGAATACAAAGACACAAGTGAGCCTGATACAGCAATATCGTTACAGGGCGTAGCAATAGAATTGTTCATTTTCTTGACTCGGTTGTGAATTGAACGGATACAATGCCAAGCAAAATACAAGCTGTCAATGATTAAACGAGATTTTAAAATGCCCCAATTACATTATGACTTTGCCATTGTCGGTGCAGGTTGGTTAGGTGAAGCACTAGCTCATACACTTAAAAACGAAGAAAAAACAGTTATTGCAACCTGCCGGACGACAGAAAAAAAAGCGCGTTTAGTGTCGACTGCAATCGACACTGTCATCTATCAATTAGGTGATGACATTGAAAATGACGCATTGCAGTCACTTTTTAACGCACGCATATTGATACTGAATATTGCACCAGGGAAAATGAAGCAAGATATCCATCATTTCATCGCTTGTATGAAGGCCTTTATTGATCGGTTTATGCAGCCATCTGATCAGCATGATAATCACCCACATATCGTGTTTATTAGTACCTCTTCTGTATACGGTGAGAGAGTAAGAGTAGTCACTGAAGAAAGCACCACTGAACCGGCGACAATCTCAGCTAGAGCACATGTTGAGCTTGAGCAGTACTTGCATAACCAATATCCAGAGCAAACGACTGTTCTTCGGTTAGCTGGTCTTGTCGGTGCTGATAGGCATCCTGTTCGTCACCTAGTGAAAAAATCGCCTCTGGCATCGGCCAATAAACGTGTCAATTTAATTGAGCGAACCGATGTAATAGCGGCAATACAAGCGATTAGTGATAAAGCCTTATGGGGTGAGACGTTGCATTTGTGTAGTCATGATCATCCTTCGAGAAAAGATTATTACACTTGGGCAGCAAACAAGCTTGATTTGCCAGAACCTGTTTTTACAGATGAGAAAATAGAAGATGAAGGGAAAGTGATAGATAGTTCGGTTACCTGCAAAAAGCTCGGGCTAACGTTAACTTACGCTAGCCCTTACGATATTTTAGCCAATTAAGCTGGTACCAAAGAACTTAATTGCCACTGTATTAACAAAAACCAAAAACAAAATAACAGGGATAAAAGTACCCACAGAGAAGTTGACATATTTCTCAAAGAAACTGCCTTTGTAATCTGGGTCGCCAGCTTCAAGTTCTGCATCAAAGTTGGCTTTTTTCCATCGATATATCACGAATACACAAACTAATAGCCCATTCAGCGGCAGTATCGTGTCGTAGAATACGTCATAGATTACGTCAAACATTGACTTAGTTTGGCCTGCATATTGAGTCAACTCTGTGAAGAAGCTGATCATGCCGAAAGATGTTGCAGAGGCAACTACCATCACGATCAAAAGCACGTTTAAGACATTCAATGCTTTTTTACGCGTATATTGCTTTTCGTCCATCAAGGCAGCCACAGGTACTTCAATGATAGAAACCACTGAGGTAATGGCAGCAAAGAATACAAGAAGGAAGAAAATACTAGCGACTATACTTGCACCTGCGTAACCGATAGTTGTTTGTAACGCTAAAAATATCTTAGGCAAAAAAGTAAAAATCATGGAGACCGAGGATTCACTTAAATCCGCTGTATTGGTTTCTGGGTTGAATGAGAATATGGCGGGCAAAATCATTAACCCAGCTGTAAACGCCACGGCTGTGTCCGTCAACGCCACCAACTTAGCTGAGCCGGGAATAGCATTCTCACGACCCAAGTATGAGCCATATGTGATCATAATCCCCATACCCAGAGAGAGAGAAAAGAAGGCTTGTCCAAGCGCGGCACTGACTACCTTGGCATTTATTGCACTAAAATCAGGTAAGATGTAGTAGCTAACACCAGCGAAAGCGTTGTCTAAGGTCAGCACGAAAATCACGAGTGCAACCAACATAATAAACAATGCCGGCATTAAGGTTTTAGATGCCTTCTCTATACCTTCTTTAACACCGCCTTTAAGTATTAAGTACACAACCCCCAAAACAATAACCATATATCCGAATAAGCTAGGTGCTGTAATAAAGTTGCCAAACGTATCTGGGTTTGCCAATACATCTAGATTGCCAATAATTGCTTGTGCAAGGTATCCAAATATCCAGACGGTAATGACCAGATAAAAAACAGCAATCATGAATGGTGTGACAATGGACATCCAACCTGCAAACTTCCAACCTGGTGAGTTATTTGAAAGCTTATTGTATGCACCCAATGGATCTTTCTGCGTGCTTCGGCCGAGTGCCATCTCTGCCACCATCACGGGTAGACAAATAACGATGACAAACAGAGTGTAAATGAGAAGAAACGCCCCTCCGCCATTTTTGGTTGCAGCAACTGGGAAACCTACTAGATTACCTATGCCAACAGCAGACCCTGCTGCGGCCAGTACAAACCCCAGACGGGAGCCAAATTGTTCGCGATTCGCGCTCATTCTTTCACCTTTGAATATTCTTATTTTACTATTTATCGCTAGCACCAAGTTAGAACGTTTGGCACACAATCAATATAAGTTAATAGAGTGTTAATTTTGTGATGGTAACAGCCAAGCCAATAAATGTCTTTTAGCGCTTGCTGATAGGCCGTTAAGATGGCGTTACATTATTTTTCTCATATACTGTTTAAACGGGGAGAAAGAATGATGCAAACCGATAGTTCCTATCATACGATTGACATAGAATATTAGAACGCTTTGATCTTGAAAATTAAAGTAAAAATCCAATATCTCTTTGTTGGCAGCTAGATGATGCCATATCAATTTGTATAACTCTTTAGAGGATGAAAAATGGCGAATATTCAACAAGCCACGCTTGCTGGCGGATGTTTCTGGTGCATAGAATCTGCTCTTAATTCGGTACAAGGTGTTCAAATCGCCTATTCTGGCTATGCAGGTGGACATACGGAGCAACCAACTTATGAGACAGTATGTTCGGGAAATACAGGGCATGCTGAGGTGGTACAAGTCACTTTTGATGCTGACTTACTCAGCTATAGAGATTTATTAGAGATATTCTTTGCATTGCACAACCCAACGCAACTTAATCGTCAGGGCAATGATGTAGGTACGCAATATCGCAGTGCTATTTTTTATCATGATGAATCACAGAAAGCAGAAGCTATCGCCATCATTAAAGAGATTGTGGATATGGAAATCTGGCCCGATCCTGTGGTGACTGAAGTTGTTGCTTTGAGCAATTACTCTCAGGCCGAGGATCTGCATCAAGACTACTTTACACAGAATCCACAGAATCAGTATTGCAACATGGTTGTGGCACCTAAACTCAAAAAGTTTAAGCAGAAGTTTGCCAGCAAATTGAAGTCATAGGTTCGAGGCAATTCGATTAGCATATTAATGCAAAAGGTCTGTTGCAAGGAGCCGATACAGTTCTAAACTGTTTTATAAATGGAATGATTCATTTTGTTTCGAGTTTAAAAAGGAGTTTTGTCAAATAATTGAGAACCATGTAGTCTAGACTTTAATATCTGTAAGGACTTTTGTATGCGTGAATTTTTACACAACTTTACGATAAAGCAGCGACTAATTGCTGCGTTTGCCGTCATGATTGTGTTGATGTCTGTTATGTCGTTTATCCAATTAAACTCGATTGGTAAACTTGGTGATATTGTCGATAAAATGCATCGTCATCCATTAACTGTCACACGTGCTTCCGCACTAGCATATGCCAATGTTCTAAAGATTGGTCTATCGGTTCGAGATGCGATTAACTCCTCTACATCACAAGCTGTAAAAGCGTCAGCAATTCGTCAAGTCGCTGACGCTCAAAAGCTAACACGTGATCATCTCAGTATTGTTAACGAACGAATATTAGGGGATGAGGGGAAAGCATTAGCTCGGACATCCAACGCTCTATTTGAAGACTGGACCAAAGTCACTCAAAGTCTGCTAGACAGTGGTGCATCCGAAGGTGAGGCATACACTCGGTTCATCGAACAAGAAAAGGAGCTATCTCAGCGGTTTTATGAAATTGTTGATTACGCCGAAGTAAAAGGTAATGGCTTTTACAACAATGCGACCACGTCTATCAAAAGTACCAACACCAACGTGATTTTCCTTATTGTTGCTGCGGTCATCATCGCTGTCATTATTGCTTGGGCAGTCTTCAAGAGTATTGTTAATCCTCTGAATAGCCTTCTCGGTACTATTCAAATTATTGAAAAAAGCTCGGATTTAAGTGGACGGGCGAAGTTAGTGTCTAATTGTGAGGTGGGTGTTATAGCCAATCATTTCGATGAAATGATGAAAAAAATCGAAGTGTCTGTGATTCACGCTTTAGATGCCGCAAAGGTTATTGAGCATTCTAATCATGAGTTTAGCCAGCAAACAACGGCGATTAGTCAAAGCATTGGGACACAATCTACAGAGATTACCCAGGTTGCCCAAACCATATCGGATATGAATCAAGCTATACAGTTAGTGGCTAAAAGTGCCGACAGCACCAAAGAGCGTGTGAATGAAGCGAATAACGTGGCCGACAGAAGCGACAACTTTGTTAAAGCAATGGCCGCTGATATTGATGGGTTATCAAAGTCTGCTGAAAAAACCACTGAATTGGTGACACAACTGCAAAAAGACACCGATGATATAGGCAATATATTAGAAGTGATTAGCGGTATTGCTGAACAGACAAATTTACTTGCATTGAACGCTGCGATTGAGGCGGCAAGAGCTGGAGAACAAGGGCGGGGTTTTGCTGTTGTTGCAGATGAAGTACGTACGCTGGCGGAACGAACAACAGTGTCGACAGCTGAAATCCAGACGAACATTGAAAAGCTACAAAAAGGTACTGTGCAAGTTGTTGGTGCCATTCAGAGTAATGCCAACATGATTGAGGACAGTGTAGAAAAAGCCGAGTCAGTGACTAAAGAGATAGCTCAGATACGCACTTTAATGGATGAAATATCGTTAATGAATACCGATATGGCAGACAGCATGCTGCAACAAGCCGAAGCGAGTGAGGGCGTTGATAAGCGTATACAGACTATATCAGTGCTGTCTAACGAAGCATCCGACAACACAGTTAAAATGCAACAGCAAAATGCAGACCTACTCACTCAAAGCCAAGAGCTAAATCAGTCAATGCAACAATTTAAGGTTTCTGGTTAACCTGAACTTGAGATAAGTATTAGCTTAAGTAGAAGTAAATAGCACTTGTCGATGTGATTACTTTCCTCTGCTTAACGTGTTCTGAGTATCAAGGCACTTGAGCTAGCTCTCGCTGTTAACGTCTTTTTTCCAGTTATTAGCCCACCGATCTAATTGTATGAGGTGTTCACTGAGTTCTTGGCCTGACTTTGTTAAGCCATAACCATGACTGTGGTGCTCGACGAGTTCAATTTCTCTCAGCTCTTTTAATCTTTTGTTGAGCACAGTTGGGGATAGTTGATCACACCGGCTTTGTAGATCACGAAAATTTAACCTTTCTTTGTGGAGCTCCCATAAGATCCTCAAGCTCCACTTTTTCCCTAATAGGTCAAACACCACCATAATGGGGCGACCTGTATTTGATCCTCTTGCTTTATCTGGAAACTTCATTGGTATCAGCCTTTTACAATCATTGCTTAATGTGGTTCTGGTATTAATTGACGCTACACAAAAGGTAGCGTAAAGTTTGCTACTTTATTGGTAGCAAGAGTAAGCTTATGTCGTCAAAATTGAAACCTATAGAACCTCCATTTTCACCAGAAGTAGAAAATATTCTAAAAAAATACCCTAAGCAGAATGGTTATCTATTGAAACTGTTTCGTGTATTTGCTCATAGTGTTCGATTCCTAACTAAAGGGGTTCCCAATTTACTCGATGAGAACAGCCCTTTGTCTGTAAGAGAAAGAGAGATTGTTATTTTACGCACCACTGCTAATGCCAATTGTGAATATGAATGGGGTGTCCATGTTGCCGCTTTCGCCAAACAAGCCAACTTAGACTCACGCCAAGTTAACGCTACCAGAATGGGCCATAATGCGGCAGCTTTCGAATCAGCTAAAGAAAGAGCGCTATTAAAAGTGATTGATCAATTGATGGAGAGCGGCTGTTTAGAAAGTTGTTTACTAGCAGAGTTTCGGATGTACTGGTCTAAGGAAGAACAGCTGGAAATATGCGCGTTGTGCGGAAGCTATCAAACCGTCAGTTATGTCGCTAATATTTCTGAGGTAAGTAACGAGCCTTTTGCACCTCAATTCCCTAAAGAATGAACCTCTCGATTTTGTTTCACTCGATCCATTCTTGGCTAGCAAGGTTAACGCAGAGGTCGATGCCTTGGTTGGGTTGGCTTATGTAAAGTCGAGATTACCTAAAACGGTTTGGCTTCGGCACTTTCGGATACGGGTTGGTATAAAACAACTCTGTTACGTCCTGCTTTTTTTGCACGATAAAGCGCTTTGTCTGCAAGGCTTAATGAGGTATGAATATCCATATCATCTGCACCAACCGTTGCAATCCCAAAGCTTGATGTCAATGAAAATGCACCGGCCTCGGTGTCAATAGAACGTTTTGAAAGTTCTTCTTTTAATCGCTCAAACAAGCTTAAACACTGTGATGTTGTGGTGTTCTGTAGCAGTACTGCAAATTCTTCACCGCCTAATCGACCAATAATGTCTGACTGCCGTAGCTCAGCGCTTAACGTTTTGGCGAATAATGATAAAGCGCGATCGCCGTTGGCATGGCCGTAGTTATCGTTAATTTTTTTAAAGTGATCTAGGTCAGCCATAACAACACACATAGGATGTCGTGTTCTTTTGGAATTGGCGAGACACTGCTGTGTTACTTGCTCAAATCCTCGTCTATTCATCAGTTTTGTTAATTGATCTGTCATGGCTAAATTCTTCATACGCATGGCAAGATCATTGGCTAACAATAAGCCTGTGAATATACCAACACCAGTAAAGGCGGCAGGCATAAATAAGAAATTAAATTGTGTGTATAGTTGAAGGTAATCTTCTTGTCTAAATTCACCCTGCATTAATGCAAGCATGGCGCTGATGAACTGTAATACTGCATGAATGCCCAACATGCTTACCGCTCCCCAACCTGCATGACAAAGTCGCTCACCGAACTTTGATATTGCCCAAATGCTGCCCACCATAGTAATGGCACCGGATAATGGTGTGAACATCATGCGTAAGCCCATATGAGGGGAAGCCAGAGTAAAGAAGATGATAAGCCCTTCGATACATAGGAAGTAAACTAGCCACTGACTTGAGAGCGGCTTAAGCCTAGAGCGAGATCGGAACCCTGCTAAAGTAAAACCTTGCACCGCTAAGGAAGAACAGTTGACGATGATCCAATACCAGTCATTGTTCGGAAAAAAATCTCTGGAAACGTTGATAGCCATATTTAACATGGCTGCAGCAAAAGCAAGGAACCAATAAAAAGCATGTGGCCTACGTTCAATAAATCGCCATGTAATGAAGAAAACAGCGGCTAGAACGAAGGTGATACTAAATTGGGTGAAAAAAACGTAGTAAATTTCACGCATAAATTAGCACGATCAATAGTGTAAAAAGGGTGTTCAATTCTTTGTACTCATGTTGCAATCACTCATCTGTTGAGTGATCTATTCACCCCTTTATCTTGCCATGTTTTTGAGTGTGAGTACCGAATTAGCTGACTTTAATCATAAATTTTCATAAATGGGTCAAGCAATTGACCCATTTACTATAGGCTCGAATGCCGTCAAGCTGTCTCGTAAATTATTATTTCCCAAACCATGTTGTGGGAATACATTAGCGAACTGTCCCTGTTCACCATGAAGAGCCATGTAATTTAATATCACGGTCTCGACGAGCAGATTGACATTATTTGCTGCTGGTGTGCCAGCTGTTTCTACCGCACCTTCTCGGCGCATAAAGCCGAGCTGTTGGTGGTTAGCTTGTTGCTCAGGGGTTGCGCCAATAATTTGAGGGGTTCCTCCGGGGTTATAAACCAAAAAGAAAGACGCCGCGGTAGATGAGTTGTCACCGGTCCATACGCCTTTTCCTCGACCATCGACAGAATCATCAATCGTGCCGTTGCTGAATACCGCACCGTCACTGCACACGTAGAGCATTAAAGGCACGCCAATGCGAGCCGCGTATTCTAAACAAGCCCCCATCACTCGGCCCGCTCGCAAGTCTCTTACTTCACCTGTCGACCTGTTGCCTGTGTGATAGTCATAGCCGCCCATGGTAATGGTGCCGGCTCCCGCAAAACCATTCACCACAAGTTTCATAACCGACGCTGCTTTTCTAAACTCGTTATCTGAATCAAATTCATCTTGAGTGAATATGCCTTCTGGACCAACAATATCGGTATCAGCTTCAGGGTCGAGTGACGAGGGATCACCGAATCGATCGGTAATATCGGCGCTCTGCACATAGCCACAGCGTACTAAGTCTTTGACAACCTCATCTGTTGTAATCTGTGTGTTTACGCGGCCTAGCTTCATATCACTGATGCGCTGTATCGATTCCATAACCGCCACTGAATCTTGTTGGCTAAGTAGGCCGACGAGGTCACCTGTGTCGACAAGCCCAGTGACATCAGAAGGTCTGTCGACTTTTGTAGGACGCGCCGTTGGGTCAATCATCATCGCAGGCGCCATGGAGTTGCCTCCAGAGTCCGAATTACGTGAACCGATTAAGGTTAAAAGAGAACCGTCGGCGCCGACACGGTTAATACCGTACATAGGATTATGCGGATTGTTGCCCGTATCGTTTTCCGAGCGAGCAGGTATCACCGCCCCGTTAATATTAACGCGATTTGCTACGGATACCTTATCTAGAATACCGCGTAAGAAGCCACTGTCACTGTGGAAGGCCAACCCTAACTCATTATTGATGAAGTCACTCAAACCTGTCGCTGGGTTTGCAATCGAAGGCACCATGTCACCGGGTAAGCCTAAGCGGCTATACCCTGCCGTGGACAAAAAGTCGAGTTGACCACCTCGTCCACCGACTAATACATTGGAGCCAGCAACATTGGCCCCACCGGCCAAATCAATACAGATAAAAGGGATTTTCCCTGCTCCTTGCGTGGCAATGCCGCATGACGATTTTAATGCTTCTAAATCAGGAGAGAGCTGCGCTTGCGCCTTTTTGGGGTTCGCAAATAAGCTCAGTACTGAACCACCGCACAATACGCCCGCACCCGCGGTAAAGCCCTGAGCGATAAAGTCACGTCGAGAGACGGGTTTGGCGTGATTGTCGTGCAATAGAGGCGCATCGGCTGATAATGTCTGGTTTTTTCTCTTCATTATTGTCTCGCTTCTACTGCATTTATTGTACTAGCATGGCTGCGCTGCCTAATGTGGCGGCACAGCTGGCTTTGGCGACGTTACGTGTATGCTGAGCATCACATGTATCTGTCGGTCCGCAGGCGGTTAGCCTATCAATTAGGCTGTTTAGCTCCGCTTCTACAGATGCCCGGTCAGGTTGAGAAGCGATGTCGATACCAATCATGCGGTCTAAAATAGGTGTTGTAATCAAAGCTCGACTGGCCGTGTCATAAGCAACATCGGCAGGACGGTCAAAATCAAAGCCTGCAAAGTAGTTGCTGCGAAGACTAGGGGTCTCCACCAATCTGTCGCAATAGCTGATGGCTAGTTGAGTAACAGCCATTTGATTGGCAGATAAGAAGCCATTTATGTCAGTTACCGACGGCAATTGTTGCTGTAAGGTAGTAAAGTCATCTTGCACCTGCGGCGTGGTCAGAGGTACATCAGTTAATACAGACATACTGGCATTAATCTCTGCAAAGTGGCGTAGGCCTATATCGGACTGAGGTTCGAGATCCACTGGAGGGGAGGGAGCAGGTGGTTCGGCTTCAATGACAACGTTGGAAAAGTCGCCTAGCTGCTCAAAAGTTAAGAAGAACTCATCGGTTTGTGGACCTTGTTCGAGTGCAACCAGCGTACCTAACCGAGAAAGAGGTTGGCCGAAGCCTGCCTGATAATCCCCTTGGTTAATGGTTGTTTCGACATGAGTGTAAGCTTGCCCTGAATTTGCTTCTCTGCCATTGACACCTATTCTCATGCCACGCAGGTTCACCGATGGAATAGTGGCTTCACTATCTAAGGTCACAAATCTTGGCTCACTGAAAAGGTAGCTAAATGAATCAAACTGACTGGCTTCAAATACGATGTAGCTTTGTGGGATATTGGTTTGCTGCTCAACCCCAAAGAGTAAAAAGAAGCGCTCACCCACGCCTACCTCAAAGTTTTGTGAAATTTGCTCAGGGCTTAATGTACGGTTATGGATAGCAACTAACCGAATGGTGCCAGCCCAAGGAATATCATTTGATACTTCGTTACCTAATACAAAAGCGTAACTGGGATCCCATTCATTGAGTAAACCGCCTTCTATCTCATCTACATCGTCGGTAAATACGCTGTTGACATAAACTTGCCGTCCATTAATAGGATCGTAATTCACGACCACATGCTGCAAGGCTGCTTGCAAGTCTTCATCAGCGTCTGCTGTGGTGAGCGCTGGCTCACCATTGGCATCCGTGTTACTGGAGCGAAGTAACGCATCGTAGCTGTAAAGAGTCTGACCGAGTGTGAAGTTTCGCTGTGTTGGGCCAGCAGAATAACTTACGATGCGAGCTGGGCCTTCTTGCGTGACATTCGCTGGTGCAACCCAAGCTTCTATGGCGAATTCACTGGTGGCAGTAATCAAGTCATGAAGCTTACGACTGCTGGTTGTTGAGCCTTGAGCTTTACCATTAGTGAGTTGAATGCCAAAACCACCAACCCAATCAACACCACCACTTAAGGTTAAGTTGAGTGCTGGCTCAACACCACTAGTATCAAATGCGGTGTTACCTGAGCCGGCTCTGAATTCATACTTCGCAATGACATTTTGCTCAAAACGTCCGCCGCCTGTTGCCAGCGTGCCATCAACAAGTGTTAAAGCATTACTAGCAACAAGGTTTGGGTCGAGCTCTGTAAGAGGAATATCATCTGCCATGGCTTGTATCGCGTCAATCAGCTGATTGGCATTGGCAGTGCAGTCAGTCCAACAATTATGAAACTCATCTCGAACACGGCCGACAAAGCGCGAGTCAGCTGGAATATCTAAGTTAATGCGAGAACGGGATGCTTGATAAGCTTCATCAATATCGCTGGAAGCAATAAAAGGTGATATTGGAATAGCAGCTGAATTAGTATGGCAGTCTGCACAGTAAGTCGTCAGTATTGGGTAGACCGTATTAGCAAACAGGGTTGGATTAGCCGGGAAGTTGCGATTTGCACCCGGAGATCTTGCCGTTGGCGCTTCCAATGGAATATCGGTGACTTGCGCGGCAACGCCTGCCCAATTCGTAATCCAAGTGGTTAAAATGTCAGTGCAAGCATCAATACTGCTTAACCAGCAATTATGCCCTTCCCCCACAAATGTCACCATGCGTGATGCGCTTGGGTTATCCAAATTAACCACGGTATTGGCTTCAGCATAGGCTAGGTTGATGTCGTCATTGCGAGCGAACGTTGGTGATTGCTCTCCTTGAGCATGGCAGCCTCCACAACGATCTGCGGCTGATATGTTATCCCATAGAGCTAAACGGAACTGTTGAATATCTGCCGTTGCCGCTGGTGGCCCCGTATAGGTGACAGGTACTGAGGCAGTTGGTGGCGGTAGTGGAGTCTCCGTGACTTCTGTTGTTCCACCGCCGCAAGCACTGAGTACGATTGAAGTAATGAATAGCAGTGAAAGCGTGTGGTATGTCTTGACCAAGGCTCTGAGTTTAATGGGTTCAAATAGCTTCATTGTTATTCACCTTTGCAGTAATTAGCGGCATCAGCGAAGGCAGACTTTATTTGGTAACTACTGTCACTAAAGTTACTTGTCATCAGCTCAACTTGTTGCCTGTCAGCGCTATCTTGCGGGTCGCGCAAACAGACATTCTTAAATACTTTAGTGACCTGACATTGTGCAAAAGCTTGGCTATTGGCTAACTCCTGACCCATGCTTTTGGCACCTGAGCCGCTGCCACTTAGGTTTGTATCCCAGCCAAGGTTTTGATTTTGCCCAAAGCGCCAGTAGTTGTCCCAACTGTCGTCGGTGATGATAAAGCCAAAAGGGAAATTGTTTTCGTTGATCAAGTGCTTTGCTGTAACACGAGTGCCTGTAGCGGAGTCAATCTCGCCTATATCGTTGTATGCCAGAAAGCCTCTATCCCCGTTTGGGTCAGACTCCACATCGTACTCATACTCATAATAAGCAAAGGATTGAGCAAGTGGGTCCATGCCGGCATGACAGCCGACGCAGGAGTTAATGAATATACGGCTATCACCACCGGGGCTACGACTGACATCTTGACGTATACGGTCAGGTACGCGGCTAATATCCTTAACACCTTCTAAGTCAGTGCACAGGTGGTTAATTAAAGTAAAGCGAAACATCGCTCGATTAGTTCCGTCTTTGAAAAATGAACGTGCAGCGGCGCGAGTTGTCATGATGCCAGCGGTAGCTTCAACGGGTAACCCTGTTATGGATGATTGCGTGTTAGCGACCAGATTCGCCTGTAGATCAATGTTCTGTCGCTCTATCGCCTCGTAGTGATCATTATTGGTATTGGAGTATACGGGTAGCCCCAAATTGGTATCGGCTGTGTATAAAATATCGCCTGACAGTATTTGCCTAAAATCTATATCGTCTCTCGCAATACCAATAACTGTTGCCGTGTAATCATTCAAAGGAGCAAAAATGTCTGCCTCTTCGTTCGTCCAAGGGGACACCCAACGCTTCAGCGTAACGTTGTAGAAGGCAGGGTTGTCCATGGCGATAAAAGCTGCTGAGCGAACGTCGCCTTCCTCAATTAAGTTTGCCATTTCGTTGATGACAGATGTTGAGGCAGGGATCCCCGCTAGACGATCGTGAATACGTTTTGCTTGCTCTCTTGGTCCTGCCTCAGCGGCCGAAGTTAATGTCAGTGACAATGCACATAAAAGTGTGAAGCCTGATATTAATTTCGCGCCAGCATTTTTGACGTTACTTGAGGTTATATAATTGAATAATGTCAAGACGCGAGCCCTCTTTTTACTTTCTTATTATTAAGTGATACGAATTTGAATTAATAAATATGCTTGATGAGTATATGTTTTGTTTTTTAATACCTTACTTTTTTATTTTTACATTGAGGAACGAATGTTAGCTTTATGATTTTTTAATTAACTTTTACCTCTATACCTGAAGGCTTTCCGACATGATGCCATTTGATTCTACAGCGCAATTATTAAGCCAGTTTTTAGGTTGCTGATTTATAAGGGTTTTTATAAAGAAAGTGTCACAATCTGTCTGCCGTGAGCGACGAAGAGGGTATTTTTTTCATTTGTGAAAATAGGCAGGTCGTCAGTTTTTGTAAGTAAAAACGTTATAAAACAATTGCTTGACCGTATTTTTCTTGCTTTTTATTGGTGTCTGTTTAAAAAGACACTCTGTAGTGCCCTCGTGATAACTAAAAAAAAATCAGTTTAATTTATATCCTTTTAAGTAATAAAAACCGTTGATTTTCAGTGTTTATACAAATTTTAGGTATTAAAACATATCACCTAATATGAAATTGATGATTGTTGGTCGTTAATTCTGGTGAAATGATGTTGATCGGAATTTGATTTTTTATTTGTATTATTTTTAATTTTATAAGGTGTTTTAGTTGCTTAATTGAGACACTTTTTTGTTCTCTTCTTGGTTGCTAGTCTAATTATAAATAAAAGCATTGAATCGTGTTTTATTAATTTAACTTTGGGATGTATGAAAGTTTATATATTGTTTTATTACATCGTGCTCGTCGCAATCATAACCACCTTATTATCAGCTTGTGGTGGTGACACGTTGACGCAAACAACACAAGAACCCGATCCGGTCGTTGTTGATATTCCGGTGGTTTTTGTTCGTCGTTCTCTCCCTGTTGATGAGGCGGGGGAAATATTCAGTCGAGATTTACGTCAAACGAGTGACTTCGTTCCTGGGGCCGCACTGTTTATGAAAGCAAGAGCGTCAGCATCTGCCGAAGAAATTAATATTACTGACAGAGCTTTCCAAAGCGAAAATGAAGGGCAAGAAGATACCGAGCTGCTTTATGATGTAAAGGACTTAGATGTGTCTCCTGACGGTGAGCGTGTGATCTTCGCGATGCGTGCCCCGGAGATAGAGGATGCAGATGATGATGAACAGCCCACCTGGAACATATGGGAATACGATCTAGCTACCGACACATTAAGGCGTGTCATAGCATCTGATATTAGTGCGGAATCTGGACAAGATATTGCTCCCGCCTATTTGCCTGACGGCAGAATTGTCTTTAGCTCAACACGCCAACGTGCCAATCAAGCTATCTTATTGGATGAAGGTAAACCGCAATATATAGCGCTGGAAGAGAGACTGAGAGAGCCAGCGTCTGTGCTGCATGTCATGAATAATGATGGCACAGACATTACGCAAATATCCTTTAATCAAAGCCATGATTTAGATCCCACTGTATTGGATAACGGCAAAGTTTTATTTAGTCGATGGGATCAAGCTGTTGGGAATAGTGGCATTCACCTTTATCAAATGAATCCAGATGGCAGTGAGCTTGAAGTGGTCTATGGACGTCATAGCCATGATGCTGAACTACAAGATCCAACCTTAGATAGTCGTAGCCCAGACTTACAATTCTTAACGCCTAGAGAAATGCCCGACGGTAGCATATTGACTGCGCTGAGAGCTTTTGGACAAGACACTTTAGGCGGTAACTTTGTGAACATCGATATCAATGGTTTTAGTGATATCGAACAGCCCTTACCGACGAATGCTGGTGGGCAAGGGCAAGCCCAATCGAGTGCTTTATTTGACAATGTTGCTGTTGATGGTTCTTTAAGTCTAGGCGGATATTTTCAATCGCTTTACCCTTTGTCTGATGGCAGTGGGCGCTTGCTGTTTACTTGGAGTCAATGCCGCGTATTCGATCCTGATGATACGACGGAAACCTCAACAGAAAATGGCGAAGCTTCCGCTAGACGTGTTTTGCCATGCGATGAGGAGATCATCGTTCAAGAGGGTATCGAAGCGACACCGCCATTGTTCAGTCTATGGATATTTGATCCGGTAGATAATACGCAGCGTGCTATTGCTGTGCCGCAGGAAGGTATCGCTTATACCGAAGTGGTGGCCATGGAACCACGTAATGTCCCTGCCAATGCGCAACAACCTAATGAGTTTATACCTGAGTTAGCCGTCGATAACGTGGGGGTAATGCATATTCGTAGTGTCTACGACTTTGCCGGTGAAGATACCAGTAATTTAGGGATATCCACGTTATCAGATCCGCAACAGGTGACCAGTGATGAGCGTCCCGCTCGCTTTTTACGTATTGTAAAAGCAGTATCAATCCCTGATGATGATGTGCGTGATTTTGACGCCAGTGCTTTTGGTCGAAATCGTAGCCAGTTGATGCGAGAAGTCATTGGGTACGTGCCGATTGAACCTGACGGCTCTGCAAAGTTTCAAGTGCCTGCTCAAGTGCCTTTAGCCATCAGTGTCTTAGATGGTCATGGTCGTCGAATAACTTCCAGACATGCAAACTGGCTGCAGGTGGGGGCAGGGGAAGTCAGGACTTGCAACGGTTGCCATACTAATGATGACAACACAATCCACGGTCGCTTGGACGCAGAGCCTGACTCCATTAACTTTGGTGCACCGAGTACTGGTGTACCTTTCCCCAACACGAATCCATCATTATTCACCAATTCAGGTGAAACTATGGCTGAAACAGCCACGCGTATTAATGGCATACCTTACCCGCAGCCAGATATTCGTTTTGAGGATATCTGGACAAACCCTGAGTTGAGGGAACCACAAACTAGCTTCGAGTTTGCTTACGCCGATTTACGTACCGAATTGCCGATTACATCGAGTTGCGCAATTAACTGGACGCCGATTTGCCGTATTACAATCAACTTTCCTGACCATATCCAGCCTCTTTTTGAATTGGATCGTCGGCAGTTTGATGTGGATGGTATCACGCTGATTGAAGATCAAACCTGTGTGAGCTGTCACAGTCCGACGGATGCCGACGAGCAGCCAAGGGTTCCTGTTGCCCAATTGGACCTACGTGGCGTTCCATCAAACGATAATGCTAGGCAGACAGTGGCTTATCGAGAGTTATTCTTTCCTGACAATGAACAAGAAGTGATTGATGGAGCTTTGGTTGATCGTTTAGTTGTTGTGACTGATGCCGATGGCAACGTGGTGTTTGAGCGTGATGAAGACGGTGAGTTAATTTTAGATGCTGATGGCAATCCAATCCCGGTGACTCAGACCGTTAGAGTCAACAATGCCTTGTCAACCGATAGCGCATTAGCCAGTAGTCGATTTATTGATGTCTTTGCCGAAGATGGCAGTCATTCTGATTGGCTCAGCCCTGCTGAACTCAAATTGTTAGTCGAATGGTTAGATGTCGGTGCTCAGTATTACAACAATCCATTTGATGCGCCGGTAGATTAGCAGATGAATCGTCACTTAATCGCCTTGTTGGTGCTGCTCATAACGACGCTTTCGTTCCAGCTACATGCTGAGACCGCACTTGTCCAAGTTGAAGAACCATTCTTGAATATGCATACCGGTCCCGGACGTGGCTATCCTGTCTTTCATGCGGTTGAAAAAGGTGAATGGATCGAAGTACTTAAGCGCCGTACCAATTGGTTCAAGGTAAGAACGCAAGGTGAGAAGGAAGGTTGGATAAAGCAAAGTGATTTGCATCTGACATTGAACATTGAAGGTGATGACGTTTCTTTGTCTGATGGCAGCTTCGCTTCATTCCAACAACGACGTGCTGAATTCTCCGTATTAGGAGGTGAGCTTGAATCGGTATCGTCATTGACCGTTGTCGGTAGTTGGGTCTTTACTGAAAATTTTGCCGCAGAGTTAACTTACACCCAAGCCTTGGGGGATTTCTCTGAGAATCAAATTGCACTCATTGGCATACAACACACCACTTTTCCTGAATGGCGTTTAAGCCCTTTCTTCAGTTTAGCTGGTGGACAGATACGCACGACACCTAGGGCAACGCTAGTGCAAAGCGGTGACGAGTCACGCACAACAGAAATCATTTCTGCCGGTATTGGCCTGCGTTATTACCTTGCCCGTAATTTTGTGATGCGTGTTGAATATAACAACCTTTTGGTATTGACCGAGAGGGATGAACAAGAGGAGCTAGATCAATGGAAACTCGGTTTTTCAGTTTTTTTCTGAAGACATTATTGGCTGTAACGTTTGCTAGCAGCTTTGTCGCTTACGGGCAGGAAAGCAATGAAGAGCAAACGCCTGATGTGATTCAACCCGACTTGAATCGTCGCAATATTAACGAAGCAAATATTGATTCAGAAAACTTCGAGGTAGGTGTCTATGCTGGCGTTATTGCTATTGAAGACTTCGAGTCCAGTGCCATTGTCGGTGCACGCTTTGCTTATCATATTAGCGAAGATTTCTTCGTTGAAGCCACATACGCACAAGCTGATGCAGGGCAGACAAGCTTTGAAGTATTAAGTGGTGGTGCACCTTTTCTCACAGAAGATGATAGGGACTACACCTATTATGATTTGTCGCTTGGCTACAACCTAAATGGTGAAGTCTTTCTTACCAAAAACCTAGTGTTTAACCAATCATTCTATTTCAAAGCAGGTGCTGGAAGCACTGACTTCGGTGGTGATAATCGGTTCACTATCAATATAGGCGGCGGTTACCGTTTACTGCTTACCGATTATATCGCTTTGCATGCCGATGTGCGTGATCACATCTTTAGCAGTGACTTGATCGGAGAGGATAAAGATACACACAACATCGAATTAACTTTAGGCGCCACGATATTTTTCTAATATCTCAGGAGTGATGTATGAGTTTAAATAAAGCACAAATGGCGAGTATTCAGAGAGGGTATATCGCCCAGCTCATCGCCTTGATGATAGGCATTGTGTTGTTAGTAATAACCAACGCTGCTTGTGCGGCCTCCAATAATATTGGTGAGGCTATTGTTGCGCCGGACTTTACCTTAAAAAGCAAATCTGGCAGCAACATGCGACTTGCCGAGCAGAAAGGCAATATTGTGCTCGTCAATTTCTGGGCGTCATGGTGTGGTCCATGTCGAGCAGAATTGCCTGAGTTCGAAAAAATGCAGCAAGACTACCAAGATCTGGGTTTTACAGTGATGGCGGTTAATGTTGACGACGACGCTCGCAAGGCCGACGTGTTACTGCGTGACATAAAAGTCAGCTTCCCCGTTTTATTCGATCCTGAAGGTCAAGTGAGCGAGCTGTACGATGTCAGTGCTATGCCAACAACGGTATTGATAGACCGTGACGGCAATCAAAGGCTTTTGCACAAAGGCTACAAACGTGGTGACGAGAGAAAGTATCGTCAGGCTGTTAAGCAATTGCTACGTGAATAAAGGAGATTATTTATGACACACACTAAATCGTCAAAACCTATTACCTTATTCATGGTGTCAGTACTAGCGTTGCTAGCAAGCGGCTGTAAGACGACCATTGAACCTTGGGTCAAACCTTATGAAAGAAGCCATTTGGCGGACCCTATAATGAGTTTTGGTAGAAATCCCGTGGCACTGGCATACGCGCAGCATGTATTTGAATCGAGAGAAGGTGCTCGCGGAGCCGATGGTGGAGCAGGGGGTGGCTGTGGCTGTAATTGATTCTCGCCCTGAAATGGATATTTTTGCTCATAGTGGCGTTAGGCGTGCTCAAGTATTTCATATACATGGCATCCTAAAGCCTTGCTCTGAAAGAAAATACCTTATTTCTGAATTGAGAATTCCTGAAGGTGACAGACATTTAAAACCGATGCGTTGGATGCTGTTAGGTATTTTTTGCTTATTCGCTTTGATGAGCTTCACAATGCAAGCAGCTGTGTTACCGCAAGATCGTTCGGATGTGCTTTATCATTCTTATCAAGGTGATGGCGTGTCTATCGACGGACCGTCTATTTTACTGCGTAAAAAAATCGGTAATAACGTGTCGTTGTCGACTAATTATTACGTCGACTCTATTTCTGGCGCATCGATAGATGTGCGTGCAACTGCAAGCCAGTATCGTGAAGAGCGTACAGAGCAGTCTGTTGGTGTTGATTTCTTACATAACAAAACCTTGATGAACGTTAAATACACCAACAGTACTGAAAACGACTTCGAGGCCGATTCAATTTACATTGGGATCAGCCAAGATTTCTTCGGTGATTTAACCACACTCAAAATGAGTTACTCACGTGGTGAGGATGATATCCGCCGTACTGGAGATGAAAGCTTTTTCGCAGAGGCCAGTCGACAAAAAGTTGGTTTGGCGCTAACCCAAGTCGCGACCAAGAACCTTATCTTAGGCATTAACTATGACAATGTGTCTGACAGCGGCTTTTTAAATAACCCTTATCGCTCGGTTCGTTTTATTGATCCTAATGCCGCGAGAGGCTTTTCCTTCGCACCGGAAGTGTATCCGAATACCCGTTCAAGTGATGCTGTGTCGATCAGTGCGAGCTATTACTTGCCCTATAGAGCCGCAATTTTCACAGAGGTACGCACTTATAGTGATACATGGGGTATCCGCTCTACCAACGCGAAATTGGGGTATATCCATACTTTTGGCGATGCATGGATAGTCGAAGTTCGGACGCGCTTCTATCAGCAAGATGAAGCTGATTTTTATCAAGATCTGTTCACTCGCGAAAATGAGTTCAACTTTCTCGCTCGGGATAAAGAATTAAGTCGCTTTGACAATATCTCTGCCGGAATCAGTGTGACTTACGAGAAGAAATTCTCAGAGACTGCCTTTTTCAAGAAGGCAACAGTGAACTACGAGCTGGATCATATCCAGTTTGATTATGACAACTTTCGTAATGTACTGGCTGAGGGGCCTGTTGGTGAAGAACCCCTGTTTTCGTTCAGTGCTAACGTGATGAAAGTGTTTTTTTCTATTTGGTATTAAGGAGTTATTAGTCTGTGTTCTGCATGTTTGCGCTTGTTAAGAGAGTTTTTCATACAGTGTGTGTAAGACGTTCCTATTGCTTTGCTGCTGGCGAATGTGATCCCAACCTCACATTACTAGCCGTGAAGTATGGGGATACTTCACAGAAACAGCAAAAATGCAGAACACAGATTAATAACGCTTTACTTAGCTTTCGACCTTTTGTAGGAGGAGCAACAATGAACAGCATAGGTAAAATATTATTTGTTTTTTTCTTGTTACAGAGTGGTTTATCGACTGCACAAGAAACTCAAAGCTCAAATGCTGAGCCAGATGCTGCCATCGAACAGCAAATTCAAGATCTCAAAAAGCAGCTTATTTCACTCAATCGTGACTTGTTCATTTTAGAAGAAGATCTGTTATTCCCGTCAAGTACGCAAGTGGCTGTGTATTTGTCGATGGATGTTGGTGATTACTTCACCTTAGATTCGGTTGAACTCAAGATTGATGACAAAACTGTCACACATTATTTGTACACAGAACGTCAAATAGACGCGTTATACCGTGGTGGGGTGCAGCGCTTGTATGTCGGTAATATTGGCAGTGGTGAGCACGAAATCAGCGCTTTTTTTACCGGGATTGGTCCAGAAAGCCGTGAATACAAGCGTGCTGTTGCAATGACTTTTGATAAAGATTCAGAAGCTAAAGCTTTGGCTCTCAGTGTCGTTGACTCAACGATTAAGCATCAGCCTGAGTTTAAGGCAACGGAGCTTTAAACCTATGTTAGTTTGGCATAAGCCCAGTAGCTTGCTCTACCAAATGCTTCTCGCATTTATTGTTCTGAGTGCCTTCTTAATTCGGATTGATACTGCACACGCGAATGCCAGTAGAGCTGCTCAACAACAGATGGGGCAAGTCTTGTTCGCTTTCTACCAAGGCGATCACTACGGCGCTTTAGTTCAACAAGCGCTGCTTGACGATACGCTATTGAAAGATGAGCAACAGCAACAAATGGCCTTGTTAAAAGGTGGCTTGAGCTTAAGTTATGGTTTAACGCGGCAAGCACAGAATGTATTTGAAGAGCTACTTAATCAACAGAGTAACAATAGTACACGAGCTATGGCGTGGTTTTGGTTGGGGAAAATCCATTATCAGCAAGGGGACTATCGTGGTGCTCAAATAGCCTTTGAACAACTCAAAAGCAAAAAGTCACTCAAAAAATTAGACAGTGGGCAGCAACAAGAAATGCGTTACATGCAAGCGCAATTGGCCATGCATGTATCCCCAGACGATGTGGAAAGTTATTTAGAAGCGCTGGATCAACAATCGGTTTACCGTGCGTATATAAATTTTAATCGAGGCGTCGAGCTACTAGACGGAAATCAACGTGAGCAAGGAATTGCTTGGTTACAGCAAGCTTATCAAACACCACAGAGAGCGATTAACAGGGGTTGGTTGAGCCGTTGGTTTGCACCCAGTGAAGTACAACTGATCAGCGAACATCAAGCACTGAATGACCGAATACAGCTGGCTTTAGGGTATGGCTTTATGCAAGCCGAGCAGCCGCAACTTGCGGTGAATGCTTTTACTAAAGTGCATGAGCAATCATTGGACACACATGCCGCTTTGTTGGGATATGGATGGGCGCTTGCGCAGCAGAAAGATTTCGAGAAAGCGCTATCAGTTTGGCATCAATTGATCCAGCAACCCGACGCCGGTTTATATGCTTATGAAGCCATGTTGGCGAGTGCTTACGCTTTTGAGCAAGTTGATGCAAACACACAAGCGTTGGACATGCTTAATCACGCACAAAGTCAATATGAACATCGGTTAGCTAATATTGCTGATATCCAGAGAAATTTGACTCAAGAAGGGTATTTTCAGCCTGTTATTCAAGGCTTAGCATCACAATCACAGAGTAACGAACACAAACGCTTTTTGGTGTCGGAGTCTGTTGGCGATTTGCCAGTTTGGATTGACAACGCTATGGCTATACAGCTTTGGTCTCAACCAGATACACATAGGCTGATCCAACAATTAATTGACATTGAAACCCAGCTTGAGCAGTTGGCACAGTGGAAGCGAGATATCGCTAACTTTCATTTATTAGTTGATGAAAGAGAAGTAGAAGCCGCTCGCCGTAATGAAAGAGTGAACACGCAGGACTTTGAGCAACAACTGCAAGTTTTGTCTGGACAGATCAGGGACTTGAGTGCACGTATTAATCTAGCTGAACGAGAAAAACGCCCCGAGTTACTGGCAGATGAACAAAGTCTGGCGCATCAAAAACGCCTCAGCAAAGCGCTTGTTATCTACAATCAATTGTTATCACATCAAGCCATGAAACCTGTTTATGCCGAGCGGTTAAAACGTTTACAAGGTGTTATTGATTGGCAGTTAAGTGAAGCTTTTCCGGATAACCTGTGGCAAAACAAAAAACACCTTGTTGAATTAGGCAAGCTACTAGCCGGTGCCGAACACAATAAGCAGCGACTGTTAACTGCAATGAATAGGCGAGCCGACTTTGATATTAAGCGCCGCAATATAGAAACACTTGGTGCGCGTATTAAAGAACACACTAGGTCAACCGAATCACTGAAACAAAGCTTGCTCGACAAGTTGGTCGACAAGAACATGGCTTTTCTAACGAATGAAAAGACACAGCTACAACAATATTTGTATCAAGCTCAATTGTCTAAGTTACGTCTGCAAGACAAAGCTTATGCTGCCCAAGCAAATCTAGAAACGGCATCAACCGCAGCGCCAGCACCTAATGACAGTCAAGTGTTAGCCATAACGCGTGCTAATCATGACTAGTGCTTTGTTCAAGTCGTCCGTTGCAAGAAGCGTCTATACGATGCTGACTGTGCTGTTATTACTGGGTATCGAAGGTTGCAGCCTTATTGGGTACTCGGACACAAAGAAGCTGAAAGAGAAACCCAAACAGACGCTCGGTAGTATGGTATTTGAGCCAGTCGCTATCGAGAAAAGTGAACTTAAAGCGCCACCGCTTGAAAACTTACGTAATGATTATGCTGCCTTGAAGACGTCCGCAGGTGATCCGCGAACCAGAGAGTCATTAAGTTATCGACTCGCCGATCTGGAAGTACTGCTCGGCGAGCAGCAACAAGAATTGGGTACACCCACTAAGACCCAAGGTTACTATGGTAAAGCTATAGCTGCCTATGAACAGGTCTTATTGGATTATCCCAAGCATCAGGATAATGACCATGTCATGTATCAGTTAGCTAAAGCTTATGAGCTGCAAGGGCAATCCGAAAAAAGCTTTGAGGTGCTGCAACGCCTGATCGGACAGTATCCGAATTTTACACAACACAACGAAGCTTACTTTCGTCAAGGTGAGTATCACTACAATCGTCAGCAATACACGCAAGCAGCTGCCGCATATTCTCAGGTGCTGACACTGGAAGCTGATACAGTAAACACTGACCTTCAATCGCAAACTTATACAGCCTATGCACCAATCTCAGCCTATATGCTCGGCTGGTCTTTATTTAAGTTAGATGAGCTACCGGCATCGTTGGTCGCATTCAGCCGGCTCTTGGATTTGCATTTTACCACGTCTGAGCTGATCGATGCCGAGGAACGCCTGAAGCAACTAACGCAAGGCGAATTGCGACTGAATCAAGACGCTGTGCGTATGATGGGATTACTATTTTCTTACTTGGATGGTCCTAAAGCCATTGCTCGCCACTTTGATGAACTAGGCCCTCGTGGCTATGAGTCACTTATCTACGGCGAACTGGGACAACTTCAACTTAACAACGATCGCTATCGAGACAGCGCGGCTGTTTATCTTGCTTTCGCGCAAAAACATCCACTGCACTTAAAAGCACCTGAGTTCTATGTCCGACATATTGATGCTTATATTTTGGGTGATTTCCCGAGTTTAGTCTTACCGGCTAAGCAGGGCTTTATTGAAGCTTATGGCATCACCAATCAACATTGGTCAACGTTCAATGCAGCTCGGAAAAAAGAAGTTATTCCCTATCTTGATCAATACATACAAGAGCTCGCTCAATACGAGCATAGCCGAGCACAACTGATGGCTAAATCGATAGAGGAACGAGCAACAGATACAGCAAGTAGTGATGCAACAATTACTGGGAGCCTCGAGCAACAACGTTTACAAAAACAGACAGCCTATCAGCAGGCAGCGAGATGGTATCGCGAGTATATCGATACATTTCCGATGTCAGAAAAAATGCCAGAAATGACCTTTAATCTCGCTGAAAGCTTATTTGAAGTCGGGGAGATGCGAGATGCCATAGGGCCTTACGAAGCCTACGCCTATGAGCTAAAAAGGGATTTTATTGAACCCGACAAAGCCGCAGAAGCTGGCTACGCAGCCATTCTGGCTTATCGAACATTGTTGAGTTCGACATTAAGTGATGTTGATCAGTCTTACTGGCAAGAAAGGCAATTACAGAGCCAAATGGCTTTCGTCGACAGCTTCCCTAGCAATAATCAGGTGTTACCTGTTTCACATTTGCTGGTGCAATCGTTGTTCAACACCCAGCGTTATGAAGAGGCTATTGTTAGAGCTGAGCAACTCCTTTCTTTTAGTCCACCTAAAGACAAATTGATATCCAGCCATTTGGTGATAGCACACAGTGCATTCGAGCTTAAGCAATATGCCAAAGCTGAAAACGAATACCAGTTGTTGCGTGAATACATGACGTCTGAAGATAGTCGTTATATCGATATGACTGACCGGTTGGCTGCAAGTATCTACCAGCAAGCACAACTTGCCTTAGCTAATAATGATAAGCGAGCGGCCGTGAATGAACTATTGCGTGTTATGGCGGCAGCACCTGACAGCGAGATACGCCTGACTTCTCAATATGACGCAGCCACTTACTTGCTCGATTTAGAAGAGTGGCAGCAAGCAACTGAGTTGTTGCGAGATTTTCGTCAACGTTTTCCTGTGCACAGCTTGTCTGATGGTATCGAAGATAAGCTTATTCTTGCTTATCAAGCTAATGAGCAATGGTTGTTAGCTGCTAACGAGCTTGAAAAAGTATGGCAACAGAACCCCAATACTGATGAAGGGCGACAAGCTCTCTATGTTGCAGCGGATTATTTTGGCAAAGCGAATGAACGAGAAAAGTCTCGTTTAAGCTATCGCACGTATGCGCATGAATATCCCATGCCTTTTGATGAGGCGACAGAAGCACGATTTAAAATGAGTGAGTTTTATTTAGCCAGCGGTGAAGATGCTAAGCGCCGGTATTGGTTGAAGAAACTCATCGAGGAAGACAAGAAAATTGGTGAGAATAGAACCGATCGTTCACGTTATCTAGCGGCTATGTCGTCTTTAGTGTTTGCCACCGATCAACGTACGCATTTTTCTCAAATAAAGTTGAACCTACCATTGAAAAAGAGCTTAGCGAAGAAGCGTAAAGCTTTAGATAAAACACTTAAAGCTTATGATCAAACGATGTCCTACCGTGTTAGTGAATTTACCACTGCTGCCAACTTTGGTATCGGTGAAATATATCGTCAGCTTGCCACAGATTTGATGGCCTCTGACCGGCCGGCTAAGTTATCTGCACTTGAGCGTGAACAGTACGATATTTTGCTTGAAGAACAAGCTTACCCTTTCGAAGAGAAAGCGATTGAAATACATCAGCAAAACGCGCAACGGAGTTACGTGGGCACCTATGATACATGGGTTAAGAATAGCTTTGCTTCTCTCAGTCAATTGGTGCCGGGACGTTATAACAAGCGAGAAACGATTGAAGAGGTAAGTCATGCAATTTACTAAATTACATCGTATTTGTTGCATCTTTTCCCTTACGGCCGCACTGGCGGCTTGCTCTTCGAGCAGCGACAAGGCATTAGAAGCTGCTCATCTCAACAATGCAGGTCATGCATCTACTCAGGAGAATTCATATGTTATCGATATCGAGGACTTGCTCTCACAATCAAATCGTTATCTTGACCATCAAAAAAGCGTTTCAGCAGCGATTAGAAGTGACTTCGATCTTGCACTAAAAGCTAGGAAATCGGGGCAGCTCGATGAAGCTGAAACGGCCTTTATACAGTTAACAGTTAGGGAACCAGACTTGTCTGGTCCCTGGGTTCAGCTTGGTGATATTGCCAAAGAACGTGCGCAACATGCTTTGACAATACAACAACGGGAGCAGTTGCTAGAAAAAGCGGCAGCGCAATATCACCAAGCTCTTTCCATTAATGAGTCCAATTATTACGGACATAATCGCCTCGCAACGGTTTATCGCCAACAAGGGCAGTTCAATCTGGCATTAGTGCATTATCAAAAGGCCATTGAGAGTTGGCCAGCTTTCGCAGCGGCTTATAAAAATCGCGGCATCCTTTACGATTTGTACATAGGTGATAAGGCCAAAGCGCTTGAGAACTATCAGATTTATTTAGCCCTTAATAATGAAAAAGTGAAGACGACAAAAGAGCAAATGACAAGTGATACTTTTGCTAAAAAACAACGACAAATACGAGGCTGGATTGCTGATTTAACGCGACAGATCCAGCAACAATCCAAGCAAAACAACCAACAACAGACGCAGGTGGTGAACAATGCGCTTTAATCATATTAAAACCGTCAGTCGTTCAGCAGCTTTTGTTTTAGTCTGTATTGTTTGCTCAATGACGAGTGCTTTTGCACAGCAAACAGGCAAAGGAAGTGAGTCTGCCGAGCCTCAGAAAAGTAGAAAAACTGCCCTTGATAAGACGTCAACGACAAACTCTGGCGGGGTTATTCAACTAGAAGCAGTTATTCGTGGAAACCAACAACAACCTAAAGTGTTAACCATAGTGCCTTGGCAATCGCCCGAACGAAGAAATGCGTTGCCGTCGCCAGTTTGGCAACAAGTTAGGCAGCAATTACAACCTTTAGAACGACGAGAATTTTTACAAGAACAGCGTTTATTTGAAAAGTTATCGAAATAACGAAGTAAGCACTTACAACTATACTTATCCCTTTAATAATAGGTGGTAAGGTTTGATTGAATAAAAACAGAAGGTGACATCATGGAATTCTACAATATTATTGTTCGGTTCTTTCAAGAGGGCGGTAGCTTTATGTTCCCCATTGCTATTGTATTGGCGATTGGGCTGGCTATTGCGCTGGAAAGGTTCATATTTTTAAGTGGCGCAAGGCATACCAACAAGAAAGCATTTGGTGAAATTGAGCCGCTTTTACTCAAAAGTAACTACAGCGGCATTGTACAATTCGGCAAGGGCAGCAAAGCACCGGTTAGTCGGATTATTAGTGCTGGTGTCGCTCGATTAAGTCATAGCTTCCGACGTGAAGACATTGAGTACGCAATGGAAGAGGGGCTTATGGAGGCTATGCCACGATTAGAAAAGCGTACTGCTTATCTTGCCACGCTAGCGAATATCTCAACGCTGTTGGGTTTGCTTGGCACTATCATTGGTCTAATAGCGGCTTTTTCCGCTGTTGCTAGTGCGGATCCGTCCGAAAAGGCAAGTTTGCTCTCGCAAAGTATCTCCGTTGCGATGAACACGACGGCTTTTGGATTGATTGCTGCAATTCCCTTGTTAGCTTTCCATTCTGTGCTGCAAACAAAAACCACAGAAATTGTCGACAGCATGGAAATGGCAGGGGTTAAGTGCTTAAACCTATTGATTTCCAGGCATCAAATTTCGCCCAAAGGTCGAGCGACAGATCAAGAATAAATGCTACTACTGAATTACGAGAGATCACGTTATGTTGCGCCGTAGAAAAAATAAGAACAGACCCAATGCCGAATTGGATATCACATCTTTTATGAACTTGATGATAGTGCTTGTGCCTGTTTTGCTGATGATGATGGTTTTTTCTCGCATTACTGTGGTTGAGCTGCAATTGCCTCAGCTCAGTGATGGCGTTAGTGCGGCTGATATTGAGAATCAACAATTGGAAGTCTTGGTGCATGCTGGTGGTGTTTCTGTTTTTTACCCACAAGGTTACCTGATTAAAGACTTACCTATGTTGGAACAAGACTATGACTATGACAATTTGCAATACACACTCAGACAGGTGAAGCAAACGCTGATCAACAAAGGGATAGATAAAAAGGAAGCCACTTTGTTGCTTGCTGATGATGTGCCTTATCAAGTCATTGTTGCTCTCATGGATGCTACACGTTCTTATCCCGATGTGGTTGCTGCCTCTGTTGTTGATGCAGAGTTGTTTCCTGATATATCGCTAGCAGATGCGCCTCTCGCTCAGGAAGGCAACACTCTTTCTCTCACAGCGTCGAATCAGTAAGGCCAGTCTATGAAAAAATCAGTTAGAGCTATGCGTATGGAGCGCCATCACAAGCGTATGGCAAAAGAGTCAAAGCTGAGTCTGGTGTCGTTAATGGATATTTTTACTATTTTGGTTTTCTTTTTAATGTTTAACGCCTCTGATGTTCAAGTTTTGCAGAGTCATAAAAGTGTGAAGTTGCCAACGTCCAGCGTAGAGAATGCAGCAGCAGAAACCTTAGTTATTATGGTCAATTCATCAGATCTTATGCTACAGGGTAAAAAACTGGCTGATGTTGAGCGCGTGATGCGTTCATCGGATGACATCATCAAACCTTTATCAACCGAGTTGAAGTATCAAGCCAGTCGAGAAGGTGCGCTCAGTGCACAATTAACCACACCGACTGACGTTGAACCAGAAGATACTGCTCGTTCAATCACTATCATGGGAGACAAGGATATTCCTTATAAATTGCTTAAGAAAATTATGCAAACCTGTGCTGAGTCAGGTTACACCAATATCTCGTTGGCGGTTGAACAACTGATTGCTGCTAACACGAATAACGAAGTGGTGGGATCATGAATACCGTCGCTGAACCGGATTTTATTTCGGTCTTACCTTGGTCTTCAAGTGAGCAGGAAAACAAACGGTTTACTAAAATAACCTACACAGCACTGGTTGTGACATTGGTTTTCAGTGCTGCGGTAAAATGGCAACAATTACCCGAGCAGCCACGAGCAGAGAAAGAGAAATTACCCCCACAGCTTATCAAGATTATTAAACGTAAAGAGGTGCCGCCACCGCCCCCGATTGTTCAACCAAAACCTGTGGAAGTGGTCAAGCAGCCGGAAAAGATAGAGCCTCCTAAAGTAGAAAAAAAACCAGAGCCTAAACCTGAGGTGTTGGAGAAACCTAAACCTATCGAAAAGCCCAAGCCCGTTGAGAAGCCAACCGTGGTCAACGTGGAACCTAAACCAGCACCTAAACCCGAACCTACGAAAGAAGAATTAACACAAAAGGCGCGTGAAACAGCTAAAGAGTCGGGGTTGTTGGCCTTCCAAGATGATTTAGCCAGTATGCGCAATGATTTGAGCTTGTCGAACAATGCACAAACTGAACAGATTAAAGGTGCTGGACAAAGTGACCAGACTCAACGGCAATTTATAGGCAAAAAAGTCGCAAAAACGAGCGGTGGTTTGGATACCAGCAAGCTCTCCAGTGATATTGGCAGCCGCGGAAGTTTAGCTGGTAGAAAAACTACCGAATTTGTTGCACCCAATGAGGGGTTTGCGTCGCTGGCAGCTAAGCAGGTACAGGCAGAAGAAGCCGTTGTCGGTGACCGCGATATCGAGTCGATACGTAAAGTACTCGACGCCAATAAGGGCGCTATTTATGCCATATATCGTAGAGCTTTACGAAAAGACCCCAGCCTTCAAGGCAAGGTGAATGTTCGTTTGGTGATTGAGCCCAATGGTAGCGTTTCGGTGGCAACTATTGTCGACAGCGAACTAGAAGCACCGGTATTAGAAAGTAAGCTTCTTTCACGCATTCAGTTGATCAGTTTTGGCGAGCAACGTGTCACGCAAACAACCTTGGAGTATGGCTTTAACTTCTTGCCATTTTGAATAACAGATGATTATTAAACGATCCAGATTTCCGATGATCAACCTAATGGGCTTGACTCTGATCACTATCCCATTGGTATCCTATGGAATGACACTTGTTAGCTTGTTTCTATTTCCTCTTTGTATTGCCGTCGCCTATTCTTTGCTCAGTGCATTAAAACGGCATCACGAAAACCAGCCTTTTGTCGACCGTCATAAAGTCAAAACCTACACTCAGCTTTTTGCTAGTGCCAAACCTTTATTGGTGGTAGCGTATTGGGTTATTCAAGGGGTTGGGGTATATCAGGTTATTGGTTGATTGAACGAAACCCTAACTGACCTAACGTGATACACAGCCTCTAGTGTGGTTTTAACAGGGTGTTGGGAGAGCCGAATGACTGATAATGCGAGCTTTAAAGAAACCTTTAAACGTTTAAAACAGATTCTGGTTCCCTACAGCGAAGAGTTGGTTATTGTGACTGATGAGGACGATAACTTTTATCTCAACACACATTTCACGATGAAGAACAAAAAGCCGATGTACTTTGGCTCTGTTAAGGTCAATAAGCATTATGTCAGCTTTCATCTTATGCCTGTTTATGTTTTCCCTGAGCTACTAGATGAGGTATCACCAGCGTTAAAGCGACGCATGCAGGGAAAGTCTTGTTATAACTTTAAAGCCATTGATGATGCTCTACACAAAGAATTGACTGAACTAACAAGGGCTGGATATTTGAAATACGAAAACGCAGGTTATCTATAGGCTCGATAGAGCTCAACGTAGCGACATCATAAAAATGGCAAAACCGAATAAGAAAGGCCCAGTAACCACTGTCGATATCTATTGCCAACAATGCCGTACCCGGCTGTTTCGCTACCGAAAAGGAGGCAAAGGTGCTTTGGTTAAATGTTTTAAGGAACGTATTGAGAAAGACTTTACGACCAAACCTTGTTATTGCCCAGAATGTGACAATCAATTTGCTCGTGAGACGCTGATAAGAGGGACGCCTGCTTTCAAAATGATAGGCGGTAAGGTGTTTGCTAAATAACCAATCTCATGAATCTTTGATATTAGGCTTTTGGTACAGCACCAAGAACTGCCCATCTAAAAAGGATCATTAGAATTATTTTTATCTATGCGACAGTAATAGAATATTCATATGGGTAACTTAAACTGTACTAAGGTACAGCTGATTTTGCTAAGTCAATAACGCAAATTAGGAGTCTCAACGTCATTCCTTACTCAAGACGTTCATGAATATTGGTGCTCAATGGTAGGTTAGAAAACAGTTGCTAGCTTAACCTTTGTAGAAATAGATATAAGATCTTATGTTTGGGTAAAGGAAATACTAGGGAAATACAAATGTTTGTATTGAAAACGGCATCGTTATATTTTTTAGGCTTCTTTGTGTCACTATTCTTACTGGAGCAGATTGAGGGATATGTTAGTTTTGTTGAGTCTCCTTATAATAGCCTCTTAGATGTTTTATGGGCGGCTATTTACTTTACGTTATTTTTCACATTGTTTGATCAATATGTCCTAAAACGATTGCTTAAGAAATGAGTTGACGAAGTGAAGCATCTCGATTTGCCTATATTTTTCAATAGAGCTTCCTAGTTATTATTCTATTGCTCTAATATTGTTAAAAGTAGCTTTCTTTTTCATGAACCAATTCTCTCAAGTTGGTTAAGCTTCATTTTCATTTATTCACCAAATCTTTATGATGTTATAAAAATATAAAGAGGCATCGTGAGATGAAGAAAAATAGTCGGTGGCCAATAGTCGTTACTATGGCTTTGTTTGTATTAATAGCCTGTAGCAAAAAGCCAGTATTAGACGAGGCAATTCATCTAGAAGAGTTGACTATTGAGCAGATTCATCAGGCCTACAAGCAGCGTGATTATGATAGCGAAGCGTTGGTGAAAGCCTATATTGATAGAATTCAGCGAGTCGATTCAAAAACAAATGCCCTGACGATTGTGAACCCTAATGCAATACGCATTGCTCGTGCACTTGATGAAGAGTTTGAAGCAACCGGTAAGCTTAGACCTTTGCATGGTGTTCCTATTATCGTTAAAGATAACTTCAATACGATTGGGTTACCAACCACGGCTGGGGCACTTGCATTGAAAGACTTTGTCGCAGAAAGCGACGCCTTTATATTAGCCAAGCTGGTTGAAGCAGGCGGTATAGTGCTTGCTAAGTCTAATATGGCTGAATGGGCATTTAGTCCTATGCATACGGAAAGCTCAACGGCAGGAGTGACGCGTAACCCCTATAATTTGGATCATGTACCTGCGGGATCAAGCGGCGGAACAGCTGCGGCCATTGCAGCCAATATGGGTGTGATTGGATTAGGGACAGATACCGGAAACTCCATTCGAGGGCCTTCTTCACATAACGCGCTAGTCGGTTTTCGGCCAACGCTAGGGCTAGTTAGTCGAAGTGGTATCGTGCCGCTTTATTTAAGAAATGATACGGCAGGTCCAATGATGAGAACGGTAGAAGATGCCGTTAAGGTTTTGGATATTATTGCTGGTTATGATGCCAGTGACCCATTGACGGCTTACTCAAAAGGAAGGAGCGATGACAATTACCAACAATATCTGGTAGAAGATGGACTTGAAGGCACTCGCATCGGTATTTTAAAACAATTGAGTGATAGTGATATCGACCCACAGATAAGCCAATTATTTGGTCAGGCTATTGAAGATTTATCAACGATGGGAGCTGTAGTTGTTGATACGGTCAATATCAAAGATTTTGATGCCCTAAGCGCTGATCAATGGTGTGCTTCTTTTAGACAAGACGTAGAAACCTACTTAGCCGAGTCAGTTAAGGATGAATCGATGTCTACTTTAGAAGATATTATTAAAGCTGGCACCCATTCACCATACGCCGAAGAGTCCCTTAACTATTTTGTCAGCAATACGGGAAGAACAGGAAATCCGGAAATAGTTTGTGCAGACGCATACACCGATATCAAGCGGGTGGCATTTAGACAAGCCATTGAAGATGAAATGGATCGACTTAATTTAGACGCGCTCATTTACCCAACTTGGAATCATAAGCCCGCATTGATTAATAAGTTTCAAGAAGGTTACAAAGGGGATAGCAACCAAATTATATCCCCTCATACAGGGCAACCAGCGTTTACAATACCGATGGGCTTTGTGTCTGGCAATTTACCTGCTGGGCTGCAATTTCTGGGTCGAATGTACAGTGAACCGACTTTGATAAAGCTTTCTTATGCTTATGAACAGGGCACTCATCATCGTGTTCCACCCGCGTTGAATAATTGATGGATAATACCAATCTGTATCGAGGAGGCCTATGAATACCTTTATTGCGCTTTTTAGAGGCATTAATGTTGGGGGTAGGAATAAAGTCGTTATGAAAGAACTTGTTTCGCTTATGCATGGCGATGGGTACAAGAATGTTCGGACTTACATACAAAGCGGCAATGTTGTATTCAATAGCGATGTTAGATCAGAAGAGGGGATTTCTTCTTTGATTGATAGGCAGTTTGGATTCAAGCCAACCGTATTGATACTCACCGTTGATGATTTGAAGAAAGCCATTGTTAATAACCCATTTTCTGCTGCAGAAGGAAAGGCGTGTCATTTATATTTTTGCGGTGAAGAAATTGGCACTATGAATGTAGAGAAATTAGACGCCTTAAAAACTGAAACGGAAGGTTACGCCGTTAAAGGTAAGGTATTTTATTTATATGCCCCTGACGGGGTAGGACGTTCTAAACTCGCGGCAAACATTGAGAAATGTGTTGGCTTTCCCTTAACCGCTAGAAACCTTAATACTGCGCTTAAATTAGAACAAATGGTGGCGTCCTGATTAATTAAAATTAGAATTCATTCACTCTCTTCCACTATTTACAGGCTCTAGTGTAAATGTAAGTACTTACTTATATAAGTGGCGACTTACGGTTTTTAGTAGATGCTCACGTTCGAATGGCTTCGCTATATGATCGGTAAAGCCGAGCTTTTTGTATTTCTCTATGTCGTGTAACATGACATTTGCAGTGAGGGCGACAACAGGTAGCGCTTGCCATTGTTGTACTTGGCGAATATGTGTGATGGCTGTGCATCCGTCCATGACAGGCATTTGAATATCCATTAAGATTAAATCAAATGCTTGTTCTTTCATCTTCTCTAAACCGACCTGACCATTTTCAGCACATTCGACGACGGCGCCCGCTTGAGTCAGCATTTCATCGGCAATGATTTGATTGATTTCATTGTCTTCGACTAACAGAATGCGCTTCTCGTTTAGTTGAATGTCATCTTCAACACGTACTGGAATTGCTTGATGTTTCTGACCCAATGGTAACGTAAGTTTGACGATAAACTGACTGCCTTTGCCAAGTTCGCTTTTAGCCTGAATGCTACCGCCCATCATTTCTGCCAGTGCTTTCACAATAGCTAAACCGAGCCCCGTTCCGCCAAACTTGCGATTGATAGAGCTATCGGCTTGAGTAAAACTATCAAATAAACTCGGTAAAGTGCTTTCTTCAATGCCGATGCCAGTATCTCGGATCTCAAAATAAATAAAGGCGTGATCCTGTTGCTTTTGAGCACGGCAAACTAACTCCACATTCCCTTTTTCAGTAAATTTCACACTGTTAGAACATAAGTTCATTAATATCTGTAGTAGGCGAGTTGGATCCCCAAGTAACCAGAGATTAGCGGTCCCTTGAAAGCTAACATTAAATTGAATGCCTTTATCATCTGCCTGTAAAGTGAATTGACTATTGATGTGCGCCAAAATCTCTTCTAGTGCAAAGTTCTTTTGCTCAAGTTGAACCTGACCGACTTCAATTTTTGAAATATCTAGAACATCATTAATGATGTGTAATAGCGTTTTTGCTGATAAGTCGGCTTTTTTAAGGTGTTTGAGTTGTTGTTCATTCAAATCAGACGAAAGGCACAAGCTAATCAAACCCATAATACCATTCAATGGTGTGCGAATTTCGTGTGACATATTAGCCAAAAACTGAGATTTAGCTTGGCTGGCAAGTTCGGCGGAATACTTGGCGTCACGTAATTCCATTTCCATGTTAATCCGTTCAGTTATGTCGTTATATGTACTCAATATGCCGAGTAACTGACCATCACTTGCTCTAAGGGGGATTCTACTAACTGCTGCATACTGATTGTTTCCACTTTCATCTATTTCTTTCTCTTCGTAACTAACGACGCTGTTGTGTGACAATACTTGCTGATCAATCTTGTGGAACTTTTCAGCGGCATCAGTAGGTAAAATTTCAAAGTCCGTTTTGCCTAAAATATCGGACAACGAGTTCATTTTTATGTCGTCAAGGTAGCGCTGGTTAGCGCCTAAATACCGCTGCTCAGTGTTTTTCCACAAAATGCCGTAAGGCAACGCATTGATCACTACATTGAGTAACGTCTCGGCATGTGTGATGTGTTCAGATTGTGATTTTATGTGTTGTTCTTGTTTTTCTACGAGTTTATCCAAGTAGCTGATAAATCGGTGGATGAGTAATAAGTAAATGACGGTTAAATAGGTATAAGTAATGATGTTGTTTAACCATGCTGTCGGGTTGGTTAAGTAATCACCGAGCGGAATGGCATAACTCAGTTGCCCCATTAACGCTAATACAGCTTGACTGATAAGAAGCAGGCCACCAAGTACTCCGTATACAATTGCTGTTCGCCTGTTAACGAGTAAGCTTGATAGTACGCAGCTGCCAAAGAGCAGTAGTGTCCCAGCGCTGGCTAACCCAAAAGATAAAATCCCCGCGACACCAGCGAAAAAGAAACACCCGCTGATGGTGTGTGCTCTAAACGTTAAGGATAGCCGATGCCGAAATAAGTAGAGCGAAGCGATCATCAATGTGATGATCATATGGAGGAACATAATAGGTTGCCAACCAATGTGTTGAACACGCAGTAACGATCCAAATAAGGCGACAGCAACAAACACCACAGCGGTTAGGATAACTATATTGGTCAGTCCATTTCTTATGTCTTCTCGAGACAGCTCGAGCTTGATTTTTGTCATGGTAACAGTCGATGTATATTTATAAATGACAGCATAGTGTTATAAAGGCACTCTTTTGATCGCTGAGAAGGTCTGGATTCAAACTCATACCAATCCGTGACCTTGGCTTAAACATGATGGCTGATATCCTTCTTAATAGTCTATGCGTTTTTTATTAAGAGTAAATAATAGGGCTTGAATTTAAGTGTTGAATTGTCGAGTGCTGATGTAAAGTTGATGCAGCTATTAACCCCTTTAAATCATTGACCATTCGAGTTGAATCAAGTGTAGGAAAGTCAGCGGGCTAGCGAAAGGTGTCTATCAAGCGATAAATGGCTAACGCTTCATTTGATGTTAGCCCTCCCAAGCGTTGTGAACGTCCAATACTTGTATTGATGCTAACAAATTCCTCAGCCGAGGATGATTGAATATTAAGTGCTTCTTCAAACGTACTTTGCTGTTCATCTTGAAAGTCAGCAGCTTGCTGTAAAAGTTGTGCTTCAGGCGAGATGAATACAAGAAAGTCGCTACTTTGCTGTTCAATAGGTATGATGACAGATTGGTCTTCATCCTGAACTATTGTCGTGGTGTTCTGGCGCGCTCGTTCACGCAAGCTGTCCACTTGTGGGAGAAAATCTGCCAAAAACAATGTAGGCTGTGACACGTCCACGTAATTACCCCTGCTATATTCTTATTATTCGCTTTCTGCCCATAAAAACTCAGCAGAAAAGTCAAAAGCGAAGAAGCAAAAAAGAACACTTTCATGTCTTACTTTACGAACACTCGCTACAAGATAATTAATCATCCATTGTTAGAATATAAAAGGTAACAACTGCGGCTTTACAGCTTACTTATGCCTGTACCAGTAAAAAAACTATCTTCCTGATTCCCCAATCCATGTTGTGATCAATATTACAGAGTGCTTATAAAGGTTGCGGTAATATTGGGGGACTATATGTCTTTTAATTATATGATAAGCAATATTGAAGCCATTAGTTAAGTTGTTGAAAAATATTGCTTTATACCTTCGTTGTTTTACTGTATGTAAAAAAAATTGACACGTATTTTAACCAAGCTGTGACTGTGTGAGGAGGTTAATATTGGCTTAATTTGAGGGGGAATAAAGGCATGATTAGATAAACATGCCTATGAGGACGTTCTATATTAACAACCTAGGCCAGAACCTATACCACCAAGATTCGATTCAACAGCGCGTTCTTTGCTGAACGAAAATCCCGGAAAGATATTCAATCCAGTGCGTTGTTCTATCTCGTTGATCGTTGTTTCTTTGTTGCAGAAGTTGTCTCGACGTTGGCTGTCTTGTTCCATAATAAAACCTGCTGCGCGGACAAAACCAGAGTTGCTGATTGTCGCCACAACCTTGAAGTAAGCCGACGGGATTCGGTGGCTCTCGTCTGCACGAGGAAGCTCACCGAAGAAAGTTTCATAGAGAGGACCTGTTATGACGAAAACATCGTTTCCTGCTCTGGCGTGATTTCTCACGGCTGTTTCCAGTCTTACCCAAGGTCCTTGATTCAGATTTGAGCTTTGTGGTGTGATATTCGACAAGTAGTTTGTGTCTCGCCAATTTGCTGTGTTACTAAAGGCCGCTAATGGCACTTGGTGCCCTCTATCTGTGGCAAGGATAGCATGAGCATCTCTGTAATCACCCGTCTCAAGTGTATTGTTGGGTGAAATCGACGGGTCTGAGCGGAAGTTCCTTGAACGGCTAGGTCCATCGATTGTGTTTGGTGTTACGCGATAGGCTACCCAGTCTGCGAACTTGGTGGTTCTGTTATTGCTCAGCGTATAGATCGGGCGCTCAATTTCCTGATTGCTATTTGGAGCACCGGTTGGACAACCGTATCGACCACACGAGTCATTTGCCCATGCCGCATTGGCACCTAATATTAACGCTATGTACATTATCATTTTAATTTTCATTGTGACTTTCCATTATTGTTAGGAGTTTTAAATATAGAAGAAATCGCAGATTTTGAGGTTTCATTTATATTAAATTTCAATGAAATTAATATGTTAGTAACGATGTGGTTATTAAAGTTACCTTGCAGCCCTTTAGCGATAAGGGCTAGGAATTGCCACTGTTTAGGCATCCAGTATTTTAAAAATTGATAAATTTTTTTTATTTTTTGCAGGATTGTTGACTATTTAGTCTACTTTTGTGTGAAATTTGAACAGGTAGGCTAAGTCATTAGAGCGTCAAAAAGCGAAGCGAGTGTTAATTTCAAAAATAATCCAACGAAAGGTGATTTGTTTGCGACTAAGTTCGAAAGGTCAGCAGATCCTAGAGAGGAGTCAACATGAAATACTTCAGCCGAGCTACCCGATTTAAGTCGGCAGCAACTATTTTCTTTGCATTTTTCTGTGCGAGCAGTATGGCATTGATGAACGAGCCTTCTGTTATGGAAGGTGAGAAGGCCCAAGTTGCTCTTTTGGGGGTATTTCATTTTACTAACCCTGGATTAGACGTTGTAAAAACGAAACAGGTCAATGTGTTTGAACCTGAAAATCAGGCATACTTAGTCGCGTTTTCTGATCGTATTGCGCAGGGGTTCAAGCCTACCAAAGTGCTTGTGGAATGCGCTCGAAAGTCGCAACCGTCTATAGAAGACAAGTTCTCAAGTTATCTCAATGGCACTTATCAATTGGGTACTAACGAGATTTATCAATTGGGCTTTAGAATAGCAAAAGCGTCTAACGCGTCGATTATTTGCTACGACGAACGCGATGTTCATTGGCAAGCATCTGATTTGACTGCCTACATGAAAGAACAAGACACACAAGCGCAAGCACGAGCGGACAGTGCTATCAAGAATATCACTGAGGTTCTTAATCGAATGCACAGCGAGCTATCGCTGAAAGAGTTGCTTATCGAATTTAACTCGGCTGACTTAGATACCCTTAATAAATCTCTATACATAGGAACCAATGATGTAGGTGCCGAGACCAATTTTTATGGCGCTGATGCCACGGCAAGCTGGTGGCATAGGAATTTCCGTATGTATGCCAATATCCAAAAAGCGGCAGCCGCCGGAGAACGTGTACTCGTCATTGGTGGACAAGGGCATACAGCAATATTGCGCGACATTCTCAGTGACGACCTGCTACGAGAGGCGCATTCTTTAAAACCTTACTTTTAATTATTGACGGAGAAATATCAAATGACCAAAGCGGCATCAATTTTCATTGCTTGCTTATTCCTCGGCTTTCCTGCCAGTGCCGATGATTATGACATTGAGGACGTGACATTTAGCAGTCATGGTGTTGATTTAGCGGGATCCATCGTTTTCCCTGCCGAGAGGGATTTGTATGCTGCTGTTGTCTTTGTTCATGGTTCAGGTAAACAAAAACGGAATATTGGCTTAGCTAAATCCCTTGCATCTAAAGGTATTGCTGCCTTTGTTTATGATAAACGTGGCGTGGGCGGCTCTGGGGGAGAGTATGAAAGTAAGCAAAGTGTGAGTGGGCAGAATATTAGCTTGCTTGCCGACGATGCCAGCGCTGCTTTAAGTGCTTTGAGTATGCACCCGAAAACTAAAAGTTTGCCAATTGGTTTAACAGGGATTAGTCAAGCTGGATGGATAGTGCCTTTAGCCGCAGAAAGTAATGATTCAGTCGACTTCATCGTGTTGTGGAGTGGTCCGGTTTGTAAGGTCAGTGAAGAAGATATTTTTAGCCGCTACACAGCTGATTCAGATAGCGATAGAGTGCCTAGTTATGCTGAAGCATTGGCATCAAGAGAGAGGCCTTATGTTTGGCCAGATTTCCTTGGCACAGATACAGACCCAGAGACAAGCTTACGTCAGTTGGATATTCCGGGGTTGTGGCTATTTGGACAAAATGACGGCAGTGTTCCTGTCGATTTGTCGATGCAAAGATTAGAGCGACAAATACGTTCAGGAAAGCATTATGAATATGCATTGTTCTCTGCTTTAGGGCACAACAATATCCCCGGTACTATTGATACCGCGGTTAATTGGATAAAGCGGCTGAGTAATGCCAATCCATAGTGAAGACAGCTCACTCAGAAGCTATAGCTAAATCAACTTAATTTGCGACATTCAGAGTTTCACAGGCTATTCAATGTAAGGCGCTTCTCTTTAGGAGTGCTGACTGCCTTTCGAAAGTCTTTATACTGCGCAATAGGGTTTAACTAGGGGTACAGCCTCTAGGCTTGCTAATTTGTTTGACTTTGATACCGGCAGCTTCGGCATTCGATAAGGTTTTATAGCGAGTACAGCGATTACGTTGATAGGAATCGGGCTTGGCTCTGAGAATGGCCGCGTTTACGTTACCTAAATGGTCATTGAATAGCGTTGCAGACTGTAAAGCAAAACCCTCTAATAGTGTGCTTGCGACATGATTAGCTTTCAGTTTTTTGTAATCAGCAATGGTTGTATTAGCGCGATCGACATAGGCATCAAAAAAGCCCTGTGCCTGTTGCCCTAACGTTGCCATATCGCCGGCGCTTGATTGGATGTCCTCTAGCACAGGCGTTGCTTCTAGAGTGATCTTATCGACAAGAATAAGGTTCGGTATGATGGTGAGCATGCCGCAATGATTGACGACTTCCGAAAAGTTCTCAGCACACGCTTTAACACCCTCATTGGTGTAGCTGACCGCGTTGTCCAGCTCTGCTTGCCAAGCTGCTGTTGCTGAAACTCGATATAAGGCGATTTTTATAGCGATATCACGGGCCTTTTTTGCTTGTGCAGCTGTGTCTTTCGCTAGATCAGCTAACGCATCTTTTGCTCCTTGTAGCACGAATAGGTCACAGGGAGGTGTGCGTGTGTTTTTACAATGGGCCTCTTGTGCTAGCAAAGTATCGTAACTGTTTGAGAGAGCAGAGTTTGCTTGTTGAAGGTTGACCGTGCTGCATGCCAGTACCGTAAGGGGTAAAGTTATGGTGATAATTAACTTGATAAGTTTCATGTGTTGGCTCCTTCAATAAGTTGTGCCAGATACTGTTCGCTAAAAGCTGGGATCTCTTCATTAGCCAGCACTTTAACGAGAAGTTGACGAAACAAAGCTAACCATGCATGACTACCATATTGATTTGTTTTGTCACTCAAGTAAGTATTGAGCCTAAGTAACGCTTCCTTGAGCTTGTCCTTAGCTTGTGTTGCTGCCAATACCCTACCAGCTGACTCTGTCAATAGTATGCTGATTGCTTGAGACAGCGTTTGCCCGAATATAACGTTAGTTTTGCCTTGCTGACTCGCTGAATCCTTCGCAACGTCTAATAATAAGTTAATTAGCTGGCTGGCTAAAATGTCATCTGGATTTTGAGGGTCTAAATTAAAAAGGCGCATCGGATTACTAGCCGCTTCTGCTGCCGCAACTTTGACAATACTTAGCCAATCGTCACCAGTAAGTAACAAGGTGTCGCTTGAAGCCATGCTAGTTGCAATCGCATTGATTAGACCGAGTTGCGATTTATTGCCTGTCTGCGTCAGCATGCTTGGCGATTTAGCGACATGATTCAGAACAATGCGACCATAGGTTAACAATTGTTGCTCAGAAAAAACGTCGTAAGCATCGCCATTTGAAACAATGACTTGGTAGCTTTTCGTTGTTATCGACTCAACAACTTCTGCTGCAGTGGTTTGCCAAGGTTTATTCGGATCAGCAAATAAATGGGCGTTAGTGCTTATTTGCTGGAGAGCTGTTTTACTCAATTCGATGCCGAGCTGCCCATTGTAAGGGTAAGGCGCTTGTCGAACGACATTTGCAAAACCAGTTAATAGCCCCTCAAGCAATGTTTGACTTGGTTCTCCATTGCTTTCAATAAATAAATTCGGCTTTTCAGCTACCACAGTCAACAAGGCTTTGTACGTGCTGACTAAACCGTCGCGAGTAAATTGATCTTCTAGGCCTATGTCATTTGCTGTTTTAAAGACTGCCTGAGTCAGTGCGCCTATCGCCTTGTCTGCAGATAACCCACTGCCTAGGAAGGCTTGTGGGTTATCTGCAATGGTTGCCAGAATAGCGTTTGTCACGGGGCCCATCAATGTATCTGTGAGCGTTTTAAAATTAACTTTGTCGGTTTCTGAGTTCAGTGGAAATGTTTCGACTAATGGAACAATGGTTCTTTCAATTAAGGTTTTAAAATGCTCTTCAGAGACTATCCAGTCTGGGTTTTTGGAAACCGTGTCAAAGGCAGTTCTTAGCAATATACCACTCAGTGATTGAATGAAATCGTTTTGAGTTGACAGATTGCCGTCATCTGGTAAATGGCTAGCTAAAGTGGCAGCGTAAGCTGAAATCAGTCTTGCGCCATTCCCGCCACCAATGATCCCTGGGTGGCTTCCTACATAATCGAGAGCGATATCAGCAGCGGCTATGGTTATACGGGCGATAGGGCTTAATGGTTTCTCACCATCGACCCATTGCCGGATCATGATACGTCCTGCACTGGCAGATGCTGGGCGGTTAACTGATGGGCGTGTGCTTTCTATTTCAGCCATCGCCATTGCTAAAGTATCCAGTGATTGCTTGTCTGTTTTTGGAGCAAATAGGTTATCGTTGTCTTGCCAATAGGCGGCATATTTAGCGGCTGGACCACTGACATAAGCGGTATTTTCGGGCTCATTAAAAAAGTCGCTAATTCGGCCTAATGGATCGTTCGGTAAGTCTTTGAGGTGAGGGAAAAGTATATCGTCGTTAACTGCATGGTCCTTGATTGCTTTGTTTGTTGCATTGCTTAATTTGATCAATGCATCAACACCGGCTAAGACTAGCGCTGTATTCATCTTCATTACCCTCGAAAATAGTTTATTGAACTTACGTTAATAACGCTTCCTACTCTATCTAGATTGTCACTAATGGTAATTTGGGTCAAATATTTGCTCCACTCTATACAGTCAAGATCGACACGCTCTAATGAAATGATCACTCAGCGAAGGTAAAAGGGGAAAATCTAAGTATGATTAACCTAGTTGCGCGATGAGGCTTTTGCTAAGCGCCTGCAATCCCTTACCTTTGTGGCTAATTTTCCATGCGATAAATGTCCCAGATTGGTGCGATTTATCGAGTTGCAATTCTATCAGCTGACCACTATCCAGCTCTTGTTGCACTCGATGACGTGGAAGGTGGCCGATACCAATGCCAGCTAAGATAGCCTGTATCTTCTGGTCTATATTTTGGACGTAAAAATGACGCCCATCGTTGCTCAGACCCTCGCTTCTTGCCACTGCAACAAAAGATGTGTCGTGCGTAATAATGCGCCTGAGTTCCGGTAACATTTGATTGAGTTGTTGTGGTATTTGAGCACTTTTTGCCAACTTATGTTGGCTCGATATAACGGGTACCAGAACGGCATCTTTAATAGGGACCGCCCTATAGCCTTTTTGCAGTGGCACGGGGCCAGGTGAGCCGACAATTAAATCAACTCTGCTTTGCTCAAGCGCATCCCACCCTCCATTAAGTACTGATTCTGATATATCTATCTCTATCGTTGGGTGCTGCTCCAAAAAGACACTCAGGGTACTAAAAAATGTATCAAGAGGTTGAAGCGACTCGACTGCAATACGTAACCTTGGTTCCCAACCCTTGGCTATTTCCTTAGCTTTATTTGCTAACCGTGCTGTCGTTTGCAGGATATTCCTCCCTTCTGCAAGCACTAGACGGCCTGCTGGTGTTAGCACAGAGCGCCGACCATGACGTTGGAACAACGAAATATCTAATTGTTCTTCCAATTTTTGTACTATATATGAGATGGCTGACGTGGCTTTATTTAGTTCTTCAGCCGCTTTAGCAAAGCTACCTCGTCTATCAATGGCATCCAGTGTTTCGAGGGCTTCTATGGTGATCGGGCTCTTACTCATTAGTGATAGTGTTTAACTTAATCGTTCTAATATTTAGAACATATTAATCACATTATGCCTCTTATTCCAAATTTTTAAGTCAGTAATATGAACATTATTAAGCCAGTGATGTAACGAAATTGAATATTTGGAGAAATAAAAAATGAAAGCATTGTTGAAGAGAAGCACAAACACTATGTCAGGTTTCGATACTTTGGCGGTGCGCCTTGGTGCTGGGGTGGTATTCAGTGCACACGGTGCCCAGAAGTTATTCGGGTGGTTTGGAGGGTACGGGCTTGAAGGAACTGCAGGTTGGCTTGAGTCCATTGGTTTAGCGCCAGGTATGGTAATGGCTTTGCTTGCTGGAGGTGCAGAGTTTTTCGGTGGGTTGCTTCTTATTGTAGGGTTATTTGTAAGGCCCGCTGCGATGGTTTTGGCTTTCACCATGTTGGTCGCCATTGTGTCAGTACACATAAATAATGGCTTATTTATAGCCAATAACGGCTATGAGTTTGGGCTTGTACTTTTGGTTGTGAGTATTGGGCTGATTATTCGAGGAGCGGGAAGCTTGAGTGTGGACTTGATTGTTCAAGATAAATTATCAAACTTGTAGAATTTAATTTTTGAAGCGGCATTTTTCTCTTATATCTATGGGTATAAGAGTGGCAATTGACACATGATTTAGAGGAGTATTGACATGGGATTACTACAGCAGGGTAAGTGGGTTGACCAATGGTACGACACAAAGAAGAGTGATGGTAAGTTTCAGCGACAAGACAGCCGCTTTAGGCATTGGTTAACGGCAGATGGTGAAGTAGGGCCCAATGGTGAACAAGGTTTTAAAGCAGAAAAGGGGCGTTATCATCTTTATGTTTCTTTAGCTTGTCCTTGGGCACATAGGACGCTTATTTTTAGAGCGTTAAAACAGCTAGAAGATTATATTGAAGTCACCGTGGTTGATGCTGTTATGCTGGAAAATGGTTGGGAAGTCACGGACCCTCTCTATGGTTTTGATTATATGTACCAACTGTACCTTAAAGCAGATAAAAGCTATGAAGGCCGAGTGACAGTACCAGTGCTATGGGATAAGAAGACAGAAACGATAGTCAGTAATGAATCTTCTGAGATCATTCGCATGTTTAATACAGCTTTTAACCATCTAACAGGTAACAGCCAAGACTACTATCCAGAAGACTTGAGAGAAGCGATAGATGAAGTGAATGAAAAGGTTTACACGACCATTAATAATGGTGTTTATCGCTCAGGTTTTGCAACAACACAAGCTGCTTATGAAGAAGCGTTTTTTGCTCTATTTGATTCGCTTGATTGGTTGGAGGCAAGGTTATCTAAACAGCGTTATTTAGTGGGTGATGTGCTGACTGAAGCTGATTGGCGGCTATTCACCACATTAATTCGTTTTGATGCGGTCTATTTTGGTCACTTTAAAACGAATAAGAAAATGTTGGCTGACTATCATGCTATTAGCAATTATGTGAGGGAGCTGTACCAAATACCGGGGGTGGCTGACACTGTCGACTTTGATCATATTAAGACACATTACTACGCGAGTCATCTTACGATTAATCCAACGGGGTTGGTGCCAATAGGGCCTGAGCAGGATTTTACATTAGCTCACAATCGAGGAAGTGTTTTCTCCTGAGGTCTTTAGTTTTGCTGCACATGCTTAACAGCAATAACAAGCATCTATGAAAAGGGCTATTGTCTAAGACAATAGCCCTTCCAAACACTTCATTGTATTGGACAATTTATACTAATCTAGTATGAGCACCACGTCCTATATCAAGGGCAGTACTCATTCATTGATTATTAGCCGTTAAATGATTTGTTGTAACGCTTAGCGAATTTAACGAGTTCAACACCGTTACAAGCAACGCTGTTAATTGTTACTTTGTTAAAGCCTACTTTAGCTTGTGCGAAAGCTTCATTTGATGTTGCAGCAGCGATACATAACTCTGATTCTGGTGTGCTGTTAGCTTTTTCGAATGTTACTGCTTTAATGCTGCTTTGTGTCTCAGCATTACGGTATTGCTTAACAAAGCTTTTTAAGTTCATGTTATTGCATAATACGTTAGATGCTTCGATACGATTAACAACGGTTTCATTTTGAGCAGCAACAATACATAGCTCGCTTAGTTTAGAACCATCCTTATTAATGAACTCAACAGCTTGAGCAACTGGAGCAGTAACGGTAATAACGGCGATAGCAGTAAATAAAGACTTCAACATGACAAATATCCTCGACTAATAAATATGTTTGGGTGGTTAAGACAACGAGGAGTATTTTAGAGGTAGTCAAAAATTGTACAATTGAGATAAAATAAAAATATCCATTAGAAAAACTAATCTATATCTTTATGTTATTCACCTGCAGGCTATGTATGTAAAGGGTTTTGTGGTTCGTTACGGATTCGAAATATTTGTTAAAATAATGTGTACATGTATTAGTTCTAATATAATGGTATGTTTTTTAATACGAAATAGGGCTTCAAATTTGGTGGTTTTATTCTTGTTTATCAGATGGCAATGTTCTTTCTACCCATGAAATAAGTGTTGTTTTGGCTTGATTAAGCTCAGCGATCTTGGAATCAATTGCTTTGATGTGATCTTTAATTGTTCTAGCTAACACGGGACAAGATGGATCTGGGTTAGCAAGTTTAGGAATAGCTTCTTTTATTGTTGATAAGGTAAAGCCGACTGATTGGGCCATTTTTATGAACTTAAGCTCTTTTAAATGCCCTTTGGTATATATTCGATAACCATTGTCGCTGCGTTTGGGTGTTGTGATGAGACCGATATTTTCGTAATACCTTAATGTATCCTTAGCGACGCCCGTGAGTTCAACTATTTTCTTTGCATTCATTACTTAGCTCACCCCAGAATTAAATTTATCACTTGACTATGGAGTCTACTCCATACTTTATACTGATTCTATTACGAAAGTTATGAGGATCTGAACGATGTCATTGAATAAAGAAGCAATAACTTTAAAGGCGAGTGATGGCTACCCTCTATCGGCTTATCGATACTCTTCGAATGGGCATGGTCAAGATGACGATAAGCCTATTATTGTCGTTGCGGGCGCAACAGCCGTTCCTCAACGTTTTTATCAGCGCTTTTCTAGCTATGCCGTTGAGCATGGCTTTACTGTGCTGACACTGGATTATCGTGGTGTGGGGGAATCGGCACCTCAAACACTGAAAGGTTTTGACATGCGTTATCTACAATGGGCCACGGAAGACTTAGCGGCGCTAGTTGAGTACGCACAATCGCTGCGTTTAGGTACGAATAGAAATCGACCACTCTTGCTAGTTGGCCATTCCTTTGGTGGGCATGCTTTGGGCTTATTGCCTAATATTGAGCATATAGATGGAGCCTATGTTTTTGGTGCCGGTGCTGGTTGGCATGGTTGGATGCCTTATATTGAAGGAGTGAAAGTTAGGCTAATATGGCATGTAGTAGCACCATTACTTGTGCGAATATACGGCTACCTACCCTGGAATAAGTTGGGGTTAGGGGAAGATTTACCTATTAATGTGTACAAAGATTGGAAGCATTGGTGTCAGTTCCCTCATTATTTTTTTGATGACCCAAAGATGTCACATGTCGCTGATTTGTTTGCGCGTTTTGATAAACCTTTAGTTGCACTCAATGCCGTTGATGATAAATGGGCACAGCCAGCCTCAAGAGATGCTTTTTTTAAAGGTTACAGCAATGCGCAATTGCAAACTGTGAATATTCAACCTCAAGATTTTGGTCTAAAGGAAGTGGACCATATGGGGTACTTTAAGAAAAATTCACAAGCAATTTGGCAAGGTATTTTGGACTGGGGCTTAGCGTTTTAAAGAAGCTTCGAGGGAGCTGCAGTTGGTGACAAGAAGTCGTGTTAAGCTTGTTCAGCGAACAACACGCTTTCTGCAACAATATCTTCTGTCGATTCAATGTGATCCAACCATGTTTTGCCAATGAGGTGATCGTATTCATGCTGAAATATTCTAGCAACGAAGTCATCAAACCTAACTGCCACATGTTTACCATGGATATCATCATACTCTATCTCAACCCAAGTATATCGTTTGATGTTCCCGCGCAATGACGGAACAGATAAACAACCTTCCCAGCCTTTGCTTTGTGACTCACTGTGTTGCGTTATTTTAGGGTTAATTAAAACGAGTGGTTCCATATTGGGGGCGTCAGGGTATCTAGCGTTGGGGCGAGACGCAATGATCATGATTGCTCTTGGATCGAAAACTTGAGGGGCCGCAATACCAATACCATTGGCATCTAACATGGTTTGTTTTAATTCGCTGATAAAGGTTTGACAGTTTGACGAAACGATTTCGTCTACTTGAACCGGCTGCGCTGGTGTTTTAAGTATGGTCTCGCCGACTAATGCTATTTTCATGAGCTAACCCCAGACTGAGCCTGTGTTTTTGGGTTTATTCTTTGCTTGGCGCTGCTTAGCTTTCGCTTTGATATTTGCTTGAACTTGCTCTTTGGAATGTGCGGTATCTTTAGCGTCGGGTCGATACTTCTTGACCATTCCTTGAAGTAGGTTGCGTACTATTTGATCGCCAGCGGCCTTGTAATTTCTATGATCTGGCTTCCTAAATAGCGCTGATAGTTCACCCTTGCTGACTTTAAAATTAGCTATACGAAGAAGGTCGATCATGTCGTCATCTTTGTAGCTCATGGCAATACGGATTTTACGTAGTACTTCGTTGTTACTTAGTCGTTCATTACCTTTCAGTATAACGGGCTCAACACCTTCTTGTTTGCCGCGATTTTTGATAATCAGCCCATCCAGAAACAAGGAAATAATCTTATCTCGACATGGTAGATAACCCTCTTCATCTTCTTTTTTCATCATGGACTGAAGATAAGGAATTTCCATGTCGTAATCGACTAACTTAAAAATGCTAACCGCTGCTGTGTCATTAATTTTTAGCGCATATCGAATGCGCCGCAAGATGTCGTTGTGGATCATGCTTGAAAGCCTTTAATAGAGCAGTGTTAATATTTTACCAATACAATTGGGACTAGGGAGTGTTGATTTTTGATGAACAAAATGCATATACAAAAAATCAACAGACGGCCTGAGCGTAGCTTAACTCAATGATAAGAGGACCGCTAATAAAACAGGCATTCATCACAAGCCAGTGATTGGCATTAATTAAAGTGTCGTCAAAAAGATACACTAAAAGTTAGCTGTACGTCGAATGGTTGAACTATGCTGTATTAAATTTAAGTTCAATGTCTCTCGTAGGGCTTATTTCATGGGGTGTTGAACTTTACTTGATTAAAGGGGCACTAATAATGCAAGGTGAGTTGGTATCAAACATAAACAACTGTCTGTAGTGATAGTATTTTAAAGGAAGTGAATATGATAAAGAATTACCTGGCAATTGTAGCTTTTGTACTTTTAGTCTCAGGTTGTGGCAGTAATGGGCGAGAGAGCCTCGAAGAAAGAAGGCAAGCCGTTAATGATATGCGGGCTGAGGCTATCGCTGAAATTATTAGAGAATACCCTAGTGTGAAGTCTAAAATTAACAGTGCACCTGGTTATGCGGTTTTTAGCAATGCTAATGTGAACCTCATTTTTGCTAGCTTTTCAGGAGGGTACGGGGTAGCTCACAACAACAACACAGGCAAAGACACCTATATGAAAATGGGAGAAGCCGGGTTAGGCCTAGGGTTAGGTGCCAAAGATTTTCGTGTCTTGATGGTGTTTAAGTCAGCAACGGCTTTGGAGCGCTTTGTTGATACGGGTTGGGTATTTGGTGCTCAAGCAGATGCAACCGCTAAAGCAACCGATAAAGGGGCTGCTACTGGTGCTGAGGTGGTAGCAGATGATATCGAAATCTATCAGGTCACAGCAGCTGGCTTAGCGCTGCAAGCGACAGTAAAAGGCACTAAGTTTTGGAAAGATCGCGCACTTAATTAAGCTGAGTTTTAGATCAGAAACGCCTGTGAGCGATATAGTTTAGTCCTATTTGTGTTGAGCATGCTACCAATAGAGTCACTACGACCAAGCATGCTTGCACTAATGTGAACTCAATTGGTCATACTCACCTATACTTATTCTGGGTTTAGGTTTGTCAGAGCTACGAATGTACTGGGTATGGGCGTTCAATAAAGTCTGTAAATTGCTGTCTAGGTAAGTCAAAGCCTAATGTTTTAATGAAATCAATCGCTTGCTCTGGAGATTGCACGAATTTTAGTTGATAAACATCTGATGAAATGGATGCCATTCTGCCTAAATGCTGTGCCCCTAGAGCTGTTTTAATGACAGTTGTCTGACAAACGCACCCTTTTTCAACCATACCTTGATACATTTTCTTTATGATCTCGTCCATTTCAGGTACACCGAGACCATAGTCTACAGCATAGCCAACAGATGCCCACTTTCGGCCAATTAGAGGTTTAATTTCTTGATTAAACTCTTCAACGTATTTTAGGGCAGCTTCCTTGTTCCAAGCGCCTGCGCGCTTAATCAATACAATGTCTATTGACTCAAGTAGCTGAATATCCCAACTACCGTGTATAAGGTGTGAGCTCATTAAGGTTTCTGCGTTATGTCGTTTATTGGCGACATTTTAACCTTGTGTTGAGAATGGTGTCTATTAATAAGGCAAGTTAACCTGAATTCAGGCTAATAAAGCCATTTAACGTCAGTGGCTGTAAGTCAGCCACTTTGGTTAGAACTGATAATACAAACCCAGCCACGCCTCGGTGCTCGACTCATCAAACTCAGGGTTGACCTGGACTAGTCCGAACTCGACGATGATATCGCTAAGACCGTTGACTGAACGATTGAGACTGGTCTTTCCTTTGACTCCATAAACATCAATGTCTTCCTCTAGCTTATGGCGTCCATAAAAGCCGTATATGGGGGCTTCTATGTATGAAAAGGCCGCTTGATAGTATCGGTAATCATTGGTTTGTTGATTAAAAAAGGCGATTTCAGGTGAGAATACGATATTTCCTTGTACATTCGCGTTAAGAAGCGTCGACTCAAAGCCACCGAAATTGATTAAGTTTGTGTCAGTATCGAATCGCCTTGCCCATCGTGTTGATACATCAAACGAGGTTTTTTGCCAGTGACCACCAAACAAAGCGTCGCCATTAATCCCTTGCCAGCTGCTATCTACATTACTACCGTCTAGGTTGAAGGTTTCATTTTCTCCGTCTAACCATTGCCAGCGCAAACGTTGTCGTAGGCCCCAATTTTGATTGTTGAGTCGCCAGCTTTGTTTAACCAACGCACTCCAATAGTCAATGTCAGTGTTATTAAGTTCTTGACTGTGGCGTTGGATAGCGGGGGTTATATTGAGTTCACCCACTAGAAAAGGGTAAGACGCTTCAACAAAAATACCATCTAAATTCTGTTGCTCTAAATTGACCCGGTCGTGCTGTTTAAAAGGGTCTAATTTGAAGTCGTAGATTTGTGTTCTTATTTTAATAGGCCATGACTGCCAACGGGCACTAGCGGCGAAACCAGATAATGCATTTTGCGAAACATCTTGGCTATAGCTTAATTGCCAATCAAAGCGTTGTAATAAGTCGCCTCCTTTTAAGCCTACTTCTAATAAGTTCGCTGATGGACTCGAGAAGTTTGCCGATATTGTGCCCGTTATCCGTTGTTTGCCTATGCCGTACTCCCTTTCTTCACCTATGCTTGTATCCAAACTATTGGTTGCTGGTGGCAGCTGATGTTCATAGGTGTTCTCAAGTGCTAGCTTTGCTGACTGAGTGACGTTACCGACTTGAGAAATGAGTGCGTCTTCTAAGCCTAGTTCGTGTATATCTGGGCCGAGTGAATTGATAGCCATATGTAACAGGCTATTGTCAGGCGTTGGCATTGGCCAACTGAAAGCCTGCTGGCTTTGGGTCATTTGCTTTAAGTTTTGGGTATCGAAGTCATAACGATAAATATTGAGCTTTTGATTCACTCCTGCAACATAATAAAGTGAATTTCCGTCTGCAGACCATTCCGGGTAAGACAAAAATTGATAGCCAACCGGAACAGGCACAGTTTGCTTTTGATTATCGTTTAAATTCACTATGGATAATTGCCAGCTTTCGTTAAGCGTAGTGCTGAGTACCGCTACTTGCTCTGGATTGCTTGGTCTGACTCGAGGAAAGTCGTAAACAATATCAAGGCTAGGTTGTGTAATTTCTTCTATTGTTTTTGTATCGATGTTTAACTTTACTAACTGAGATTTACCGTACTTATTTCGTTCAGCAATAATCGTTCGCTCATTCTTGTTAACATCAAAGCGGCGCATGTTTTGTTCAGTCGTTAAGCGCGTTACTTTGCCTTTTCTTAACTCCCACAAATACAAATCCTGATGTAGATGACTCTTACTGTCTTTATTAAAAGCGGTATAAACTAGGCTGCTATTGTCAACCCACCTAGGGTTAAGCATGCGCCTCTCATTTGTTTGGCGTAGTTTGTACTTTACCTTGCGCTTAAAAACTTCAGGTGCTTTGTCAGCAATATCTTGAGGATCGCTGGCCAGCAACTGCTTTTGACGCATTTCAAATTTATCTTTCGCGAGGGTGTTCTCGTCGGTGCTGTAGATATTGAGCATAGCTTCGCCGTCTAAGTTTATTTGCACCAAGGCAAGTAACTTTCCATCTGGGCTCAAACTAGGATCCCTAGCAATACCGGTTGTATCTAGCCATAATTTGCTGGGGTTTTCGGCAAAATGTTGTTCTTCGTCAAGGGCTTTGTAGGTATATTCAGCGACAAAGCGACGATATAGCTGGGCTGGCGGCTTGCCAAAAACACCTTTAAACGCTGACTCAAAATCTCTATCTTTGACAGCTACCATGCGAGTCCAGACGGCATCTAACGTTTCTTCGTCATAATTCTTTTCTAACCAAGCTAAGTAACGCACACCAACCAGGTAAGCAAGTGAGCCTGCTAAGTAACGTCCAGACGTAGCATTAAGTTGAGCATAGGTCGGTAGCGCCCCTTCTCGTGCAAACTGCTTTAAGATATCTTCAACCTGATTGTTATACAGCCGCCCTCGGCCTGTCATTTTGGATTCCAATAAGGTTGCATAACCTTCAGCAACCCAACGATGAGTTAAGGCGTCGGATGCATCAAACCAGTCAAAAAGCTCTCCGGCAATTCGCCTTACTGGGTTTCGTTGAGGCTGGCTTAAATGGACGAGATGAACATATTCATGCAGTACTAAAAGTTGTTGCCAACTGCGTGAGTTACCAATAATGGAATCTGATTGAGGAGGCGTGGCAAACAAAGCCATAAAAGGGTTTTGGGTGATAGGCTCAGCGTATCCATTAGATAAATTGAAAGGGTCAAATACAATGACATCTGCCTTCTCTGCTAGCTCGCGACTTTGCTGTGCTAGTACAGTATCGTGCGCAGCTTCCATCTCGTTTGCACTGGCAATGGCCCAATCTCGATACTCAGGTGTGTAATGCACTCTAAAATGCTTAGTCTCGAACACTTGCCAATCAAGTGTTTCAACAACGTCTTCAACCGCTGAAGCTATGATCGAGAAGCAAGCAGACAATAACATCAAAGCTATTTTGGACGTTATCCTAGCTGGTTTCTTAGAAAAATGAGAAAAGGGTTTAGAGAAAAAAAACATATTCGTCCTGAAATAAATTGAAAAAAATATTAATGTTTCAACTCTATTGTTTGGGTAGAGAGGAAACATCAATATTCTTCATTCTAGCCTATTAAGATAGGCAACTCATTTTACACTTAAAGCAGACCACACAATACGTATTTATCTTGTGTTAGATAAGAACCGATTAGAAGCTGTTTGATTGCGCTCTTTGTGATCAATACGCTGATTCATTTGGCTAACGTTGTTTTGTTGACCTAAAGCTGAGTATGGCAAACGCCTAATCAATTCGTATCCATGTATCGTTAGTTGTGTTTTGCGCTCTCACCAAAAGCACCTCAGGCTAAAAGGTTAGTGCAAATGCTTAAGCTTCTTTATCAGGTGCTAAGTATCAGCTCATAAAGGATAACCAAAACGGATAAATTTTGATACTTATGCCACTAACAATGATCAACTATCTTGTTTCGAACTGTTTCCGTCAATTGTTCTTTTGAGCAGCCATACTTAAACGAATTCCTCATGAAAAACTTGTTTGATAGAGTGAATATATGAGCATAAACCCCTGAAAAAGTTGTTGTTGATAGGAATTGTCCGTAAACTGCGCAGCGGAGTTGGCCAAGACAATCGCCGCCTATTTATAGGGGGAGGAAAGTCCGGGCTCCATAGGGCAGGGTGCCAGGTAACGCCTGGGCG
>CAZXIN010000004.1:0-170201 GCA_964640795.1 uncultured Pseudoalteromonadaceae bacterium | reverse complement strand
TACCTGACCAGTCAGGGCCACGATGGCGCAGTTTTTTGGAAAGCTCTAACGCTTGAGTTCTAAGTTCTGATACATCACTTTTGATGTCCAGAATGCCGAAAATGCCACACATAAGGGTAAATCTCTCTTAAATCTATTAAAAATGAAGTGTATGTCCTAAAAAGTAAGCTAAATATCCTTTTTAGGGGTGTAAAACTATCGCTTTGGATGTTTAGACCAAGCTTGAATGTGCCAGCACCAGTGAAAAATGCAAGCTTAATCCTATGTTTTTTAGTGTTTAATGTGTTTTTTTCGATGAAAGAATGAAAAAAGCGCCTATAAGAGGCGCTTTTTAACTTTTTATTAACAACTTATTGTCGTTTGAATTCTGCAGTCGGTAACCATTTAGGCCAGTCAGTTGATGTTGCTATGTCGTAACCAACTTCAAAATACATTTGGGTATCCTCGACTATGCCACCAAAATCCCAGCTTTCGCGAAACTCATCACAAACTTGATGGTAACATCCTCTATCAGTTACGTTGGCGCGCTTTCGATAGGCTGCAGTTTCTTCATTTATCGGTACAGCTCCACCTTTTGCATAAAGTGCAGGAACACCGAGTTTGGCAAAACTGAAGTGATCTGAACGATAGTAATACCCCGCTTCAGGCCTGTCTTCTTGCGCAAGGTAACGGCCTTGGCGAGTAACTGCTTTTTGGAGGTAGTTTTCTAATTCTGATTTACCAAAACCAATCACGGCCACATCCTTCGTTTTACCGAGTAAGTTAAGTGCATCCATATTGATATTAGCGACTGTTTTATCTAGCGGATAAACAGGGTGTTCGGCGTAATACTTAGACCCTAGTAATCCTTGTTCTTCTGCGGTTACGATGAGAAAACTGGTAGAGCGAGAAGGGCGTTGTTCTAGCTGAGTAAACGCTTTAGCGATTGAGAGCAAAGAAGCCATGCCAGTAGCGTTGTCTCGTGCACCATTGTAAATTTGATCGCCTTTCTTGCTTGTATCTGTACCTAAATGATCCCAATGAGCAGAGTAAATAATATGCTCGTCTTTTGCACTACTGCCGGGTAGTGTCGCCAGAACATTGTGGCTTTTGGATTTTTTAATACGACTGTTAACGGTTACTGAGGCTTTTATAGCCATTGGCACAGAATAGGGGCCTTTTGAGGCTTTTGCTTTTTCTGTATCAAAGTCCAGACCGGATTCCTTGAATGCTTTTCTCGTTGCTTCTAATGACAACCAACCTTCGACGGCGACTCGACTCTTTCCACCATCTTCGGTGACTAAGCCATATTGTGGCCCACTCCAGCTATTAGCAACGACAGTCCAACCATATGATGCTGGTGCTGTTTCATGGACGATAAGTGCGGCTGCTGCGCCTTGGCGACTAGCTTCTTCATATTTATAGCTCCAACGACCATAGTAGGTCATTGTTTTGCCTTGGAACTTGCCACTATCTGGGTTTTCGAATCCCGGATCGTTGACTAAGATAACGACTGTTTTACCTTTCACATCCAAACCTGCGTAGTCATTCCAGTCATATTCTGGTGCGTTAACGCCATACCCTACAAATACAAGTTCAGAATCTTTCAACTCAACATGTTCTTGCTCGCGGTGAGTCGAGGCAACCATATTCTTTTTATATTCAAGTTGTTGTGAACCTAGTTGCATTGTCATGTTAGGATCTGCAACAATTTGAACTAAATCAACAGGCTGTAGGTAGCTGTCGCCATTACCTGGTTCGAGGCCTAGTGCCTTGAACTGTGATACAAGGTAGTCTAGCGTCTTCTTTTCGCCGCTGGTTGTTGGTTGACGGCCTTCAAACTCATCTGATGACAATGTCCTCGTGAAATCTTTTAGCTCAGTATCGTTTATTTGATCGTAAACACGCTCAAAATCAAGGTTAGACTGAGTGGTTTGATTCGAAGATGTGCCGGAGCATGATGTTAGTATCGAAGCGCTAAGGAAAGTACTTGCTAGCAGTAACAAGGTGTGATGTTTTTTTTTCATTATTGTTCTCGATAGAAAGTAGCACTCTAAATTTGGTGCTGCTTTGTCTTAGATGTACAACTGGCAGTATAAATAATTAATATCATTAAAACGAGTATTGATAAGAGGTCCATTAACAGCTTGAGTGATATAAGTAAGGAATGGAATACAGACTCCCTAAAGAGCTTATGCTTTAATGACTTGAGGCAGATATTTGCTATAGATAAGTTGCAATCTTGGCCTAAAGTGACGTGGCTTAATGACCTGTTTAGCTGTGGTGTACATACTATGCCAGTTAAGTTCGCTGATAATGATGTGTACTTAGATGACAGTCGATACTATGAGCAGATTATTTTTGAAGATAAGTCTGTACCGACGCGGTCTGAAAGTTGGCATGATCTTTTTAACGCTCTAATTTGGTCATTGTTTCCAGAAACCAAACGATTATTGAACATCCAACACATGGAGGACATTAGTCAGTATGGACTGACACCGCGTACAAAAAGAAGAAACCATATTACGCATTTTGACGAATGTGGTGTCGTTCTAGCACATTGCAATAACGAGTTGCCAGAATTGCTCGCAGCCCATGAATGGAAAGCGGCGTTTGTAGAAAAAAGGTCGCAATGGGGCACTCAAATTAAGCCTTTCATTTTTGGTCATGCAAATTATGAAATGTTGCTGTCTCCTTTTTTGGGATTAACTGGAAAGTGGTTGGCGGTTGAAGTTGATAAGGGTTTTTTCAATAGGACGCTGGAGGAGCAATATCGTTATCTGGATAGTCAGCTAGTAGACAATGTTGTTGGCGGTGTGTTTTCTCATAAAGGCTGTTTGAAGCCTTTACCGTTGTTAGGTATACCAGGGTGGCATGAGAATAATGACTACCCTGATTTTTATGACAATGTATCGTATTTTCGGCCTAAACGACTAAAGCAATAATCCAAATTCCACCAACTACTGCATAAGGGAGAATAGCGATAATGCTGGATTTTCTGTAACCTAAATCTGTCCAACGATTAATGCCTACTGCTGTTAAGTAAATTCCCCAAACCATCGTTAAACTTGCGCTTTGCAAAAAGGTATACCAATCGCTATCTGGAGATGTACCTAATACATAAGCCAAGGACGTTGGTGCGATTATTGTCGGATTGATTTCATTGCTACTTGAGAGAAGAATTAACACTGTAGCAATTAAGCCGCTGATAATAGATGGAATAGAAACCCACCAAGTGAATCCAAACCAATCCGTAAAGCCGTTAATATTCTCTTCGTCACCTTTAGTGGCTAAGTTCAAATATAATGCTAGTACAGCACTGGCAATGGCTAGGAGCAATGGGGTTGTATAAATACCTATTTTCGCTGTTTCTGGTGTTAAAAGCGATCTCTGAGCTTCTATCTCTGCAGGGCTGAGGTTTGCTGTTTGAGCACCGAGTGTTACGTCTAAGTACCACTCGAAGTTAACTGCACCGAAATATAAGTAACTTGGAAGCATTGTTGCAGCAGAGATTAACAAGAAAGGTATCCAAGACCAGTTCTTCGCATCTTCTAGTACTTCAAAAACGCCATTAGGTTTAAGGATAATTTGTAAACATGCTTGAAAAGGGTTCGTTACTGCAGTTGCTGTCATTTTTTTGAGTCCGTTTGATCATTCATCATTTTGCCAATCAAGCTTTAATTGGCTAGTTTTTTATGTAGTCCAGAAAGCAGCAATATTCTTACAACGATTATGACAAGTAAATAGGTAGTTGAGAAAATAGGGCATAACTGTACTAGATCGTGTTAATCAATATTGGCGTTAAGTGGAGCTCGTATTAAATAGCCTGATGTGATGTGGTTAAAGGCAAATAGTTTGTCCTCATAAAATCAAAGAGTATGGAAGTCTGTTGCCTCTTATGCATCGCAGGCCATGAATGATGGAGTTTTAATAAAAGGCATGAATAGAGTTGCGGTTGGAAAGTTTGTCTCATGTACTGTTACTGTGTTGAAAATAGTCACCCCGCCATTGAATCAGACTTTTCTCATTGTTTATGATAGAAATGGAATTAACATTGTTTATCAATGAGTTGTGATTTTTTTGGTTGATGCTGTAATAAAAATAATGAACTTAAGACTAAGTTTAAAAATGATAAGTAAAAGGAAGACATATGATCGAAGTTAAGACGTTGTCGAAGAAATTCGCTGTCGAAAACCCTAAAAAGCTCTCCGAACAAGAACGTCAAGACCCAAGACTAAAGGGGCGGTTCTTTCATTCGGTGATGGATGTCAGCTTTGAATGTGCACCAGGACAAGTATTAGGATTATTAGGCCCTAATGGTGCGGGCAAAACAACAACCTTACGTATGCTCTCAACCGCTTTACAACCCAATGCTGGAGAAATCTTAATCAACGGCATTGATGTCTTGAAAAAACCGATAATCGCTAGGCAAAAAATTGGCTTTTTGTCTGGTTCTACGGGGTTGTACGGCCGCTTAACTGGCAGGGAAAATATCGAGTATTTCGGTAAATTGCACGGCCTTGATGCGGCAACCATTAAGCAACGGATCGATGAGTTAGCTGTTTTATTGGATATGGAAAGCTTTCTTGATAGGCGCAGTGAAAGCTACTCGACAGGGATGAAACAAAAGGCTTCTATCGCGCGATCGGTTATTCATAAGCCTGAAGTGGTGATTCTAGATGAGCCAACTACAGGCTTGGATATCATGGCAACTCAAACAGTATTGCAGTTTATTAAACGCCTCACTAAAGATGGTATTCCGGTTATTTTCTCTACACATCATTTAGAAGAAGTCTCTGAGCTCTGCAGTCATGTCACTGTTATCGATCAAGGAACAACGCGCTTTAATGGCAATATTGAAGCTTTCCGAGGGCTTGCTGAAAACTCACTAAACGATTCGTTCTTGTCAGTGTTAGCTGACCAATCTAAAAACTCGTCAGTGGCTGACGAGCCTGTTCAAGCATCAGCATAAGGAGATCGAGACATGTGGTTAGTTTTTCAAAAAGAAGTTAAAGAGTTATTGCGTGATCGCAGAGCACTATTTTTTATGATTGCTTTGCCGTTGTTATTGTTTCCAGCAATTTTTGGGATTATTGGGTATTTCTCAGCTAAAGCAGCGTCAGATGCTGACTCCAAAGTTTTGACATACGGTATTGTCGGAGAGCAATATGCGTCGGACTTTGTTTCTCGGCTCAAATCAACAGATGGATTTGAAGCTTTTGTCATCCCTGATGAAGAAAACTTTAGTCAGCTGATTGAAAAAGGTGAGGTCGATTTTGTCTTGGTGGTGCCCGATAACTATGAGCAAGGCGATACAATTCGTGAACAAGTCAATATTGAACTTCATTTAAATGATGCGTCGTTGAACTCTGTCTTTAAAAGGGTCAATGATATTGTCGAGGATTTGTCTGATCAACGGAGAGATCAGGCTTTTACATCATTTAGGATCGGAGAACAGCAGCAAAAAGCAATGCTTGAACCTATAACGTTAGAAAAAGTTGATACAGCTGATAAGCGTGAAAGTATAGGGGAAGCTGTTGGTGGTGCCGTGCCATACATTGTATTTCTGCTTTGTTTAGCTGGAGCAATGTTTCCTGCAAACGACATAGGTGCCGGTGAAAAGGAAAGAGGGACTTTAGAAACTCTGCTTATCTCTCCTATAGAGAGAACGCCAATAATTCTTGGTAAGTTTTTAACGATAGGTGTCGCCGGAATAATGACCGCGCTTATCACGATATCCAGTATGGCAGTATGGGGGCTGGTTTTGAGTCAAGGAATGGCTTTGGAGTCAGTGGGTGAGTTTATGGGGCAAATTAGTGGGATTGATTTCGTACTCATGTTCCTGATGCTGATACCGGTCGCAGGAATTTTTGCTGCGTTACTACTTACTTTGTCTATGTATGCTCGCAGTGTTAAGGAGTCTCAAAGTTATATGGGAAGTCTTAATTTTGTGGTGATAGTGCCTGTTGTTTTAGCCGCTTTGCCTGGCATCGATTTAGAAGGAGGTTGGGCATGGGTGCCGTTAACTAATGTTGCCTTGGCTATTAAAGAGCTGATTAAAGGAACAATGGACTATCTAGCATTGTTTGCAATATTTGGTTCTACAGTCGTGATAGCTGGAGCATTGTTGGCATTTTGTGTTTACTGGAGTAAGCAAGAGAAAGTCTTGTTCAGGTAGTCATTGAGGCTCATTCACAAGAAAGCCCGCTGAATTCGCGGGCTTTTTAATGTGTTGTCTAATACCAATCTATCTAATGAAGCTTTAGCTTTAAGTTCTGGTGACATCAACAAAAATCTTTAGCTTTTGTCCTGGTTGAAGGTACTTCTTGCGATTTAGTTGATTCCATTTTTCGATATCAGCAATATCTACTTTGAATCGGCTGGCAATGCGAGCTAGTGAATCTCCGTTTCTTACCGTATAGGTTAATGTGCGCATTACCGCATTGTTAGCTTGTTCTTTCGATACTTGATTAACCCAAACTACGAGATCCTTACCAGGCCTTAATGGATCTGTTGGTGCCATGCCATTCCATTTAGCCAAACTGCGTAAATTGACATCGTACTCACGGCTTATATCCCACAACGTATCCCCCGAATTGACCTTTCGGGTAAGTTTGTGTGAACCTCTAGGTTTTGATTGTGTAGCTGCTAGTCGCTGATCGCTTGATAAGGAATAACTATCCAGTGATTTTAATGCAACAGGTATTAATAAATATTTTCCTGCACGAATCACGTTACCTTTAAGGTTGTTTGTGGCTTGAATAACGTCGACACTCGTATGGTATTGCTTAGCAAGCTTTAACAGGCTGTCGCCATTCTTAACTTTATGTCTAACCCAGTTGAGCCGCTTTTTATCATCAATCTCATTTAAAGAGTCTTTAAATTGTGAGGCTTTATTAATAGGCAAAAGTAGCTTGTGGGGGCCTTTAGGGTCAGTTGCCCAACGATTAAACGCTGGATTTAAAGCGTGCAGTTCTTCAACAGTCAGGCTGGCAAGATCAGCTGCTGTAGCTAAATCAATCTGTGAGCCGATATCAACAATTTCTACTTGTGGGATATTGTCTATTTTAGGCCAATCAAACGCTAATTCTTCGCTACGTGCTAGCATATCAGCAAGCGCTAACAATTTAGGGACATAGGCGCGTGTTTCCCTTGGTAAATCCAGCGACCAGAAGTCGGTTGGCTTACCTGCTTTTTGGTTCTTCTTGATAGCTCTCTTAACGCGTCCTTCTCCACTATTATAAGCGGCTATGGCGTGCAGCCAATCTTCGTCAAACATGTTGTGGAGGTATTTCAAGTAAGCCAACGCGCCTTGCGTGGCAGCAAAAACATCTCGGCGTCCGTCATACCACCATGTTTGCTTTAACCCAAATCTTTTACCTGTTCCAGGGATAAATTGCCAGACACCAGCGGCTCGCCCATGAGAGTATGCGAACGGGTCGAAGGCACTCTCAACAATAGGCAGTAAAGCAAATTCAAGAGGCATCTCTTGGCGTTCTATTTCTTCAACGATTAAATGGTAGAAGGGCAACGCTCTATTAGCCACACGTTTCATATAACTTGGGTTCTTTAGATACCAATTTCTTTGTGCTGTGACTCTCTTATTTTGGGGAATATCGAAATAAAGCTGGCTTCTGATGCGCTCCCATAAGTCTTCTGCATCTGCTGGTAGAGCTTCTACGGGAGTCAATGTCAGAGTTGCGGCAGTCAATTGAGTATCAAAAGACGTTTCAGAAGTCGTGTTTTCTTGAGCTACAACTTCCTCGTAAGATACTTGACAATGTGCTTGAGCTAAATATGAACCATGCTCATCAAAACAAGGCATTTCGACTGGCTCTTCAATAACGGTGTTGGTGACTATTTCTGGTTCTTTTTCTGTTTTTGTTATTTGACAAGCGCTCAATATGAGACTGCTGACTATAACTGTATAAAGTCGCTTCATAGTTTCTGTTTTATTCCGTTGTTCTACTGGGAGTTATCTTTCAGCTATGTTTCAACCCAAAGGGTTGTGCCCATATCTTCCCCACTTAATATCAGAAGAGTATTAAATAGGCTAACTATTCGCAACTCTTCTTCCTTGCAAGTAAAAATAGGATGCTTACAGAGAAGACAAATATACCCAAAGCCTATGTAATAAGCATATAGCCTAAACGCTGTTCAGCTTATATCAAGTGAGTATAAAGATTAAAAGTTATCTTTCCAACGCCTTAGCTCTGTGAATACGTCGAGAGCTTCTGTCACTGGCCTATTCAGCTTTGCTTGAAGTGCCTTCTGAATTGCTTCGGAGTGTGTTCTTAAAAAAGGATTGATGCCTTTTTGCTGCTCTATAGTGGATGGTAATGTCGGCTTGTCGTTATTACGTTGTTCTTTGGCCCAAGCTTGATATTTTTGAAGCTCTTGATTGTCAGACTCTACACTTAAAGCAAAATCAACATTAGCAAGCGTGTACTCATGCGTGCAATAGACCTTTGTGTCACCCGCTAGATCCGTTAGTTTGGAAAGAGAGTGTTGCATTTGTTCTGGGGTGCCTTCAAATAATCGTCCGCAACCGGCTGAAAAGAGTGTATCTCCGCAAAAAAGGCCAAGCTCACCATAAAAGGCGATATGATCTTTCGTATGACCTGGTAGCATTAGCACCCGAAAACTTGTTGAAATGCCACTTAATGTTATGACGCTGTCTCCTGCTACTTGTTCAGTGACATAAGGTATACGTCGACTATCAATGCCTATGACTTTTACATTCGGGAATTCAGCGACTAAGGGTTTTAATCCGCCAATGTGATCTGGATGGTGGTGGGTTATTAAGATGTCACTTAAGATGAGGTTGTGGGCTTTAGCATAGTCCAAAACGGGTTGTGCATCACCAGGATCAACCACAGCACATTGGTTCTCTTGTGTCATGCACCAAATATAATTATCTTGGAAAGCTGGTATGGGCGTTATACTGATTATCTTATCGTTCATATATCACTTTAATTTACTTGAAGAATGTCCTAATGTTGACAGAAATAGTGTAGGGTTCATGCCAACATCGGTTAATGTAACACAATTAGTAAATGTTGAGCGTTGTGGCCTTAAAATTGGTTGCTATTGAGGTGGCAAGAGAGCTTATCTTGATTAACTCTAACGTGTATTTATGTTTGACGAAGTTCATACATTAGCAAATCATGCTCTCTTAAATTGGTTATTATTTTATTGTTATGAAGCCTGCTTTATCCGACAAATCTTTACGTTATCCTCAGTCTTGGCAAGACTTGCCTAATGGAGAAGTGATAAAGCGCGGTATTGAAGGACAACTATCAGAAGTGAGTCGACAATTTTTTGGTTATCATCTGGTGAAGTTGGGTACACTGAGCGCGTCACTTGCTCTGCCTCAGTTAACGATAAAACACAGAGTTAGTCAGTTTCGTCCAGAGCACATAGGGATGGAACAGGAAGCGGTGAGTCAGGTGATAGCGAAGTCGTCATCATTGCCTTACCAAGAGAATAGTGTTGACACATTTATTCTGAGTCATGAACTAGATTACTCACAAGATCCTCATCAGGTATTGAGAGAAGTTGACCGGTGTATTATCGCTGACGGTCATTTGGTCATTACTGGGTTTAATCCTTTTAGCTATGCCGGTTTAGCAAAGCTGCTGCCCATAAAAACGAGTAACTTATTACATGATGCGCGGTTTTTTCCTTGTTTGAGAGTGAAAGATTGGCTGCATTTATTGGGTTATGAAGTTATTTTTGAAAGAAAATTAGTTTTTTCTGAGCTAATCTTTGAACGCAAGCTAGACTTAGAAAGTTCGCTACAAAAATGGATGCAAAAATACATTGGTTTTCTTGGGGTTGTTTATGTTTTGGTCGCTAAAAAAAGAGAATACCCATTGTCTTTGATTAAACCTAAATGGAAAAAAAGTGTACCGAAGTTTAGTGCGGTTGGTGCGAGTATGAAAGAGTCAGCTCACTTAAATGGTTCAGAAAATATTTAAGTAAGAAAAAAACTGCCGAATTTAGTGAAACCGTCGATACATTCGGTATAAAGTTATTAGTTATTAGAATCTATCGAACTATGCTGCCAAAAAAGCAGCAAAGCTCAGCAGGTTTTTTAACGATGCAAATTAGAAAGTCGTAAGAAGAGGGTCAAAAACTTATGTGGTGGTCAAATAAAGTCAACGAAGAAGATCAACAAAGAATTAAAAGCTTAGTACAAGATAATACCGCACTACAGCAGGAAATTGATCAACTACGTCAAGAATTAAATTCAGCTCAACAAGACGATGGTTCTTCGAAAGAAGAGATGGTGTTTGCGTCTGAAATGAACACAACATTATTAAGTTCTTGTCAGTCAGTGGCACCGATAAGAGATAGCTTGCGTAATAACCTTAATATACAGCGCGAGACGTTAACGGATTCTGACGGGATGTTTACCGAAACAACGGATATTCTAGGGGATGCTGTTAAAGGGCTTGCTGGTATTGATAGCTTGGCTTCGCAAGGTGTGACACATGCTGGAGAGTTGACAGGATTGGCTACCAGTATCAGTAGCTTTGTCGGAGTGATTAACTCTATTGCAGAGCAGACTAATTTGCTGGCGTTGAATGCCGCGATTGAAGCAGCGCGTGCTGGAGAAACAGGGCGGGGATTTGCGGTTGTTGCAGAAGAAGTTCGTAATTTAGCTATGAGATCATCTGAGTCAACACAGGAAATTAACAATCTCGTTGAAAAGATTGAGGAAGGTACTAGGAACATAGAATCCAACATCAACGAAGTATCTACACGCTCAAAAGAAATTGTTGTGCAGACATCTGATGCTAACGAGAAAGTGTCATCAGTACTACAACACTCTGTCAGGATTCAAGATTCGAATAGGTTATTGACTGAGAGAAACTTTTTGAGCACGACTCAAATGGATCATTTGGTCTTTAAGTCTTCGGTATACAGTATGTTTTTTAGCAATGGTGGCTCAGTTGATGATGTTGTGTCTCATACTGATTGTGTTTTGGGTAAATGGTGTGACTCTGAAGGGAACGAGAAGTATGGTCGAACATCAGAGTTTCGCGAATTGGAAACAGCACATAAGAAAGTGCATGATTATGGTAAGAGTGCTGTTCAAAAACGCAGTGCTGGAAATATGATGGATGCGCTCGGCGATTTAACTAAAATGGAATCAGCGGGTAAAGAAGTGATTCACGCTATCCAGAAGTTATCAGACAGAATTGAATAGCATTACACCAATTTAATACTGTTTCTATAAAAACGCCGCTTAATTCTAGCGGCGTTTTTTGTGTGTCAATGTCAATAATGTCAAAGTAGTTTTGTGTGCTAATAAAGGCAGCTATATGCTGTTTATTTAACTCGCATACCGGGTTGTGCACCGTCGTCTGGCTCAAGTACCCATAAATCACTGCCCCCTGGACCAGCGGCTAAAACCATTCCTTCTGAAAGGCCAAACCTCATTTTGCGGGGCGCTAAGTTAGCGACCATAACGGTCAATTTGCCTGTTAGTTGCTCAGGTTGGTAAGCAGACTTAATGCCAGCAAAAACTTGCCTCGTTTCTCCACCTAAGTCTAATTGTAGGCGAAGCAGTTTATCTGCACCTTCTACGTGCTCGGCTTTGGCAATTTTAGCGATCCTTAAATCTAATTTTGCAAAATCATCAAAGGTGATCTCTGGTGATATTGGGTCCTTCGCCAACGGACTGTTTTCATCCATAACGTTAGCTCCTGTGTCTACTTGTGTCGGTTGTAGGTTCTCTTTCGAGGCTTCAATCAATGCGTCTACTTTTTTCACATCTACACGTTGGAGCATAGGTTTAAATTTATTGATGCGCTTGCCAAACAATGGTGTGTTGATTGCCGTCCAAGTGAGTTCAGTCTCCATAAAGGCTTCTGCTTTTTCAGCCAATTTAGGTAGTACTGGCTTCAAATACAGCATCAATAAGCGGAATAACTCAATGCCTAAACTACAAACATCATGTGTTTGTTGTTGTTTTGTTTCGTCCTTTACAGTAACCCACGGTGCTTGCGCATCGATGAACTGGTTGGCTTTGTCAGCTAGGGTCATGATATCTCGTACTGCCTTATTAAAGCGTCTATTTTCGTAAGCCTCAGCGATACCTTCAGCAGCATCATGAAACTCTTTTAACAGGGCGTCATCGAAGGTATTCGTCGACAGTGTCGATTCGTAACGTTTACTAATAAAACCAGCACAACGGCTTGCGATATTAACGACTTTACCGACAAGGTCTGAATTTACTTTTTGGACAAAATCTTCAAAGTTTAAATCAATATCAGTGACGGCATCGTTTAACTTAGACGCGTAATAGTAACGCAAACACTCTGGATCAAGGTGCTCTAAAAATGTGCGGCCTTTAATGAATGTTCCTTTGGACTTTGACATTTTAGCGCCGTTAACAGTGACAAAACCATGCACATTAACCCCTGTCGGTTTCCTAAAACCAGCACCTTCCAGCATGGCTGGCCAGAATAGGCAGTGGAAATAGGTGATGTCTTTGCCAATAAAGTGGTACAACTCGGTATCCGTATCTTTCTGCCAAAACTCATCAAAGTCGACATCATTCTGGCTACAAAAGTTTTTGAAACTCGCCATATAACCAACGGGTGCATCAACCCAAACGTAAAAATACTTGCCTGGGGCGTTGGGTATTTCAAAACCAAAGTAAGGGGCGTCGCGGCTGATGTCCCATTGTTGCAACCCGCCGTCAAACCATTCTTTGAGCTTGTTCACCATTTCAGCTTGGATTGCACCGCTGTTCAGCCAATTTTCGAGCATGTCTTTAAACTGCGGTAAGTCAAAGAAGTAATGCTCCGACTCTTTAAGAATAGGTGTCGCACCAGACACAACAGAGCGTGGGTTTTTAAGCTCAGTTGGGCTGTAGGTTGCACTACATACATCACAACTGTCGCCGTTTTGATCTTCTGAACCACATTTCGGGCATGTACCCTTAACAAACCGGTCTGGCAAAAACATACTCTTCTCAGGGTCGTACAATTGTTCGATAGTACGTTTACTTATGTAACCCTCATCATTTAGGCGATTATATATGAGTTCTGACAACTCCCTGTTCTCATCAGAATGAGTAACGTAGTAGTTATCATAGTCGACATGAAAGTCGATCAAGTCCTGATGGTGCTCAGCACGTGTTTGTGCCACCATTTCTTCCGGTGTAATACCGAGTTCTTGCGCTTTTAGCATGACAGGTGTGCCATGTGCATCGTCGGCGCATACGCTAAAACATTGATGACCACGAAGTTTTTGGAATCGAGTCCAAATGTCCATCTGTATATGCTCTAACAAGTGGCCTAAGTGAATGGAACCATTGGCATAAGGTAAAGCACTAGTGACTAAAATTTTGCGTTGCTGTCGCGCCATAGTATGGGGCCTAATATTGTTCGGGGGTTGCAAAAAAGGGAGGGAATTCTAACTAAAATGGACGCAGTTTGCATTACGATTTATGCATATCGCCTACTCAATATGTAATATTTAACTGTCAATACGTGCCAGTAAGGACTCTCGATAAGTTTTACTTAAGCTTGCTTTGTCACCATTGGCTAAAACGATAATTGATTTGTGTTCAGTTAGCGTTTTAATCTCGCTACATTGATCAAGCCTGACAATGGCTGTTCGGTGAGTTCTTATAAAAAGGGTAGGGTCGAGTCGTTGCTCTAAAAAACTCAAACTGATCCGATGCAAATGAACGCCATTGCGGTGATGAACAGCAACATAGTTGCTTTCTGTCGAAAACCAGTAAACGTCCTTGATATTGATGATACGTAAAGACGTGGCGGATCTAACGACTATCCGTTGAATATACTCATCTTCAATGTAGTGTCGATAGCACTGGGACATGCCTTCAATGCCTGACGTTAGCGAGAGTGTTTGTTCCACTCGCTTGATGGTAGCTGCAAACCTAAGGTTGTCGAATGGCTTTAAAATATAGTCTAGTGCATACAGTTCAAACGCTTGTATCGCATAGTTATCAAACGCAGTGACAAAGACAATAAGAGGGCAGTTGTCTCTTTGCATAAGCTGCTGCGCGACTGAAATGCCGTCTCGAAAGGGCATCTTGATATCAAGGAAAGCAACGTTTGGACAAGTTTTTTCAACCAAAGCGAGCCCATCATCGCCATTCGTAGCTTCTCCAACAATTTCCCATCTTGTATGAGTCTTTAGGGCATCTCTAATATTAAAACGTGCTGCGCCTTCGTCGTCGACGATGATAGCTTGAATCATGACTCTCTCTATTGCGTCAATCAATGTCGATGTCTTCTTCTGTAATTATCGGAATAATTAGAGACACAGTAAAGTGCGTGGCGGCATTGTCCAGACTCACTTGGTGCTGCGAGGGGTAAAGTATTTGTAGCCGTTCTTTAAAGTTTTTGAGAGCCGAACTTAAACCGATGTTTTGTTCAGTAGTGAGCGACTTAGAGTTAGAGACGGTAACAAGCATACTGTTGTCGGTCATTGTGATTCTGAGTTGTATTTGGGTTAATGCTTGAGAGACATCAACACCGTGCGTAAAGGTGTTCTCAATTAAAGGCTGTAATAAAAATGGGGGGCACAATGCGCCCTGTATACGACCCACTATTTCTTTGTTAAATCTGAATAAATCAGGATAACGTAATGTCTGCAAAGCAACGTAGTCATCAACAAATTTAAGCTCTTGTGCTAACGGTATAAATCGCTCAATGCTGTCGGAAACGCAAAATCGAAGTAAATTACCCATCTGTGCAACTGCTGAGATAAGCGCATCCTTATTTTCATTTCTCGCTAGTGCACTAATTGAACTCAAGCAATTAAATAGAAAGTGTGGGCTTAAACGTGACTGCAAATGTTCAAGCTGCATTTCTGCGAGCATTAGCTCACTATCAGCATGTTTCTTCTCAAGTGTGAGGGCTTCAATCAAAGCTTGTTGAGAAGAACGATAGTAAAACACAGCAATGGATGCTGCGGTTGTCACGCAGTACAGAATGAAATAGAGAAGTATGATGGCGTTAGGCACATTACTCAGTATAGTAAGCCAACTTTGATTGGGAGGCGCTATTAGCGTTGCGGTTAACCAAGCATCCCAACTGAGAAAAAGCGGTAGCCATAGCAGAGCAGTAACGAACCATAAAAGTATCAATATTTTAAAAGATAGCCGTTGCGAATACTTTTCTACGACGTTAAAAAAGCCGAGACTAAAAAGAGCCCAACCATGATAAGCCAATAAATAGGCAGCAACTTCGGCAAGATTAAAGACGTAATCTCCCCGATATTTCATTGTATCTAAGTAACTTGAAAAAAGGTGTAAGGCTGCAAAAGCGATCCAAATTGCCGTAACCACAAAAAAGCGAACCAGAAATGTTTTATTCAAAAAGCGGATGCTCAGGCTGTGCTTGTCATCGCCATATTGTGTCAAATTTAACCTAATTAATCTCAAGTGTTCACCACAAAATGCCGAGGCTTCAGCCCTCTGGTATTGCGAGTTTCCTTATTCATTGTCCAGTCTGTTGTTGAACAACTTATAACAAGCGAGGATTTTATGAAACTACAAAAGTTAATACTGGCGGTTGCCATGATAAGCCTGACCTTGAGTGCAAATGCTAATCACCGAAGAACACTGCCTTTAGCTTTTCTTACTATGGATGGTATTCATGCTGACGGCTCAGGCATGTTTTACGCCGCAGATGGTTTTGATGGCAGTCGTTTATATGCCATCACACCTGAAGGAACAACAACCGAATTTGCCAATGGGTTTTCTGGGCCGATAGACATTACGAATGATAGTGCAGGCAATTTATACGTAACGAATTTCAACAATGCAACAGTGAGCAAAGTAACGCCAGAAGGAGAAGTGAGTGAGTTTGCTTCTACACTTGTTGGTCCAGCAGGTATCACCATTGATGATGAGGGTAACTTATATATAGCGCACTTTGGTGGTGGCAACGGGGATGGCACTACTATCCTAAAAGTCAGCCCTGACGGCACAAGTTCCGTCTTTTCTCAGGGCGGACTTTTAAGTGCCCCTGTTGGCATTACTTTCGACGACAGAGGCAACCTATTCACAGCTAACCTGAATAACGGCATCATCATTAAAATTCAGCCAGATGGGACACAGCATCAAATTGCTCAAATTGAAGCTCCGAATGGCTTTGCCGTTGGTCACTTAGCGTTTGCAAATGGGCGCTTGTTTGCGACTGCGCTTGCTGAACAAGTTGTCTACGTTATTCGTCCTAATGGTCGTATGAGAGTTATTAGACGAACAGAAGAGGGTAATTTCCCAAATGGCATTACCTTCGACGCTGCGACTAATCAAATTCTATTTACGAATACATTCGCACCTACTTCTGGGTTTAAGCGTATCCGCTTGAGAAATCGCCATGATTAACCACATTGAAGCTTAGTGCTTCTGCGAGTGACTTCTCAGGTTTGATTTGTCGTCACTCGCTTTTTATTTTTCCTTGAACCTTGAACAGTAAGCCTTAGAGTCTGATAATATTGATATTATTACTTTATAAATTATCAACAGCATGAGACTTTGCGATACTGACATTAAACGTTATTTGGAAGAGGGACAGATAAAAATATCACCATTCCCAGATGACTCTATGGTGAGTGGTTTAACCGTTGATATTCGTCTAGGTAATAAGTTTAGGGTATTCGAAGATCATCAGGCGCCGTTTATAGATTTAAGCGGCCCCAAAGCTGAAGTACAAAAAGCATTGAATTCAGTCATGAGTGACGAGATTGTGATTGAAAACGAAAAAGCTTTCTTTTTGCATCCCGGCGAGTTGGCCCTCGCTGTAACTTACGAGTCAGTCACTTTACCTCCTAACATTGTTGGTTGGTTGGATGGGCGCTCTTCTCTAGCGAGACTTGGCTTGATGGTGCACGTGACGGCACATCGAATAGATCCCGGATGGGCTGGTAATATTGTTCTTGAATTCTATAACAGCGGCAAATTACCCTTGGCACTTAGGCCTATGATGAAAATAGGCGCGTTAAGCTTTGAGGTACTTTCTGGGCATGCAGAGAGGCCCTACAATGCCAGAGAAGACGCTAAATATCGTGACCAAGATGGCGCTATAGCAAGCCGTATTAGCGCAGATGACAAGAGCCAAAACGACTAAGCTTCACCAGCGCGCACTGCGCCCGGATTAACACCTAAGAGGCGCTTGAAGGCTTTTGAGAAAGACGATTCGTTGTCGTATCCACAAGACAATGCTGCTTGCAACGTGCTGACTTTCTCATCCGCTAACATTCTATAGGCAACGCTGATTCGCCATTGAGTCAAGTAGTTCATCGGTGTTTCCATAAGCACCGACTTGAATAAATCACTGAATTTAGCTCTGGATAAAAAACACAATTCTGCCATGTTATCAACTGTCCATTTATTTTCTGGCTTATCATGAATCGCTTGGATAACTTTGCTCAATTGTGGGTGACCCATAGCAGCAATGACACCGTGATTTGTGGGTAAGTAATTCCTAAATACAAGCGCAAGTATGGCTTCTGCAATTTTGTTCATCACCAGCTCCGCACCAACATTTGCTGATAAAGACTCGCTTAGTAAAGCCTCTAATAAACAAGCTGCACTATTATTATCTTTTGAAAGCTGAGCACGTTTTAATAAAACCTTATCGGGCAAATAAGCAGTAATATTTCCTATCAATGGGTGACTATGAGCAAAGTAGCCACAGATTAATCCAGTACCCTCTTTATCAGGACTTTCATCAACGTCCATTGGCGTCACTTGGTTGATTGGTTGACTAAATGTTTCATCGTTAGTCAAACAATGGCGGCTATCGTTCGGGAACAGAACAACATCGCCTTCTTCTAGTGTATATATTTCAGGTGAGTCGCCGACGGTCAAAAAGCACCGGCCATGATTAACAATGTGGAAGCTAATATACTTTTTACCAGAACTATCAATTGACCAGTTACCGCAGTACTGTCCATTGTGGAAGATCTGAGATGTCACTTTAAAAGTGGCAAAAAGCTGATTAATAATATCCATAGACGATTAGACATAAACTCAAGTTGTTGAGACATAGGTTATAAATTAATGGGCGACTAATATACGCACCGTTGGCAATTAAGCCCTTTAGCAGATTAATAGGATTACATGATGAAAAATATTTTCAACCTAAAAACACTTGCCGCTGTTGTTAGCATTAGCCTTTCTTCTTTCGCTTTTGCTGGTGTTGATACATATACAGACGAGAACGGCGTTATCTTAGCTGGTCACGATGCGGTTGCTTATTTTACTCAAGATAAAGCGGTTGTGGGTAGTGCAGACTTCACAGCAGTACACAACGATGCAATCTACCGTTTTAGCTCTGCTGCAAATCGTGATTTATTTGTTGCAAACCCAGATAAATATGCACCTGCATACGGCGGTTTCTGCGCATTTGGTGCAACTTTCGGTAAGAAGTTCGATATCGACGGTAAAGCATTCGAGGTTGTAGACGGTGTTCTTTATGTGAATAAAAACGAACAAGTTAAAGATGCGTGGAGTAAAGACATTCCAAAGCACATCAACGAAGCTGATGGCGAGTGGATTAAAATCGAAGACAAAGACGCAAGCGCGCTTTAATATTGAGTAAATTTATTACTCCTTATAACGCCTCGTTCATTCGGGGCGTTTTTGTTAGCAGAGCAAATAACAAAACATCTAGTCAGGCAACAAAGTATTAAATACTGGTTAGTTAATAACCAAACTTTGTAATCCTGATGATTTTCCATTGCAAAGCATCAAAAAATGCGTAAACTGCGCGTCTTCGGTCGGTGTGTAGCGCAGCTTGGTAGCGCACTGTCATGGGGTGTCAGGGGTCGGAGGTTCAAATCCTCTCACACCGACCAATTCCGCATCCCTCTTGCCTTCTGGGCTAATCCATCATATAACTACTTCAATTACTAATCATTTAGGGCCACTTTTAGGACCACTATCGATAGAGGCAGTTAAATGGGCTCTACCCACTTAATGGGGTATCAGCATTCATCCTGTTTCAGGCTTTCACCACAAACATCTCGTTGATGCTTAAACATTTTCGTAGCAGAATGAACAACCACATTAGCAGGTTTCATCTTCGCTAGAATGTCTTTAAACGCATCTTCCATCTCCATTAAATGATTCTTCGCAAAATCAGTTTAATGAATATCTGTGTCCCTCATTAATGATGTAGAGCCAAGCTTTCGGGGGTTTTTACTGTCTACTTTTTTTACATGTTGAAGGGGGGAGGGTATTTAATAGGAAAAATTCTTTTATATATCAAATGATTAGCATTTTGGTTCAAATTTTGCTATGTGATACCTTTTGTTTGGAAAGTAGTATGAAAAAGGTATTTGTTTTCTTATTTTTTGCTTTTTCGGTTGTAAAAGCGAATGCAGCAGTAATTACTTTAACGCCCGGAGATAGCTTAGAGTTCCGTTTCGAATTATCAGCACCGCCGCCTCCAACTGTTGATACTTTAGCTTTCAACATATTTAACACCAGCTTTGATTTAGGTTTATTGACAGTAGAGTTATTTGATGGAGGGGTACTGCTTGGAACTGATGTAAATACAGTCCAAGGCTCAAATCAACTTTCTCATTTTGTTTCGAGTACTAGCTTATTTGATTTTTCAAATCCGGCAATTGTTAATTTTGCGTCTATTCTAGATGGTTCAATAGACGGTATTTTTAAAGTTTCAGTAACTAATGGTTTTAGGGAGATTGATACCGACCAAGTGAGCTTAAACCTAGCTACTGCGTTCGATGGCTCAGGAACTACTATTTATGAGTTTTTATCATTCACGAGAGTGGACTTTATTCAAGGTTCCCCAACTTCAGTGCCAGAGCCTCCAACTTTGCTATTGCTGATACTGTGCGTTGCATTTTTTAACCTCAGAAGAGTAAAATAAAGCTGATTTGGCTTGAAAAAGGAAGGCTAGCTGTTATGTTAGCGAGCCTTCTTGGACTTTCTTTGATGAAATTGAGGCGCAGAAGTTGGTTTTATTGCGACTCCAAATCTAGTCTATCTTCAACCTAAACCTCTGGGCATTCAGCCTCTAAATAGCTATCCCATTGTGCAATTGTGTCGAACAAATGGTTCAAACTTTTTCCATCTAGGTCGACCAATTTATCTGCTCCCTGTAAGATTCATTTTTTGGCATACCCTTATACAATTACCGATGATGTGCTGAAGCTGCTCCGTTTCTGATTGAATAAGTATTTAAGTTTACTCGAAATCATTCAGTGTGCTAAGGCGGAACGCCAATGGAAACGTGACTTGATGGAAAATCGGTTTTGGCTGATAAGAACTTAGCTAAAATCTAAACTGACAATCACCATTTGAAAAATGGATAACTGTCAGAATATTACAAATGATAGGAGCAACCATAGTCCTATGGATTCAAGATCGAATCAAGATCGATGCCGAACTCTCTAGCTTGTTCTCTAGTGTCTGATGAACGTGCACCACCGACTAGCTCCAAGACTTCAGAGTCATCTATATCAGTCATATTGGCTTCAACATTTAAATCAAAGTGTATATTTTGCATAAGTTTTTCCTTTTAAGGTTTCAAAATTAGTATTGTTGTTTTTAACAAGCTCCAAAACACATATTAATTTGGAGCTGCTTGAATGTTATTTGTTAACTCAACAAGCCTTTATATAATAACTAGATAGTTTTGTTTTTGACCTAGTTGATAGTAGGGTTTTGATATGCTTTACATGTGATGCTTCCATTCCAGTCACAATGAGTCATCACCTGATTGCCTTGTTGGGTATGCTTTACAGTTCTGTTAAGGGGAGCTTTAATTCTTAGTTTATTGCTATGGCAATGCTTATAGTTTGGTCTTTTAGAGGGGGAGCCCAAACTTCAATACTGTTAAATCTATCACCTGTTCAATTATGAATTCTGTTATGCCTTAAATAGCACCTGCTTGGGGCAGAACTGCCCCAATTATTCATTCGCAACCTAGTCACTTATAGTCGGGATTGCTTAATGCCTATCGTTACCAAAGATAAGCCGTTCTGACCAATAATGCAGTGGCATTGCGAGCCTATTATTTTTGTTTCTCAGTTGTTAGCCCAACAGTGCGAATCCTATCGTCAGGTATGCGCCTACACTGGCAAAGAATGCAACAGTGCGCAATCCGGGAATAGCCAAGGTATAACCGGCATTATGCACAATTCTGGAGAAGAAGAAGATCATACTAGCAGTCGCTGTTGCTGGGGTATTAGCGTCAGTCAGATGCGCAATGACTACTAATGGCGCAAAGACCATTAAGGTTTCTATATTATTTGTGTGTGCCATGCGCATGCGCACAGCCCACGGTGCCATTACAGAGCGATCATCGGGGTAACTGATGGCTTTTATCAAGCCGCGCACAAGAATGAGATGAAGGATATAGGGTAACCACATTATACCGGTGTAGATGGCTGTATAAGTGAGATAAGTCAGTTCAGTCGTCATGTCAACATCCCCTGAAGTTAGGTTTTGTTTGTCAAAAGTACCTGTCGATAACATCGGGTACAGGTGGTTGAATTCATTTAGCCGCAGTATCTCAATAGATATTGGTTCGGCCTCACTACAGAGCATGCCCTAAGCTAAAAGTGATTACAATGCTGAATAATGGAAGTGTCTTTGTATCAATACTAAAACACTCATGCTAATTGCCGGTCAGTAATAAGCGACATTACTTCTTCTATACAAATATCTGGGCATTTTGTCTTTAAATATCTATTCCATCTGTGCAAGCGTGTCGAATAAATGGTTTAAAATTCTTGCATCAAGGTGGTTTCGGAGGTGTTAATCACAGGCCGACAGGTGATAGAACAAGTAGACAAATGTAGAAAGGGCGCGAGAAAAGTACCAGCGGGAGGCTGCTTCTTTATATAACTGCCCTTAACTTAACCAATAAGAGAACAAAACCTAATCACCCTCTAAGGAATTCGTGTTTATAAAATATTGGCATATAGTTGTGTGGTAAAATTTATAAACATAATAAATTGACTTGTTATAAAATTGTGATAATTTAAAAAAGCTCATAAATTACTCATAAATTAAAAGGGTAAATCATGAGCTTTATGGTATCTGCCGGAATTATGCTGTACGGCAATATCAAGAAAAGGATTGACAGTTCATCTTAAGATAGATGTCAGTGTATATACATGATAAATGAATAAGGAATTTATAATGATAAAATATATTATTTTGCTTACCAGTATGTTTGTTCTCTTCAGTAAGCCTGTTTCAGCAGATATGTTACTGGGCTGTGATAATTGCTCAGAACAACAAATGAGGGATTTAGTTTTTAAGGAAGAAATGTCTTTAAGTCAAGTCGAATACTTCTATGTCATGGACCCAAGCAACAGCGTATTAAGGCGCTACGTTATGTCGTATGAATTCGAATTAGGATATCTCAAAGAAATCTTCACAGCTTCCATTCCTCAAGATGTTCATCAAGCTGCCAATAATTACTTCAATGAATACAATAACTTTAGAGCAAACCCAGATGATGTTGAATTACAGCAATTTTGGAATGATTTCTTTACCGGTAGTTCTAATTTTGGTTCTACGACCCAAAGCATTAGTAGTGCTAGTGGTGGAGATGATGACGTGAAAGTGTGTACTTGGTCCGCAGACTTTTTTGATTTTATTAGGTCATCCAACTCTAGGACTAACTACTTCCGAGCGACCAGAACCGATAAATGGCAATCTGTGATTAATTCTTATAATAACTTTGCTGGCCGGGCAAATGTTACTGTGTCAGTTGGTGTTATAAATGCATCTTTCCTTTCAGCTCAAACTGTGGTTGAGTGGCCTGATGGTGCGCAATTAAATGTCATAAGACGCCCTTACGTCGAAACATTTGATATTGTCGATGGCAGTGCATTGGATTGTAATGGTAATCTAGTACCAACAACACCAGACGATGCAAGCGGAAAATTTGAGTTTCCTAACATAGAGGCAGCTAATGATTTTCTAGACCATATAGACAACTTACAAAACATCCAACTTGAGAGAGTTCTTCTTGAACAAGCGTGTCGAGATGTTCCGGTGCTAACTGACTGCGTTCAAACGGGCGAGCGTAGTTTTACATGCTCAACAAGAGTCCCTAACTGTCAGAGGTAATCTACAAATGGAAGAACAAGTCATTCCGACAATGCACCATGTAAACACCTTTCCGGTAATTTTATTGTTAGTGCTTTTGGCTTTTATTGTTTGTGCAAACATGAGTATTGCTATAAACCTATACAAATACAGTAAAAGTTACAAAGGCAATAAGGGGCATTACCTATTGTTTTTACATCCGATTCTGATGATTCCTTTGGGGCTACTCTTTGGAATTTTCGCTTCAATTCTAGTCAGTCTTCTAAATGCTATGGAGTCTAGAACTCAGCATTAAGAAGATGAAAGTGGAGCAGATATCATTTCGATGTCTGCTCTCTTATTTCTCTATCACAAAAAATAGTTTCCTTAAGTTTCAACCTTACCTAGCTAATCACAGGCCGACAGGTGATAAAACAATTAGACAAATGTAGAGAGGAGTATTGAAAGGGCGCGAGAAAAGTACCAGAGGGAAAGCTACTTCTTCAAATTTCAACCCTACGCTGCGGTATTATTCAGATTATATTCAAGGGATGAAAACGCATGATGCTTGCTGTTAACAAGGTAGCTTGCCTGATAGTTGTGGAGATTCCGTTCCCCTCTCTAGCTATCCATGTCTCTATATTGTTAAAAGCTAAACAAATCAAAGAACCACTCTGAAAATGGCTGCTCTAACTGTACTTCTACATTCTTCTTTGGCAACTTCGTTGGTACTGACAAAGCAGACGTAGAAATTAAAGAAAGAGAGACTAGGGTAGATGCGGCTAATAACTTACATTTTTTCATAATAAATATTCCTTATTAAAGTGATTATTGTTAAAAGCTAAACAAATCAAAGAACCACTCTGAAAATGACTGCTCAACTTGTGCTTCTACATTCTTCTTTGGTAACTTCGTTGGTCCTGATATGGCAGATGTTGAAAGTAGAGAAAGAGAGACTAGGGCAGACGCGGCTAATAACTTACATTTTTTCATAATAGATATTCCTCATTAAAGTGATTAAAACAGTTGATGTGGATTGTAATCCACATCAACTGCCATTATGCCACAGATAAAAAATGTAAATATTTGAGGAAATTGAGTCTAGGCTGATAGGTGTTTCTTTGATTGATTATAAAAATAGTGCATGTAAATAACTGCTAGTGTGAGTGCTGAAATAAGTGTAGATATGGGGGCGAAAAGATCATAAATAAAATCCACTTCTACAAAGCCAAAGACGCTCCGAACGAAGAATTCGGATGTCACCAAAATTACAAGAACATAATAAATAAGGAATATATCTTCGATATTGCTATCTAACGCGACTTTACCGCCAGAGTAGCCGAAATACTCATGCATAATGAATATACGGTTAAACAATAATTGTCGCAGCCATACGGTTAAAGACATCAAACCTATTAAATATATCATCCTAGGGCTATTGTCATAATCAATGCTTAACCAGTAAAACTCTGCGCTAATTGTTAACACAATAAACACCAACAATATCTTGGCTGTCATATGCTTAAGGTAATAGAAGGATAATACTAAGCATCCGCCGTAAATAAGCAGCTTGAATAGCCATTCGTTAGGTGCAGCAAATAGAGCTTCAGAGCCAAGCCAGTAACCTAACAACACAACGAGCGCACCAAAACTATCTTTATCGCTCCAACAAAATAGACTACTAACACAAAGCGCTGCAATATAAATTCTATCAAAATGCTCCGCACTGCCGCCATACAAGTACAGCAAAACGACCATGACAATAGGTGTTAAGAAGAATAAAGATTTATTGAGATAGTATTTAAAATTCAAAGGGTTAATCTCCCTTTGAAGTGTCAAACAGATATTCTAAACTGATGGTTAATCCTGCTTATCTGAACTCGTGAGTTGTTTCACCATTTTAATCAGGTTTTGTTCAGAAAAGCCAAAATATTTCACGATATGACCTAAAAACTCCATACGGGTATCAGATTTTGCACCTTGCTTGCATGTCACATGCCAGGCAGCCACTACTTCGGCTTCAAGGGTATTGATGGTTTCCGGTTTTTCATTTTCGATAGCAGACACTGTTTCGCGACTAATGCCGATTCGCTCTGCAAGCTCTTTTTGTGTTAACTCAGCTTCAAGCCTCATGTTTTTGAGTAAAGCTACGTTAATTTTCTTCGGCTTCGCCATACTATTTATGGAAACTCGGATTTGGATGGTTATTGTTACTAATGATAATTTTTCTCCCCAACTTTGTCCACCGCTTTAGGTGTTATTTTTTACCTAAGTGCTTCGTTGAAATTGTACTTGTATGTCAACACGCTGTTACGCATCAGCAGGTTCTAGGATATCTGTTGGTGAATTAGTGTGTTTCTCTTCATGAGCTTATGTCTGGTGCTCATGGGTGTTTTTCAACACCCGAATAATACCTACCTGTGAAGGCTACTTCATGGCCATTAAGTTGTTCTTGATCACGGGTTAGTAAATAACGCAGCGAACGGATCTTGCTCTCCTTCCAATTCTTCTAATGTCGCTGCGGCTTTAATATCAGTCAGCTCAAGCTGGAAAAGGCTCAGATCGTGTTTCTGGGAAACTTTTACCCCGGTCTCTAGTGTTGTCCAGTCTTCCCAGCTGGCCTCGAACCCGTCTATCGGAATGATTGACACCCACATGTCAAAGCGCACAGGTAAACCGGAGTTGTCTACGACCCACAGGTAGCTATCGCCGGGCGTGACACCACCAGAAGCGTAGGTAATCAGCAGTCCTCTTAGCCCGTCTTCCATCGAAATCAGTTGTCGGGAGGTGCCATCATCGAATACTTTAGAGATTGGGTTTAACCAGAAGCTATCGTTAGCCCAATGAGCCCAAGCTTGTTCAAGATATTGTTCTTTATCTTGGGACAACATTTGACCGTCTTGATAAACGACCCCTTGTCGAGTAGACAAGTTTATTAATACCGCGATGTTATCCCATTCGACTTTGGCAAGGTGCCGCTCTCGATCCCAAAGGTGTTGCTGTCGTCCTCCAAAATTCCAGCGAATAGCGCCCGTTTTTAACCAGGCCTCGTGATTAATCGCTCCTAGCATTTCACTGGCTAGCGCTTCTGCACTGGCGCCAGATTCACCTGATGGCAGTGGTTTACTTTTGATTTTAACAAAGCCAAATAGTCCGGCGGCTAAGATTAAAACAACGGTTAATGTAACTATCAGAAACTTTTTCACGTGAGCTTACTTAACGTTTTAGGGTATTTGATTGAAAGTTTATCAATCTTTTTCACGTAGAGTTAGGTTCGTTTATTGATTTACTGGATAATGAGTCATCTTGATCTAGGTTATGGCCAACTAAGTTTACTCTTAGCAGGCGCCAGAGAGCTTGTATCCTAAAGTGGAATGAACCTCTACAGTTAATGATTTTAATGGCCTGCATGGGGAGATGGAATTATTGTCGATGGGCTGTAGAATGTACGTCAGTATAGTTATTTTGTCTTACGACGATAAAGTATAAATACCAATTTTTATCTGAAGTGCAATGTCATGAGCTTTAAGCTATTTCCCAATTCTTGCGTTATGAGTCATACCTATTCTGCAATCTCAATAGCACCTGACAGAAAGGACGTCATGCAATAATCAGCTTGAATTAGGAAATGCCTGCTCGTTTTGCCTTATTGTGCTAAGTGTTGTTTTCGTTTTTTAAGCGTGATAAATAGTAATCCCAACACAACTAAACCAAATGTTTGTGGTGTTGGGACAGAAGTCGCCGTTTGACGTAATACCCATTCACCGACAAAGTTATAATCCTCACCGTCTGCTATGCCGTCACATTCATCACTTTGAACAAGAAAAGTGCCCGTTGGGTCAGGTTGTCCAATCGTCAGGCAATTTGCTCCTGTTCTCGTGAAATCAATACTGGATGAAAGTCCTTGGCCGAAGCTAGTGTCTACAAAATTATCCAGAAATAAGTTGAAGTTAACATTTGTTATGACGCCATCATCAGCGTTGAATAGCCGTGTTCTCGTTGGGAAGTCAGATAATGTGTAGGTGGGTCCGTTTGGCACGAATTGGAAGAACAAGTCAATGAGCGGTGCCCCAATAAAGTTCGCTGGGTCGTCAGACACGCCAGTGGTGTCAAATACTAAGAAACCTTCACCACCTATCTCGCTTGCGCGCCTTGTATTCGTGGAATCTGAAACCCAATCGTAGTAAATAATTCCGGCATTAGCTTGAGCTGTAAATGTTAATAGAGTCGCCAACAGTATTTTTTTAACGAGTGTCTTCATTGTCCTAACCTTCTCTTTTTGTATGTTATCCATTTAAAACCTAGGTCATAGGGTAACGTTTTCAGAGAGCGGTTGTGTGACGTAGTATGACGGATTATGAAGAACTATGAATTTATGCCTAAGCATGAGTTGATTTGTGTAATGCATAGTATGATGCCAATAGTAGTGCTATCACGTGTGTGAGAAGTTATCTTATCTATCACTTAAAAAAATGTTGATATACTCACCCACACAACAGGTAAAATTCCGCGGTTTAATGCTTAAAAAAGTTATCTCGATCTTTCTTTTCCTTTCGTTTTCTACTTTAGTCTTCTCTAATGAAGGCAAGTTGATCACTTGGGCTGTAGGTCATAATCCGCCAAGGATTATGATTGATGACAAAGGGTTACTACAGGGGCAAGGTGGTATTCAACAGCATATTTTGCAAGCTGGCCTGAGTCACTATTCCCATGCCCACGAAGTGTCGAGTTTCAAGCGGTTTACCGAGGATGCTGAGAAAGGAAGACATATCTGTAGTTCTTTCTTGTTCAAGACAGCTGAAAGAGAAAAAGTGATGACGTTTTCTATTCCTTGGCATATTGATTTACCGCCACGGATTATTATGCGAAAAGATATTCATGAACAGATTGGAGCTCCAAAAACATTGTCTTTAAGGACACTACTTGAGGCCAAAGAGATTAGCGGCGCGGTGCAAAAGTCTCGTTCTTTTTCAACACTGGATGAGGTGATAGAAGCCATTCCCGATAATAATTTGGAACAGCTGGAGATTCCCATTCCCAGATTTATGGATATGCTAAATGCTGGAAGGATTGATTTTACGATTGCCTATTCGCATTTGGTTAACTTCATTGAAAAAAATAATGGCTTACCTGAAGAAAAGTTAGTTCATGTGCCCATTGAGGAGGGGTTTGAGTATGCCTTTACCTATGTAGGCTGTCCTAAGAATGCATGGGGTCAACAAGTTATAGAAGCGATAAACCCTGTCATTGAAGCTGAGAGACAAAAAAGTAGCTATCTGAACCTGTTAAAAATGCTTCATTCCAACAAGGTAAATAGAGACATTATTGATAAAATATACTATCGGGATTTTATTCAATCAAGATAGGTAAGGTCACCGTGAATTTTGCGCCGCCTCTGTTTTCATTGCCTATGGAGGAGGCATCAATGTGACCCTTGTGAAACTCAGTAATGAGTTTGGCAATATATAGCCCCATGCCTAAGTTACCATTGTCTGATGCCGCTTTGGTTGAAACAAATAGATCAAAGATATTTTGATCTATAGGTGGTAACGGTGGCCCGACGTTTTGCACAACGATGGCACATTGCATTTCTTTGATTAACAGAGAAAAGCATACTTCACTGCCTGTTTCGTGGTGTTCAATCGCATTGTTAACGAGCTTATCGACGAGCTGAACGAGTAACTCCTGACTGCCAAAGATGTGAATGTCAGGTGCAATGTTGGCCCGTATATTAATCTCAGGATAAAGTAGCGCGAAGTATTCATGGCGTTCCCTCAGCGTTTTACTCAAATCAATAAAGTGCTTTTGTGCTCGCATAATGGCAACCTCTAATGAGGTCGTGTCTGCAACTGCGTTCAGGATATGTCTCATTTCATCGTGGCTTTGATCTGCGCGATTTAAGTATTTTGACAAATCATGGTCCGTCAATTTTCGTCTTATCATTGCAATAGACGTTTTTGCACCCAACATGGCATTTTTCATTTCGTGGCGGAGGTAGCTGTTCACGTTCTCTAGCCAGTCGATACGCTGCTGTTGAGTTTGTCTCTGCTGGTCACTGACGATTGCATTGTCGAGTGCAATAGCTGTATAGGCGCTAATGGTGCGTAAAAATTGTTGATCGTAGTGACTGTAAGCTGATGGCGCTTTACTCAATACGCATAGGCAGCCCAATTTTTTGGTTTCTTTGAACAGCGGCTGGATAATGAGTGTGTGATGACTCTGTTTGTTAAATAGATGTGCTGCGCCATCAAAAAATTGCTGTACCTCGCTGATGTTATCAACAGAAACAGTAGCATTGTGTTTTAGGCTTCTAACAACTGGGTGTTGTACGTTATCCAAACTAATGGTGAATTCGAGCGGCTTATCCGCTGCACTGATGTCTCGGAATTCTATAAAGTTACTTGAGTCATTGAAGGTTCCCAACAGAATTAAATTATTGTGGAATATTTGATTTAAATGTCGCTGTACGTTTTTCAATATCTCATCGAAACTGAGAGAGCGCGTGATCTCTTGGCCTATGTTGCTGAGAACGAGCATGTTTTGTGTTCTGCTTTTGATCAGTTTGTTGAGTCTCTCTTCATTTTTTTCAAGATGTGCAACACGAATTTTATAGATGGCATAGGAAAAAATAACGGCGAAAAGTACGATGGCTAACCTAATCCATACGTTCTCAAATACCGAAGGAGCAATACGAATATTGATTGCTGCTTGTGATGTATTTGAGTTTGAACCCGCGACTCTGACACCAAAGGTGTAATCTCCCGACTCTAGGTTAGTGTAAGTTGCTGTGCGAGAGACGTTGCCCCTTTGCCACTTCTTATCAAAACCACTGAGTAGATAGTAGAGCTCATTTTTTGCGTTAGGGCGGTGGTCATACATCGCATACTTAAATACAAGGTTTCTTTCGTCTGAATTCAGAACTAAGGTGTTATCTTTTAAAGCGGATTGTATATTGTCCAACTTCTGGTTATTAACCCACACCTCAGTGATGTGAAGCGGAGCTTGAGAATGAAGTTCTATTGACGTGACGGCGTTAACTTTATGCAACCCTTTTTCTGTTCCAAAATACAAAGTGCCATCACTGCCTAGCAAGGTGGATCCTATATTCAAAGTGGTTGATACTAATCCATCTTGTGAGGAAAAATGTTTGGTGTTATTTGTTTCAGGGATATATTGTGTGATGCCTATTGATGTGGCAAGCCAGATGTTGCCAGCGTGATCAGTAATAACACTCCTGATTTCATTTGACGCTAAACCCTGTTCGACTGTGATTTTTCTTGCGTTTTGAGTGACTAAATCAACAATAATTAAGCCTGTAAATGTACCTATCATAAGCTGTCGATTGTGGCCTTGCTTAAACCCTGTTGCCACTTCTTCAAATCTAAATGCTTTTTCATTCATCACGTAATCGAATACTGAGAACTCGGTTGTACTATGTTCCCCGGGTTCTCTGACCAATAGCTGACCATTGCGGGATAACATCCATATGCGCCCCGACTCATCTTCAAGCATATCAATTATTGCGTCTGACGGTATGACGAGAGAGGGGGTGCCGCTGGTGGAAGAGTATTGAGTCACTTTGCCATTCTCGGTCAATTTAAATACGCCGTTGCTTAACGTGCTTATCCACGTATTGTTGTTCTTATCAGTAAAGATCTTTTTGATACGAATAAACCCGTTGTTATCCAGGTATTGCTTTTGTGGAAGCAGTGTTTGCGTTTCCAAATCATATGCGTAAATATCATTGTTGGTAGCCAACCATATTCTGTTGCCGTTATGACTGTTGGCTACCGATGTTACCCTTGATTTAATTGTTCTAAGAATTGCCTCGGGGAGTTGTTTGTAGTCGTCCAGTACGGGGTCGTATAAAAGCATACCGGCGTTGGTACCCAGCCATATGTTTCCTTGCATGTCTTCTGTCATGTGCCAGATTGGATGACTGAGTGTGTAATCTGAATTGTTAGACGCTACTCTCTGGATTGCTGAGTCGGCTGTATTTAATACAATTAACCCTGATCTGGAAGTAGCAAGCATCAATGTATTTGGTTGTAGGTTCAGCAAGGTGGCAATCTCGGTGCCAGTGGCATAAGTGTATTCTCCATCAGCAAATCTGGAGAAGGTTCGTGATTGCGTATCAAAATGCATTAAGCCGTTAAACGTACCTAACCACAAGCCACCGTTTGGGGTAACAACAATCTCATTAACACTTGTACTAACGTAGCCCGTTGGTTCGTATTTGGTGAGCTTTTTTGAGTCGATATTATATTCCATAAACCCACTTGCTGAGCCTAACCACAAGCTATCACCTGACAACTTTATGCTGAGTATGAGCTTTTCAGAAAATGACAAGTCGTTACTTAACATATCCGTGGTAAAAACCTGTTTAACTGTGTCGAAACGACTGATACCTGCTGCAGTTGCGAGCCATAAATACCCGTTTTCATCCTGTAAAATTTGGCGAATATCATCGTAGAGAAGAGTGGCACCAGACTTTGATGGTTTAAAACTCTTAAAAGTGTCTGTCGTTGGATCAAAATGAATCAATCCTTGATCATGCGTACCAATCCAGATATCACCTCCTTTTGATTCAAATAATGTCTGAATTTTCCTTAACTCAACGCCGTCTCTTAGGGTATCAGGATCAAAATATCGTATCTTCTTTCTATTTGCTTCGATTCTGCCTAACCCTTGGGTCCATGAGCCAACCCATAGGCTATTCTGTTTGTCTACAAGTAACGATGTTGGGTTGGAAATAGGAAACCCTCTTTCGGCTGACAATTGCTGTGTAAAGTGCTGAATGTCATAGCCATCTAATATGCTAAGCCCTGATGGCGTACCCAACCAAACAAGCCCAGATGGCTCGGTAACTAACGCGGAGATAACTGTATTTGTGAGGCTACTGTCAACGGTCATTTTCCCAACAGCAGAAAAAGTAATAAGTTTTTCTTCTGAAGGAATGGGGAGGGAAGCGGCTGAACAACAAAATAGCCACATTGTTGCGGTTATAAACCTTCTTACTAACATGACGATTGAGGTTTCCGGTTTGCGTAGTGCCTATGGTTGCTGTTAATGAAAGGATTGTGTTTATCCATAAGTTCGATGGTAACAAAAAAAGGGCTGCAAGCTACTTTGAGTCTGAGTGTAATTTATCTCTTTTATACAGTGATTATTAGGTTAATGACTATTGGTTCGCGTATAAGTGTTAGGAATAAAAACACGTATATTGCTCTGTTTCGCCCATTAATTAGAGCTTTGAGCATTGTTTCGAGGTTATCTCCGGCTCCAACAATGCGCTTTCTTCTGGCTATCTAATGTACGTAAACTTAATCGATAAATTTCATAAAAAATCATAATACTTCAGTGTTTTTGCCTAGTTCAACACGCTCTAGTGGCAGAATGGTATGACATAGCAGCTCAAGCCAATGATTTCAGGTTGCCTGACATCATGCTTAAGGTTGTTTTACGAACTCAGTCCAATTGATGAGCTTAAGACGCTATCCATTGGTAACCGATGCCGCGTAAAGTCTTAATGTTATTGAAATCAGGGTTATGCATCTTAAAGCTGTTTCGAATCGATTTAATGTGTGCGGCAATTGTATTGGGTTCAACGACTATGTTTGCTGCTTTCATCAAATCATCGTGGGTTTTCATGACTCCTTGTGCGCGCACTAATGCAGTGAGTATCCAAAACTGTGTCAGACTCAATGCTACGCCTTTGCCTTTCCATGTGACTCTGCATCGTTGATCATCGATAGACAAGTCAGCATCTGTTCTGGTATTCAAACGTCTATTAGCAGCAACTTCCTGAATAGCTTGATTACGCCTTATTAAGGTTTCTATTCTGACTAGAATATATTCAATGTCCGTGTCTTTCGTAATGTAATCATCTGCGCCCATTCTCAAGCCGGAGATTCTTTCGAAATCTGTATCGTGAGATGTCAGAAAGACAATGGGTACAGCCTTGTGGAAGCGCCTAATGTCAAGGCAGAGTTGCAATCCAGCATCTCTTTGACGTCCTAAGCCAATATCCAGTAGCAGGACATCGGGCATCTTGTCCTGAAAGCAAGAAAGCGCATCTTGTGCATTGTCGAACGCTACGACGACAAAACCTGCCTCTGTTAAATATTCAGCGTAATTCTCTCTAATCGCATGATTATCTTCTACATAACCAATCGTATACATTGTTTGATCATCAACCTTAATAGGGTATTTATTCGAGGGTGTACCAGAGCAGGTATGGTGAAGTCGTAGACATTCAGGTGAGCCGAATCAAGCTTCTGGCGAATAAACGTCTTACTAATCAAAGAACCTTTGGCATACCCCCTAAAAATTTAAGTGAACTTATTTTCTATGTATTTCACGTCCAAAATCAATTAAAAGTGACTGTATCACCTCCAATATCGGCAACCAATACAAATTGGAGGCAAGCTTTATTTTAACTTTTTACAAACCAAGGCGCAGACATTTTAGCGGCTGTTCGATAGCTATTTATATATCGAGTGTAGCTCTGGCAGAATATTAAAACGATGAGTTTAGAAACTCCACTTAATGACTAAAGCATTTTGAGAGGTTTACAGCCAACGCCATGATGAACAGTCGATAATACCCTTAGTTTTAGGAAGCGCTTTCAAGATGGTGGCTTTTGCTCCAAAATACGCCCTCTCTTATCAAAATTGAGAGCCCTATGTTATCGTTGTCGTTAGGTACTTGATGTCTGATTTATTCAAATTCAATCCACGGCAATGTTTTGTATAATAACTGGATTACACCGCCTGTGTCGTATATAGAAAATAGCTATCAAATCAAACAAGTTGGCGATGAAAAAGAGCCTGTCGTCATTATCGATAACTTTAGTGGGCAAGTGCAGTGGCTTCTCTCGCAGGCTATTAATGCACGTTATGCTCCTGCTGGGGTTGGCTATCCTGGCATTCGTGCTAACGCTGATTCATTCTATTTAGGCATTCGTAGGCAGCTTTTATCTGAAGTTATGATGCAAGTTTTTGGTTTCAAACGCGGTGCTAGTTGCGAAAGCTGTACCTTTTCTATTGTGACGACCCCACCGAGCGAACTTGAGCCTGCGCAACGTATGCCGCACTATGATGATACCGGCGACCATGTGCTTGCCGCACTTCATTATTTAGCAGGTGAAGAGACCGGAGGTACATCTTTTTATCGCCATCGTCGTACAGGTTTTGAAACCGTGACACCTGAGCGCGCTGACCTATATAAACGGGCGTTAGCCACTGACGATGAAGAGTTAGGCCCACCTGAAAGCGGATATATGTATGGTGATACAGCACGTTTTGAAATGATAGCTGATATTCCGGCGAAACCTGATCGCATGATTATCTACCGTGGACGCACGCTCCATTCTGGTTCCATAGCTCCCACTTTTGAACCTACTGCTGACCCTACTAAAGGCAGAGTCACGATCAACACATTTTTAATCAGTGCAACCTAGAGCGTGCTGTTTATTCTTCCCATTATTAAGGCTTAGTTGGGTTATATGTTACATTTCATGAGAGTGTTTATTTTAGCTGTTGTTCTATTATCTTCGAAACAGCTATTTGCAGAAGCAAATGAGAGTCGTCCACTTGATAGTGAAAACTGGGCTAGGCTTATTGATCCCAGTCTTTCACAGTGGGATACGTACCTCAGCTACCGATTTAAATCGGGTTATAGTGGCGACAAACCACAAGAAGATCCTATTGGCCTCAATCAGCCACAGGGCAAAGAGATTTTTTCAACCCATGAAGAAAATGGGGAGACAGTTCTCAAGATAACCGGTGAAATATACGGTGCCTTGATCTCAAAGAAAACATACCGTAACTACCATTTTAAACTTAAGGTACGATGGGGTGATAAAAAGTGGCCGCCACGCACTAGCCTTTTAAAAGACAGCGGTATTCTATATCACTCAGTCGGACCTTATGGTGCAGATTATTGGCGCTCTTGGATGTTAGGGCAAGAATTGCAGATTATGCGAGGGCATATGGGCGATTATTGGAGCCAGATAACGTCTGCGATGGATGTTCGTGCTTTCACCCCTGAGTACATTATGAACCCAGTTGCTAGCACTTCGGAGCCTTTTCTTTCTGTTGGGTTTGAGCAAGGTGTACAAGGTTTGGTTATTCGCAGCGATAATTATGAAAGCCCAAATGGAGAGTGGACTGACATTGAATTGATTTGCTTTGAAGGCAAAAGCCTTCATATTGTGAATGGTCATGTTGTTATGGTTCTAGCAAACTCAAGATATAAAAAAGACGGTGCTTTTGCTCCACTTGAGGAAGGTAAGATTCAAATTCAGTCTGAGGCTGCGGAAGTTTTTTATAAGGACATCGAAATCCAAGAGTTAGATGCGTTGTCGCAGGAGTATTCCCGATACTTTGATTAACCAAGGTTAATTTTGTTGCATTTGTAACCGCAATTGAGAAGGTAATAGGTCAAACATAATTTTAAATTGGCGGCTAAAGTAGCTGTGCTCTGCAAATCCACATTGAAATGCTATCTCTTCGATAGGCAGTTCGGTTTCAATTAACATTCGCCGCGCGTTTTCCAATCGGATCTTATTGATAAATTGTTTTGGCGTAATACCTAAATGCTTTTTAAAGCGCCTCTCAATAGCGCTGACCGATAAAAAGGCAATTTTGGCGAGGTCGTGTACAGTGATAGTTCGATGATAGTTAAGTTTAACAAATTCCACCGGCCCTTTAATGGCCTCTATTGTTAATATCGCTTGTGATGTGTGTTCAATATGGTGAGTGAACCCATATGTACCAATGACTTTTCCGTAGTCATCAAACAATGGCCGTTTTGACGTGGAATACCAACCGAATTCACCTGTTGTCGATATGTTTAATTCAACCCTGTCCGTTATAAGCTCTCCTGCAATAACTTTTTGATCATCCACTCTATATTGTTTCGCTAGGTGAGAAGGAGATATTTCGCCGTCTGATTTACCAATGATATTCACTAAACTACCTTGGCCGCTATGTTCGATGAAAAACTGGTTTGCATGAACAAATTTCCCTTCTATATCCTTTATCCAGAATAAAGTATCAGGGATGAGGTCAAACATTTTAATTAGTGTCTGTGTGCTGACTTTCTCAATGAAGGTTTTCGAGCTTGTGTGAATAGGAACATTCATTTTAATTTAGTCTTCATTATTTCAACGGCTAAGTTAGCAGGTCCGATCTCATGTGTTGTGTTAGTTGAAGGTTAACAACAATAAGGGGCTATAGCCACCCTAAGGCATTATCTAAACAAAATCCGAAATATGCTTATTGCTAGCTAACCTTTAAAAAAGCCTACTGCATTGCCAAGACTGTGCTTGAGCGATAAAAAAGAAACTAGCTTATTCATTCAAAAAACGTAAAACGCTGAAAAAATTGTATACCAAACCGAATTATTACTAACACAAAGAACAATAGAAATACATAATGATAACAACTACTTCACATTCTTAGTGTATGGTGGCTATGACATACTTCTCGCTCCTTTGAGTGTGAGGTATATGATTTGTAAAGGATAATAGTTAGGAATGAAGGCGCTCTCATGAGTGCGGTTCATCGATTTTAGGCGTGGCTAAACGTTTATACAGAACGGCTGCGCAGTGCAGTTAATCCTGAGCCAATACGCTTTTTAGACACTGACCGAGCGTTATGTTTATTCAATCCTCGCTATTGCCCATATTTTAATCAAACATTAATAAGTGAGCGTGACATACCTCACTCCTGAACATGGCGTTTGTGGTTATTCAACGCCGAAAAAATTAGACTTTGAAGCTGCATAAACCGCACTGATTTGCGGAGCCCCATTATTTGCAGCTAGGCTGATAAGGAGATAAATAGATGAGTCATCCATTGGCGACTTCTTCTACACACTCAAAACAAAGACGACAGGTCTTAAAGAGCTTGGTAACGACCTTTTGTGCGACGTCTGCAACAACCTTGCTCAGCCCTATGAGTTTATCTTCGGCACTTGCGTTTGAATCCACCGTACGTGACAAAGGGGCTGATGGGTTAGTGTTATCAAATTCACAATTGAACACACTCGGTACAATATGCGAGGCAATCATCCCTCGAACGGATACGCCGGGTGCAGCGGATGTAGACTGTCACGGATTTATTGATCATCATTTGTACCATTGCTATTCGAAAAAGCAGGCTCGAACTGTTCGAAAGATAATAAATTTAATTAATAGAAAATCCAAAAGGCTTTATAAAACAACCTTTGAGCAAAGCTCTTTGTCACAACAACAATCCTTACTACGTAATCTTGAGGCCACTACACATGGCTTTACTTCAAAACACCGCGAACGGTTCAAGTTTGTCAAAGAGCTAACGTTGTTTGGCTTTTTTACTAGCGAATCAGGCGCTACTGAAACTTTGCCTTATCAAGCAGTACCTGGGGGATATAAAGGTTTTGTCCCTGTTAACAAAGGTACGCGAACTTGGGGTTCGTTGGGTTTCTATTAAGGAGTTAGCTATGTCACTTGATGAATTTTTGATTGAAGAAAGTTCCGAAGTTTTTGATGTCATCGTTGTAGGTTCAGGAATTACCGGAGGATGGGCAGCAAAAGAATTTACTGAAAGAGGTTTTAAAACGCTCATGATTGAGCGTGGTAGAAAAGTGGAACACCGGAAAGACTACCCTACCGAAGGTAAGGGGCCGTGGGAGTTTGACCAAAGAACCAAAGCCGCCAATTTGCTCGTTGAGCAAGAATACCCGGTTCAGTCAAAGTGTTATGCATTCAATGATGCAACAAAACACTTTTTCAACAATGATCGTGATTATCCTTATTCTACTGAAAAGGGGACGGGGTTTGATTGGATTAGGGGGAATCAACTGGGCGGGAAATCACTGCTATGGGCTAGACAAAGTTATCGAATGAGTGCGTTTGATTTTGAAGCGAATAAGGCTGATGGACATGGTATTGACTGGCCTATTAGGTATCAAGATCTTGTTAAATACTATGATTATGTAGAAAAACACGTTGGCATTTCTGGTGCACACGATAGATTGGATCAACTGCCTGACAGTCAATTTCTGCCTCCTTTCGAGATGAATGGTCCTGAGCGATGGATACAATCTTCACTTGGTGAGAAGTACCCTGAACGTCCAATGATAATGGGCCGTTGCGCCCACCTTAGCAAGGCGACAGAGTATCACTTAAAACAAGGTAGGGTGTCTTGTCAGGCTCGCGATGAATGCCAGAAGGGGTGTTCATTCGGTGCTTATTTCTCAACCCAGAGCTCAACACTACCTCCGGCTATTGCAACCGGTAATTTATCTGTTGCTGTCGACAGTGTGGTCCATAGTGTCATTTATGATGAAAAGACCAACCGAGCAACGGGCGTTAGAGTGATTGATGCTAATTCTTTGAAAACCAGAGAATACTTTGCAAAAGTGGTGTTTCTCTGCGCATCGACCGTTGGTACAACGCAAATCATGCTTAATTCCAAGTCACCACGTTTCCCTAATGGTATTGCTAACAGTTCGGGTGTCATTGGACATTATCTGATGGATCATAACTACAACGCCTGGGCGAGTGGCAAAATCGATGGCTTTGAAGAGGAATACTATTCGGGTAGAAGACCAACGAGTGTTTACATTCCGAACTTTCAATACGAACCTAAGCGCTATAAAAAGCACTATGTTCGAGGTTATGCGTTAGGTGCTTCCGCTCAGCGAAAGGATTGGCGAGGTGGGCATATTGATGACGGTATAGGCGCAGATTATAAAAAACAGTTAACGAAACCTGGAGACTGGACATTTAAATTGTGGGCTCAAGGTGAAATGCTACCCAGATACGAAAATAGTGCCAGTCTACATCCAAGCAAGGTCGATAAGTGGGGCATGCCTCAAATGCATTTCAATATTTCATGGTCAGAAAATGAACGACTGATGATGGAAGACTGTGCTCAGGAATGTGAACAAATGTTGAATAAAATTGGGCTGAGTGACGTGTCAGTTGGCGTCACCACAGACTCAAGGTCGCCGGGCATAGCTATTCACGAGGTGGGCACCGTGCGTATGGGGAGAGATCCCAAGGAATCCGTATTAAATGGCTATAACCAAACTCATGATATCCCTAATTTGTTTGTCACGGACGGTTCGTCTTATTGTTCATCAGCAACAGTCAATCCATCATTAACTTTTATGGCGCTCACGGTAAGAGCTGTGGATTACTGTGCTAATGAAATGAAGCAGCGACGGATTTAGGGATGTTCAGAATAATCATAGAGGCATTGAAATGAAGCAAAACAACGTATTATCAAAATTTATGAAGACTTACTTCACTCTATTTGGGTGTATGTTATTTTCATTCCAGCTCGTTGCTCAAGAAGTTGGCTTGCAACTATACAGCCTACGTCATCAGATGGAAGCCGATCTACCCAAGGCTATTGCCCAGATACAAAAGTGGGGAATAAATGCAGTAGAGGGGGGCGGTAATCTATATGACTACCCAATATCAGATTTTAAAGCGCTGTTAGACAAGCATCATGTGCAAGTTGTTAGTGTTGATACCAATTATGAAGAAGTGCGCGACAATCCAATAGCCGCCGCCTATAAAGCAAAACTATATGGTGCGAGGTTTGCGACATTTTATTGGATCCCTCATGAAGGTTCTTTCTCTATCGACAATGCAAAAAAAGCTGTTGAGGTGATGAATACAGCTGGCGCGCTATTGAAGAAAAACGGTGTGACTTTGCAATATCACCCCCACGGTTACGAACTGATACCTTATGAAGGGGGCACTATCCTCGATTATATGCTGAAAAACGTGACCGAAGCACAGTTTCAAATGGATGTATTTTGGATTAAACATGGTGGACAAGACCCGGTTGAACTTCTGAAACGTTACCCTGGGAAATTCACGTCCTTACACCTAAAAGACCGCCTGCATGGTACTGATAGTTCAATGAGTTACCAAGCTGCTGCAGAACACAATGTCGTTTTAGGCACCGGCGATGTTGGTATCGATAAGATTGTATCCGAAGCCAAGCAGCAAGGTATTCGTTATTTTTTCCTAGAAGATGAGTCTTCAAAGGTAATAACACAAATTCCAAAAAGTATTGACTATGTTCATTCTTTAACGCGCTAGGATAGTTATGCACAGGACAGCAAACGCAATAATAGTAACTTAACGTTACTTTTGTCTGATATAAGGTTTGTTTGAGTGCCACTGCCAAAGGCAGTGGTCCACCAATACTTAGCTAATATTATTAATAATATTAATAACTTAACCCTTTCTTTTAATACACAATGGGACGCATTCGCAAAACCCGTTAATCTTGCTTTCAGAAACACAAAACGCCGAAAAAATTGCATAGCAAACCGAATTTTTACTAACACAAAGAACAATAGAAATACATAATGATAACAACTATTTCACATTCTTAATGTATGGTGGTTATGAATTACCCCTTGTTCATGTGTATGGGAATTATACGATTAGTAGATATAATTGTCAGAAATGAAAGCGCTTTCATGGGTGTGGTTAATAAATTTTCGACTAAGCTAAAAGTTAATATAAAACTAATATAAGACTGGTGTGCAGTGCATTTAGCTCAGATACAAAGGGCTCTATAGAGCTTAATAGGGAATTATTTATCATTTGTATCATTGCTGTCTAAAAAAGCATGCATGAATTGTTAGAAAATAATCAATGGAACAAAATAATCTGGGTGACGATGTCAATATTGCTATTGACGAATAATTAACAAAAAGCATCAAAATACAATGCCACAAAAACGACTAAAATCAGTAATTATAATCGGCGGCGGTACAGCTGGCTGGATGACCGCTGCAGGTTTATCTAGCATGCTTAAGGACACCGACCTTTCGATCACATTGATTGAATCTGAAGAAATTGGCATTGTTGGTGTTGGTGAAGCAACCCTACCTCATATTCGCTTTTTTAATCAGACAATTGGAATTGACGAAGCTGAATTTATGGCAGCCACCTCTGCTACTTTTAAGTTGGGTATTGAATTTGTTGATTGGAGACGAAAAGGGGATAGCTACATTCACCCCTTCGGTGATTTCGGTTTGACCAATAATGGAATCGAATTCCATCAATACTGGCGGAAGATGTCGGCTCGTGAAGAGACGGGACCGATAGATATGTATTCGTTACCTATCGCTGCTTGCCGTCAGGGTAAGTTTCAACCTCCTGCTGACGATCCAAGTCATGTATCATCCACCTATCGTTATGCCTATCAGTTCGATGCAACCAAGTATGCCCCTTTTCTTAGAAAGCACGCTGAGACCAATAATGTCACTAGAATAGAAGGTAAAGTTGTTGATGTAATGCAGTCAGAACAGACTGGTAATATTGAGTCTGTGGTACTGGATAATGGTAACGCTCATTCTGCTGATTTGTTCATAGATTGTACCGGCTTTTTTGGATTGCTTATTGAGAAAACACTCAACACTGGTTATGACGACTGGACTCATTGGTTACCTTGCGATAGCGCAGTAGCAGTGCCCTGTGAGAGTGTTGGACCATTATTGCCTTACACAAGAGCGACGGCAGATGAATGTGGGTGGCGCTGGCGTATTCCATTACAGCATCGCACTGGCAACGGATACGTCTATTCTAGCGCATTCACGTCAGATCAAAATGCGCAAGATGTACTTCTTCAAAATCTCGAAGGCGCTGCACTTAATGAACCACGCCAGCTGCGCTTTAAAACCGGTAAAAGAAATAAACTTTGGAATAAAAACTGTGTCGCAATTGGTCTTTCTGGCGGCTTTTTAGAACCGCTCGAATCAACGAGTATCTACCTTATCCAAGAAGGTATAACTAAGCTTTTGGAGCTTTTTCCGCAAACGACAGACTTTACTGATGACATGACTGAGTATAACCAGCTTATGGATCTTGAGTTTGAGCGGATTCGTGATTTCTTAGTTTTACACTATACGGCAACAGAACGCGACGACAGTGAGTTCTGGAATCATATTCGTTCAATTGATGTACCAGAGTCGCTCGCGGAAAAACTCGATTTATTCCGCATTCGCGGGCGAGTCGTTCGCTATGATCATGGATTATTTTTGCCACCGAGTTGGATCGCAGTGATGCTAGGGCAGGGCATAATACCTGAACAGTATGATGCACGTGTTAATGCAATGCATGACTCGGAAACAGCCAAACACTTGCAACAAATGCGCGGGTTGATGAAAAATACGGCTGAGAAGATGACGGATCACCGTGATTACCTTCGTATGAATGGCATGGTGGGAGAGAACGTATGAGTTATCAAGGAGATGCTCGCACGATACTCATCATTGGCGAAGGCCTAAATGCTTGGTTTTCAGCTGCTATGTTAGCCAAAAGCTTGCCACCGACTATGTATCGCATCTTCGTCAAAGACACACATGACGCTGTTAACTCTGATAATACATCTCAAAGCCCAACAATTATTGCTCGGCCTCATATTTTCCGTGCACACAATGTTTTAGGTATTGATGACCCTATGCTGGCTCGCGAAGCGGGCGCAAGGCCAATTCATGCAACCCCTGTCAGCATAAAAGGTAAAGATGCTTTTCTACCTTTTGGTGATTATGGTGCACCATACTTAGGAGCGGCTTTCAATCATCATTGGTCAAAAGCCTATCAGGCGGGTAAAGCACGCCCACTTTCAGACTATAATCTTGCATTACGTTTAACAACGGTAGGCGGTTTTCTGGGTAAGCCTTTAGATGGATTGCCAGTTGTTGACTATGGATATCAGCTCTCACGACAGGGCTACATAACACTGCTTAAGAATATTGCGTTAAAAGCCGGTACTACAGTGATCAGTGAAGCCATTAGTGAGATTAAAGCTAAGGATTCAGTAACAATCGAGTGTGTTGAATTTGAAACGCATCAAGTGAGGCCTGACTTAAGCCTCTGTTTTACAAATCAAAATTTATCAGAACAAGAAAAATTAAAGCCTCTTGATACCTGCCTGAACGGTTATTATGTCGATACCTCTTCTAGCCTCTCTGGGCTTAGCCTGCATCAATTACAGAATTGTGTGACGCGGCTATTGGCTTATTGGCCTGATAGCGCATTTACTCAGACTGAGAAGTTAGAATTACAACGTATACATTTAGCTGAAGCGCAACATGTTGCAGATATGTCTACGCTTCTTGCGCAAGGCCCCGATGCTGCAATAGAAGGCTCTACACTTGCTAGAAAGTGTCAGGCTTATGCTAATCGAGGCGTTATTCCTACCGAAGACTATGAAATTTTTAGTAAGGCTGAATGGCTGACTGCACTGAGCATGTCAGGCTTGGTGCCTAAGCACTATGACCGTTTAGTCGATAGGGTTTCTGTTGATCATACTGCTGCGTTTGTGAATCAAGTTAGCACAAATATTGATCGCCTATTACAACGCCCCAAAACACAAGGGGCTGTGTAAATGACTGGTACGATTAAAAAGGTTGTGATTGTTGGCGGTGGGTCTGCTGGTTGGATGACAGCAGCGGCGCTCAGTAAGTACCTATCGAAAAGCAACGTGGATATTACGTTGATAGAGTCTGAGCAAATAGGCACAGTCGGTGTCGGTGAAGCAACAATTCCTCAAATTGCTCAGTTTAATCAAATACTGGGCATTGATGAAAACACCTTTGTTCGTGAGACTTCTGGCACCTATAAGCTAGGTATTGAGTTTGTCAATTGGGGGGGGATAGGCGAACGCTATTTCCATCCATTTGGCACACATGGTTTTGACCTTGAAGGCTTATCTTTTCATCATTTTTGGCAACGTCAATCAGCTGCCGGAGATATGACTGCTTTGGATGATTATGCGTTAAATGCAAAAGCAGCGTACGCAGGCAAGTTCATTCGCCCTCAACCTGAACATGGTCCTATCATAAACCAACTCGCTTACGCCTATCATTTTGACGCAACACGCTATGCCAGCTTTTTACGAAGGTTCTCTGAACAGCGCAATGTAGAAAGAGTCGAAGGTATTGTTGCACGCGTAAATCAAGATGAGAGTCATGGTCTTATAAACTCTGTGACGCTTGAAGATGGCCAAACTGTTTCTGGTGACTTGTTTATAGATTGCACCGGGTTTCGCGGTTTGTTGATTGATAAGGCACTCGGTGTGGGCTATGAAGATTGGTCTCATTGGCTGCCTTGTGACAGGGCTGTTGCTGTCGGTTGTGAGCGCACTCAGGCTGCTGAGCCTTATACGCGTTCAACCGCTCGCGAAGCTGGATGGCAATGGCGAATTCCTCTGCAACATCGTACGGGTAACGGTTATGTCTATTGTAGTCGTTTTCTCAGTGCTGAAGAGGCGGAAGCAACACTGTTAGACAATTTAGATGGTGAGCCCATTACCAAGCCAAACCACTTGCGCTTTACCACTGGACATAGGCATAAGTTCTGGGAGAAGAATTGCGTGGCCATTGGTCTTTCTGCTGGTTTTCTAGAACCTTTGGAATCGACAAGTTTACATCTTATTCAAAGTGGTATTTCAAAACTTATTGCGTTGTTTCCAGACGCGTCATCGGCTGGTATTGAACAAGATGAATATAATCGCCTTATGACGGACGATTTTACGCACATTCGCGACTTTTTGATTCTGCATTACAAACAAACCAAACGCGATGATTCACCTTTCTGGAATTATGTTCGCACTATGGATATACCTGAGTCATTAGAACGTAAGCTTTCTTTACTCAGCGCTCGTGGCCGTTTTTTCAAATATGATGCTGAGCTATTCGATGTCACCAGTTGGATTGCGGTTTATGTTGGGCAAGGCGGTAAGCTTAACGGTTACAACCCTATGGCAGATGGTTTAAGTGATGGAAACGTTCAACGCAGCCTTGCCAATATGCTTGATGCGATGGAAAAAGCGGTAACCGCAATGCCAACACATGAAGCCTATATCGAAAGGTTTTGCCAAGCGGCGCCCGTCAATATGCCTCATAAGGAATCAACATGAGTGATCAGATAGAACGTGTGTTGATTGTTGGTGGAGGCACCGCTGGATGGATGGCCGCCGCGGCGTTAGGTTTTTTATTGGAAGGTTCGAAAACAAAAGTCCAGCTTATTGAGTCGGAAGCTATAGGAACGGTAGGTGTGGGTGAAGCTACGATTCCTCCCATCATTGAATTCAATAAGATGTTGGGCATTGATGAAAATGAGTTTGTTGCTGCGACTAAAGCAACGTTTAAGTTAGGCATTGAATTCAACAATTGGGGGCAATTGGGCGAGTCCTATATTCATCCTTTTGGTGACTTCGGTGTTAATTTTGATTCAATCCCTTTCTATCAATATTGGGCAAACCTTTACGCTAAAGGTAAAGCGAAAGACCTCTTTGAGTACTCGCTCATGGTGCAAGCTTGTCATAAAAGAAAGTTCATGCGCCCTTTACTTGATCGTCCGCAGTCTGCATTAAGCGGGATCAATTATGCATTCCAATTTGATGCTGGGCTTTACGCTGAGTATTTATCGAAATACGCAAAAGCGAAAGGCGTCGAGCGAATAGAAGGTAAAATTGAACAGGTATTGCAAAATCCGGAAACGGGCTCAGTAACACAAGTTGTTACTGATGACGGACGTCAGTATGCGGCAGATTTCTTTATCGATTGTTCAGGGTTTCGTGGGCTGCTCATTGAAGAAACGCTAAAAACGGGCTACGAAGACTGGACACAATGGCTACCTTGTGACCGGGCTGTCGCTATGCCATGCAGTGCGATTGAATCACCCATTCCTTACACCCGAGCGACAGCAAGAGAGGCTGGTTGGCAATGGCGTATTCCGCTGCAACACCGTACAGGTAATGGATATGTTTACTGTAGCCAATTTATTTCTGATGACGAAGCTGCCAATACGCTACTCAAGAATCTTGATGGAGAGCCATTAGGCGAGCCAAATTTCCTACGCTTTAAAACTGGACGACGTAAAAAAGTCTGGAATAAGAATGTGCTTGCTCTGGGGCTAGCTGCGGGCTTCATGGAACCACTTGAGTCTACCAGTATTCACTTGATTCAAACGACACTCGCACGCTTGTTTTCTCATTTTCCAGATAAGCGATTTACACCTGCTGATATAGACGCAGTCAACGAGCGGACAGCGCTTGAGTATGAACGTGTAAGAGATTTTCTAGTACTCCATTATTCGCTGACGAAACGGGATGACACACCCTTTTGGCGGCATTGTCAGCAAATTCAAAGGCCGCCACATTTGCAGCGTAAATTGGAACAATTTGAAAGTCATGGCCGAATATTTGAAGAACATCTTGACCTATTCAGTGATGCTAGTTGGTTAGCGGTCATGTATGGACAGGGGACAAAACCGAAAGGTTATCACCCGATAACAGAAAAATTTGAAATGTCGAAGCTTGAAGAGAGGATTGATTATATCCGCAAAGTGATTCATGACTCTGCGGACTTGATGCCAGACCATGCTTCTTTTATTTCTGAAAATTGTAAAGCTGCTCTTGATACACCATGAAGATTGTTTTGATGGTTGTCTCACGGGCTAATTTGCTGAATTAAGTACAATGATTCAAAACATTGTAATGGCTTGAATCATTGTACTTTATTGGTGATCTGAAGTTTTTATTAACTTTAAGACGAGGTTTAATTTACCCACTAACAACAAAAAATTTAACACTGGGAAATGTGAAGGTTTCTTAAATGATTAAGGCAAGATACCAAGTCGTCTCCCAATGGGTAAAACTTCCCTTAACAGGCAGTATCTCACTGTCTCTAAGGGGTATAACAATAACATCTCTAAGGAGACACATATGTTTGTAAAAAAGAAGTATCCAGAAAAAAAGCCACATCTTCGGGCACTGGCTACTGGATTATCAGCTGTTGCTATGTGCGTATCTGCAAGTTTTGCTCAAGAGGCTCAAGATAACGCTGATAACGGTAATGATGATGCGGTAGAGGTTATTGAAGTTAGAGGCATTCGTAGCTCTATTCAAAGTGCGCAAGAACTGAAAAAAAATGCGGATACCTTTGTTGATGCAATCACCGCTGCCGATATTGGTGCGTTGCCGGATCGCTCAGTTTCAGAAGCTCTGCAACGTTTGCCGGGTGTCAACATTATAAGATTCGCAGGTGCCAATGATCCTAACCGCTTTTCAGTTGAAGGTAGTGGCGTTGTTATTCGTGGTTTACCTTTTGTTCGTTCAGAATTGAATGGTCGTGATGTCTTTGGTGCAGGTCCTGGTGGTGTATTGGGCTTTGAAGATGTTTCACCAGAATTGTTGGGCAGTGTCCAAGTCTTTAAAAACCAATCTGCTGACCTTGTTGAAGGTGGCTTGGCTGGTACTATCGACTTGAAGACTCGCTTACCTTTCGATCAAGAAGGGCAGTTGGTGTCTTTCTCAGCTGAAAGTAATTATTCTGACTTAGCGGATGAAGTTACTCCTTCACTTTCTGCTCTTTATTCGAATAATTACGAGACCGACCTTGGTCGTTTCGGCTTCTTAGGTAATGTCTCTTATAACCAAATTAAAACACGTGCTGATGGTACTCAAATATTTGATTATGACCCTGTCGAGATAGATGGCGAAACCTTTTTTATCCCTGCTGGTGCAGGTATTCGTCAACAGAACTTTGATCGTGAGCGTTTCGGCATAGCTGCCGCAGCTCAATGGGAAAGTAAGAATAAGAAGTGGCTAGCTAGCTTCCAGTACCTTCGTTCAGATGCGTCATTAGAGTCTGATGAATTTGCTGCTGAGACAGCCGCTGATGGTGCAGCTGGCGGTCAGGCACGTGAAAACTTTGACCGTAGTGATTTTATCTTTAATGACAATAATGTCTTCCAAAGTGGAACTATTGCCGATAACAGTCAGTGGCGTGGACCTAATGCCACAGCAGCGATCGTTGGTGAGCAAGACGGCACCAATGGTGGACAACAGTTATTCCATCGCCGTAACCGCTTCGAAGATGATCTCACCACTGATTACGCTTTTAATGTGAAGTACTCACCTACAGATTCTTTGCGATTTAATTTTGACGTGCAATATCTAGACGCGGAATCACAAATCGAAGACTTGCAAGTCTTCACGTCTGCCTTTGCAGCCGTTAGGGTAGGTGACCGTGTCAATGATGTTCCTGAAGTTTCTTTCGTTGTACCGACGGGACAAAGCTCAGACTTCTTCCAAGATCCATCTAACTTTTTTACTCGTGCTGCACTTGATCATGTCACTGATAACGAAGCAGACTCGTTTGCCATACGTGGTGACGTAGAATACGATTTCCAAAGTGATGGATGGCTCAAATCTGTTCGTGGTGGTCTTCGTTATAATCAACAAGATACAACAATCCGTGCCTCAGACTTTAACTGGGGGAATATCTCGGAAGTATGGACAGGGAGAGATATCCAAGGCAATTCGGGCGGTGATTTCAACGCGACAGAATCTGTTCTTTTGCTTCAAGGGAACTCAAATCCGGCTCTCGATGCTGCAACCGCAGGGTTGTTTAGCTCATTCGACTTTGGTGATTTCCAAAGAGGTAGCAATACAGGTTTAGGCTCTATTCCTTTCTTTAATGGCCCGTTTGGTGGGAACTTTAATGGTTTCCAAGAAACTATTTTCAACCTTCTACAAGCTGTAGGCGGCAGTCCTTCAGGTAGTTCGTCTTCAGGCGGTCAATTTGTTCCATTGTCGTTTAGGACGTTAGCAACAGATCCTGGTCGATTTGAATCAGTCTTACCTGGTTCGCCGTTTTTGTTAAGTGAAACGGGTGAAGTGTCGCGTGATAACTTTGCAACCTATGTTAGGTTTGACTACGGTGTTGATGACTTTGTTAAAGAAGGTGTCACCCTAGACGGTAACTTCGGTGTTCGTTATGTAAGAACTGAGCGTTCAGTTGATACTTTCATTCTAACGCCAGGGTTTGACTCTATATTCCCTAACGCATTTTTGTGTGATCCAAACGACCCTAGAACTGTCGAACAAGCTCAAGACCCAACGTTTTCAGTGCCAGGTTTGTGCTCGCAAGACGTAGCAGGTTTGCAAGCGGCCTTTGGTGAAGGTGGTTTAGTGACACAAACGGTAGATGTTGATTACGACGAGTTCTTACCTAGCTTTAACGCTAAGCTTGGTCTAACTGAAGAACATATTGTGCGATTTGCTTGGTCTAGAACGCTATCCCGACCAGGTGTCGATCAGCTGAATGAGCGTGTTCGACTAGGTACCTTACCTGATACCAATAATGGTGAAGGTGTGCCATCTACTTTTGGTGGCTTTGCTGCTTTCCAAACTGGTAATGCTAATTTACAACCTCAATTGTCGACAAACGTTGATCTTTCTTGGGAGTGGTATTTTAATGATGTAGGGTCGGTAACAGTCTCTGGTTTCTATAAAGATATTAGTGATCCAATTATTGCTGGTGCACTGAATGCTGGATTTGCAGGCGGTACATTCAATGCGTCAAGGCCTACACAAGTCACATCGCCAGACAGCGGTACACTCCAAGGGTTTGAGGTTTCTTATAGTCAGTTCTACGACTTCTTACCGGGAATATGGTCAGGTCTTGGTGCTCAGATTAACTACACCTACATTGATGCTGAGCTACCTCCACCGGATGTTCCAGAGAATCTTCTTGATGGTTTTGCTGATGATCCATTAGTTGCTCGTTTTGAGAATGATAGAGGTATCTTCCCTCGTGTATCCGATCATAACTTGAACCTAATTGGGTTGTATGAAAAAGGCAATCTACAGGCGCGTGTAGCTTGGAACTGGAGAAGTGAATTCCTGATAACTGAACGTAATGTTATTTTCCCATTTGCGTCAGTATTTCAGCCAGCAACTGGCCAGCTTGATGCCTCGATATTTTACACTATCAATGGCAACGTGAAAGTGGGTATACAAGGGGTTAACCTTCTTGATGATCTTACTGTTACGGAAGATTCTATCGATGAAGAAGGGCAACGTGCTGCGGCTTCGTTCTTTAGAAATGATAGACGTGTCAGTTTAATCCTAAGAACGACCTTCTAATAAGCTTCTAGTCTATAGAAGAGTCACTAGGTCATGATGGGGTAAGAAACGTCTGTTTCTTACCCTTTTTTAAATCTCAGTCGCTTCGGTAACTTGCGACAGCGCTTTGATGATCAAACACCTCCCATTAATCCGTATAAGGTTAATTTAAATCGATATGAATATTTCAACCTTGGTGAAGACCTTTTTTTTAGTCGTGATGTTTGCTGCATTGTCATTTAATGCCATGTCACATTCCGTGAATGATCAATTAGGGATATTAAGTAATAATCAAGATGTAGGAGACACAAAGTTATCGGGGAATACCCATTACAACCCAGAGCAACAGTCATACATGCTAAGTGGTTCGGGAATAAACATATGGGCAAAACAAGATCAGTTTCAATTTGCTTATAGAGAAATCACAGGCGATTTTATCATTAGAGCCAATATGGCATTTATCGGCGAAGGCGTAGATCCTCATCGTAAAATTGGCCTCATGGTGCGCCATAGCTTGGAAACTAACTCGTCCCATGTCATTTCAACTGTTCATGGTGATGGGCTGACTTCATTACAATACAGGCCAGCTGTTGGCGTTGATATGCAAGAGAAAGCCTTTGACTTAAAAGGTGCAGAGGTCCTGCAGTTAGAGCGTAAAGGAAACACTTTTATCATGTCAGCTGCTAAGCAAGGTGATGTGTTTGTTGAGAAAAGTGTGTCAGAAATTAATCTAGGCGATAAAGTCTATGTGGGTTTGTTTATCTCGGCACACAACGCCGATGTATTAGAGAAAGCGAGTTTTCATAATGTTCGCGTGGTTAAGCCACCTAAGGAAGGCTATCAACCTTATCAAGATTATATAGGTAGCCATATTGAGGTGCTTGATATGGCATCCGGTAAACGTGAGATGGTCTACAGTGCTATTAATTCTTTGCAAGCGCCTAATTGGATGCATGACGACAATATCTTCACTTACAACAGCGAAGGTTCACTCTATGATTTTGATTTACGTACCAAACAGCCTGTATTGATTAACTCTTACTTTGCTAATGCTCAAAATAACGACCATGTCTACTCCAGTAAAGGCGATAGGATTGGAATTAGCCATCATACTGAAGAAGAAAATTGGGACTCTGTTATCTACACCATGCCAAGACAAGGTGGTTTACCGACACGTGTTACACCTAAAGCACCTTCCTATTTACATGGTTGGTCGCCTGATGACAAATATATGGTTTATACGGCGATTAGAGATGGCAAAGCTAACTTATTTAAGATAGCAACAAGCGGTGGGGATGAAGTTCAGTTAACAGATACTGATGGTTTGGATGATGGGTCAGAATATACGCCTGACGGTAAGTATATTTACTTCAATTCGGATAGAACCGGGACTTCTCAGATATGGCGCATGGGGCCAAATGGTGAAAACCCTGAGCAATTAACCTTTGATGAGTTAAATGATTGGTTTCCACATATCTCTCCAGACGGGAAATGGATGGTGTTTATTTCATTCCCAAGCACGATTGATTCAGGCGACCACCCTTTCTACCAGAGAGTGTATATAAGGTTGATGCCGGTTAATGGCGGAAAGCCGAAAGTATTAGCCTATGTCTATGGCGGACAAGGAACAATGAATGTGCCTAACTGGTCGCCTGACGGTAAAAAAATTGCCTTTGTGAGTAACAGTGCTTTACTCAATTACTAAGCGATATCCTACCAGTCCATGTTTATGATTGGTTAGAACATGACCCCAAGGAAGGGGTTGGAAGTACAGGAAGCAAGTAGAATAAGGTAGGGTTAAATAGATTTAAAGGGTAGAGCAGATCCTAGGAGCAGAAGTTGAGAAAGAAGTTTGGTAACAGAGTTAAGGACACGCTCTGAATGACAAGATAATTATCGCGGCCGGTATGAGATATGTCTCTGATGTATTTATCTGGTGTAGAGCGAACGCACCAACTCTGAGCTAGTTAGTTTGTATGGGCTTTCGTCTAATTACCAGTGTTAGGTTACAATTGGTGCGTGTTTGGATATTCGGGGTAGGGGTGATATCACCATGCAAGTAATGTCGAGACTGGGTGGCTTATTGCTCATTCTAGTTATGTGTGCCTTTGCAAAAAGTGCATACGATTTTAACACTCGTAATACGCAAAAGAGCGGGATCGATAGAATAACAATTGAAGCTACTGGAGATAACTTCAATTGGTATTTCAGGTACCCTGGTAACGATGGGGTATTAGGCAATGACGATGACAAATTTTCTAAACAGAATTTGTTTCTTCCACCTAATTCTCGTGTCCAACTGAAATTAAAGAGCAAAGATTATTTATATTCCTTCTCTCTTCCAGAACTCGCCTTGGAAGAAATTGCCGTACCGGGCCTTGAGCATGAGGTCAGTTTCAAAACCAAGCGACAAACAACCTTTACTTTGTTAGGTGACCAATTTTGTGGCTATGCACATGAGAGCCTTATTGGGAAAGTGAATGTACGCAACCAAAATGATGACTTCTATGCATGGGATAATGAAGATCTCTATGCGTCGGATAATGACACATTGGACAATAATGACTTATATGAAACGAATAAAAACGATTTCCTTGAATGGGATACCGATGACTTCTACAAAACGGATGACAAATAAGTGAAGACGGTAAATAACTCGGGCACCAGTAGCTTATTCACTGGTGTTATCAGGTTGGAAAGTCGTCGCTTTGTTGGCAAACTTGCGACACTGTTATTGGTTTTGTTTTTTGCAAGCCTCATTTTTGTCTTCAGCAACGTGGCTGCCGATGCCGCTGACCAAGAGAAGAGAAGCCAAGTAGGTGAAAAGATATTACCTGAGGATGGCAATAGCGTAAAAATCTTAGAGCATGTACCTCCTTTCTCCCTTGTCAATCAGGATGGGCGGTCTGTTAGTCATCAAGAGTTTTACGGAAAGGTTTGGATAGTCAATTTCACACACACTCGTTGCCAAGGCCCCTGCGAATTGCAGACGCAGATCATGAACGGACTACAAAATGCTTTAGGGCGAGCTGACATTGGGAAAGATATCCGTCATGTTACCATCACAATTGACCCAGAAAATGACACGCCGGATGTACTTAGAAATCATATAATAGACCACAGTCTGAATACCTCACGTTGGCACTTCTTAACAGGTAAAAAAGAGCAACTACAAGCGCTGATTCAAGAGGGGTTCAAGCAACCGGAATTTGGTACGCTAGCGAATAAGAACGAATATAATTCGAGTTTTATCATTGTTGATTGGGAAGGTCGGATTCGTGGCTATTACGATGTATCCAACAAAACTGAGTTCAATCTTTTGAGGACAGACCTCGTTAAAGTTTTTGATGAACAAACCGCTTTTCCTCCCAGCCTTTACAAACAAGATCTCATCGACCCTCGTGAAGAGGTGCAACAAGAATTAGCAAAGACGCTTGATATTTTTACGGATTTTTCATTCGAAGATCAGATAGAAGCAAGTGGCATTACCTTCCGACATAAGATCGTCGATGACGTAGGGACAAACTATAAATCCGTTCATTATGACCATGGGAATGCACTTGCTATTGCCGATGTTGATCAGGACGGATTATCGGATATCTATTTTACAACGCTAAGTGGTACCAACGAACTCTGGCGCAACCTCGGGAATGGTAAGTTTGAAAATATCACCGAACGTGCAGGCTTAAATATCAGTGATAGGATTGGAATGGGAGCATCCTTTGCTGATATTGATAATGATGGTGACCCAGACTTGTATATCAGCAATGTCCGTGTGGGCAATATTTTGTTTGAAAATGATGGTAATGGTCGCTTTAAAGATATAACTGAGACATCCGGAACCGGTGTTAAGGCACATTCATCTGCTGCTACTTTTTTTGATTATGACCGTGATGGCTTGCTAGATTTATTTGTTGCCAATGTGGGCAAATATACATCTGATGAGCTACTCAGAACAACAGCTTATAGTGATCAAGGTCAGGTGAAGACAGAGTATGAATATTATGTTGGATACAAAGACGCTTTCGCCGGACACTTGAAACCTGAACGAAACGAGACAAGTGTCTTATTCAGGAATTTAGGCAACAACCGGTTTGAGGATGTCAGTAAAAAAGTCGATTTGTTAGATGAAAGCTGGAGCAGTGACGCTATCGTTATCGATGGAAATAATGATGGATGGCCAGATTTGTATATTCTCAATATGCAAGGCAATGATGAGTACTATGAAAATCAAGGTGGTCAGCGGTTTGTGAAAAAGAGCCGTGAAGTTTTCCTGAATACGCCTTGGGGAGCCATGGGAGCAAGACCGTTTGATTATGACAATGATGGGGATTTGGACATCTATGTCACTGATATGCACTCCGATATGGCTCAACGAGTGGGCATTGATAAAGAGAAATTAAAGCCTGAAAAGACTTACCCAGCATCATTGCTACAAGATGGTGGGCACAGTATTAATGGTAATGCTTTTTATCGGAACGATGGCGATGGGAAATATACAGAAATTTCAGATCAGATTGGACTTGAGAATTATTGGCCATGGGGGCCTGGATCGGGTGACCTCAACGCTGATGGGTTTGAGGATCTGTTTGTCGCGTCTAGCATGGCTTACCCTTTTCGTTACTCCGTCAATTCAGTCTTTTTAAACGATGAAGGTCGCCGTTTTGTTGATAGTGAATATATGCTCGGTGTTGAACCCAGAAAAAACAGAAAACGCTGGGCTCCTTGGTACGAAGTTGATTGCGCAGGCATTCATAAAGGACATGCCGGTTGTAATGGTGTTGAGAAACCGGGACGTACTGTCGTTTGGGGAGCTCTTGGCTCGCGCTCATCGGTGATATTTGATCTCGACGGTGATGGTGATCAAGACATTGTTACTTTGGAGTTTAACCATCATCCCATGGTGTTGATTAATAACTTGAGCGAGAGAAAGAAAATCAACTACCTAAAAATCGATCTTATTGGTAAAAAGTCGAACAGAGATGGGCTTGGTGCGATTGTGAAAGTGTTTGCTGGTGCGAATACCTACACCAAAGTCTATGATGGGAAATCCGGTTACCTTGCTCAAAGTGATGCTCCGCTCTATTTTGGTCTCGGCGAGCATAAGACGGTCGACAAAGTGGAAGTGCTTTGGCCGTCGGGGCAAAAACAGCTTTTGAATGAAGGGCCTCGATTAAACTCAAAATTAACGATTGAAGAACCTTAGGTTTCTGCTCATTCTGTGATGAGCTTGACCCATACCAATGGGCGCTGTCAGATTAAAAATTGTGCTGGTGGATAACGCCATTTTGATAATGTGTTTATAGGCTAGAGGGAATTAATCGTCGGAGACTGATACTTGATTCTCAATATTGTATGGCATATATGATAACGGCTTATGGGGCTTAAGTATGTTCTGTTATGGGGTATCAATCTTTATCACTTGCAGAAATTACCTTTTTTGTTCGTGATGGAGTTTACAAGTTCTGGGAGCCGTCATTTAAAATAGTCATGTGGCCTCAGGTTTGAACTTTTTAAGGGTTTAATGGAGCATTAATTATGGAAACGAGAAAGTCAGGGTGGTTGTATCTATTGGCATTGATACCTTTGTGGGCAATATTCATATTTCCACAAATGGGTGACATGTTCGATGAAAAATATGCATTTGTTTTGATAGGTTCAGTTTTATTTAGTGTCGTCAGATACGCAAATTCACTTTCAAATACTACAGATAACGGAAGATTGCGGCTGTTTACTGGATTGGGTAGTGCTCTTGTTGGAGCGTTAGTTGGAGCTGCTGTCGGTTATGGAGTAACAGCGTTAGCTGACCTAATATACTGGCTTATAGGTTAGCTTTTAAAGTGGGGCATATAGCCCCACCCAGAATTTTAAAACTCTTTAAGATTTATCGCAGCCTTGACTATGGAAGCAAGCCAGATGGAATGCCTTGACCGAGGTTAAAGACAAACAAAGGTCCGATAAACAGTGTTTGCTTTTGGGATGCTAGTTGGAATGAATATCCTGCTTCTCCAGATGCGAAGTCTCTGCTGGCTATCCCAGAGATAAATATACGCCTGACATTCTCATCGACGGAAATAGGCTCCGAAAACTCACTAGTGTATGGTTTCTTATTCGACTGAAGTCCAGCAGCAGTGATTTCACCTGTTCCTTTGTCAGTTCGAACATAAGTCACTAAAACAATCGCATCGCCAGCTTTGATGGAACCCACAATGGGACCACTGACACCGCTATCCCATGGGTTTTCACCGGCGCGTCTAATTTTAGCCTTGAGCGCTTGTCCTCCAGGCATTGACTCATCGGAGACAACGTTTGCTCGAACCTTGCCGTAGGTTGTCAGTTGATCGGGAAAGGGTGGGTGAATAAGCTCACCGTCCTTTGGTGACATCCTCCGTACAATATTGAATTCAGCATCTAGTGACGAATTGATCGCTGGTGCTTTATCGATAGGTTTAGCTTGGGTTGATACGACGTTACTGGTTGTAGAGTAAAGTTTGGAAGGACCCTCATCACTTAATCCAAGAGCCCATAACCTGTCAGGTAGCCAAGACTTTTGGTCGGTGTCGTACATGGAGAATGAGGACGTGAAGTTCCAAACGCACCAACCATAACCTTGCTTTTCAAATGCTTCACGAGACACCTTAAGGTAATCAATAAAGTCTCTATGTGGTGCATCTAGAGTTGCGCCAAACTCGCCGACGAGTATTGGATATCCTGTTCGTTTTTGATGTTTTTTGGATACACTTATTTCTGAGAAAACTCGATCTTTATCCTTATCACTTCCCCAGTAAGTAGTTGGGCTATCTCGTAATTCAGTCCAACTGGTTTTCTGGTGAGTGAACTTAAATGGATTATAGTAGTGGAAGGTGTGAACCAAATTGGGATCGTCTATCTCTGGAATCGAACTGAGTGTATTGATACTGTTATAGCTGTCTCCACCCAAAATAAGCTGTCTGGTAGGGTTAGTTTGTCGAATAATATCAACCGCTTCTTTGACGTAGGTACGCATGAGATCGCCATGGAATTTATCGTTCGGTTCATTAATGACTTCGAAGTAAACCGATGGCGGCAGGTTACGATACCGTGTTGAAATTTGCTCCCATATCTTTAGAAACTTTGTGTGGTTTTCTTCCGGCGCTCCGTTGAGATCTTCAAAATGATGGACATCAAGGATGACGTTTAGGTCTTCATCGAGAGCCCAGTGAATGACTTCGCTTACGCGATTAAAAAACACTTCAGAAATGACATAATCAGGGCCTGATCCTGTTCTGTTGTGCCATCGCACAGGAATTCGCACGGTATCAAACCCAGCAGCGGCCGCTTGCTGAACTGATGATTGCTCAATGATATGATTCCATTCACCCGTAGAAGGAGCGTCGAGATCGTTACCGAGATTAATACATCGATTGACGTTAAATCGATTGTCTTGAGCAAGAGCACTCGATGGATTTATCGATGCTGTGATGATTGATAATGCTAGTGAAAGAAGCAATATACGCACTATTAAACTCCTCGATTATTTTAATGTTATTTGTTTACCCATATACTGTGATACCGAGTGGACTCTAGAGGCTCATCAGAAATGGAAATAGCTATCACGCTCTAGTATGTGTTTTGACTGTTTTCTGGTGTTAATAGGTATTCGGTCTGGTATGCAACATTTTCGGCGCATAATGGCCTAAATAAATTAAGGTCGGGAGCTTTGCTGATATCTTTCTCGTAGAGTCTGTTGAAAAGCTTATATTACTGCCGAAGATCAGACAGGTTGCCAATCGAAAACGTCAGAGAAAATGAATAGAGAACAAAGGGAATATAAGGGCAATATAGAGGAGCATTGAGTGATTAAAAAAGCCCACCAATCACATTGGTGGGCTCTTGAGTTCTCAAGTAGAGCAAAAGCTCTACCTTCGGCTACTAATCGTCATCATCTTCGTCAATTGGACCATTGAGGAAAACTTCTAGAGCATCAACTGCATCAATAAAGCCAAAGCCTGAATCAAAGTCGAAACCGCTAGGGCCTACTTCGTCAAAGACTTGAGTTGTAGCTCCGCCAGCAAAGGACACACGAATACTCATGTCTTGTGCTGTTGAACGCATAGCGTTATACACAACAGCAGGTTCACTGCGGTCACATGCACCTAGCAAAAAGCCTTCATTGATTCGTGCGCGAACATTTTCTGGACGAACATCAAACGTATTGCCATCGTTGCGGTCGAGTATTCCGTCACCGTCATCGTCGTCACCATCATCTTCTAGGCGACACATTTGGATTAGGAAGCTATCGTTATCCGCTTTGCGAATTTGAGAATCCTCAGCATCGATCATTAGGGCTGCCACAGCTGCAATGTGTGGTGCCGCCGCTGACGTACCAAAGAAGTTCGGGAATTCACCAGGCTCACTTCCTGCGAAAGTACCATCACCATCATCATCGTCTGCTGCGCTATCAGCACCAAAGAAGCTGGTATTTGTTCCGTCAGGGCCTGTAATACCTGGCTTGAGGCGAACTTCCGGTGCCGGCAAACGATTACCTGCTACATCGAAGAAAATTGGTGTGCCGCCTGCAGAAGAGAAGTCATTGAGACAAGCTGGGATACAAGGCCCTTGAGCTCCTCGGATATCTAAAGCTTGTGGATCATCAATGAACTCTTCATTAATGAAGAATGCCGATGCAGCGACACCTTCGGCACCTGCAGCATTATTGTGTCCAAAGCCTGACGGTGAGTCTATTGGATATTCTGGATTGTTCAAATTGCCAGCAAAGATGACAAATTTTACGAAACTAGCCGGATCACCAACCTGAGTTTCGAAGCCAATGCCGACTGTGGAATTACCGTTAAAGTCAACAAGTGAAACCACCTCAACTGCGTCACCGCCGACACCACCAGAAGTTAAATCAAATTGACATAACCCACCTGCAGGAAATTCAAATGCACCTCCGTTAGGGAAACAGTTCGGCACACGGTTATTCTGCGCATCGAACATTACTACGGCTACATCGTTTGGTGCACCTGCACCGCCGGATATTGAAAAGTTTGGGCTGTCCCAGTTAAACGCTAAATTTGTTTGTAGCGCACCATCTAATGTGACAGTCATAATGGGATCTTCACCTTCTCCAGAGTCGAAATCATGGAAGGTTGAGCCTTGAAATGCAACCGGGCGGTATTCTGTTTGTAGCGCGTCTCGCCCACGGTTACCATTAGACGAATAGTAGGGAACACCTAAACGATTTACTTCGTCTGCCGCCTGAGCAATGATGCCATCTTGGAACATTGGCTCGGAAAAGAAGATGACGTCGTCAACAATGACGTCTGATCCAATTTCGGCGAGCTCAATAATGCCTTGAGCAAAGTCAGCTTGACCGTTAAACGCTGTGTGGAATGCGATTGACGTGCGCGGCGCAATATCTGTGATCAATTGAGCCATAGCTCGGCCTTCATCGATGCAGCCTTCATCAGCAGGATCTGGGTCTGGTGTTAGGTCATCAAGAATAATAATTTCAGATGGTATTTCTCCGGCAGCAATATCCTCTTCTGTCGTTGTGAAGGGATTGGTGCCGTTGTTTGTTGCGCAGGAAAAGCTGTCCGACAAGACGCCGACCAAAGTTTCAAACCCATCAATGGACAGGTCATCCTTAGCTTCATCGGTGCGCATTGAGCGATCCGCTTGGTTAAGAACGAGGCCAGCTTGGTTTATCACAAACTCTGAATCAGTCGACACTAAGCTAGGGCGTGCAAACGCTAAAGATGAGCTGCTTGCAAGCTCCGCGAGCCTAGCAACAGGGAATACACCAGATACTGTACTGCCATAGCTGGACACGTTTTTGCCACCCATTTGCCTTATCGTCGCAACGAGTTCATCTGTACTTCTCGCCGCCACAGCGTCGATGGTCACCATACCGCCTGAAACTGGTCCCAAATAGAGACTTTGACCGTCATCGGCCTGAAGCCCAAGGGCAGTGTCGTCCAGTGCTGCATTGCTTGGGACCCCTTTGGCGGCCGCAAGCGTTACAGACTGTTGATACATAGCGGTCAGAGCGTCGCCCATTTTCCTCATGTCACCCTTATCTGCCAATGCAGGCTGGGTAGCTGATAGTGCTAGCGAGACTAGACTCGCTGCGATAGTAGCTTTCATTTTCATCTTTAAATATCCTCTATTCTTATAAATTGGATGTCTTTCGTAGATTTTTGTCGATAAATATATTGTGTTTAACCGGCTTCAAGCCCTTTAAGAACATGAATTTTTCTTTAGGGATATACCGAATTTTTTCCTCCTTTTACCTTTGCAGGCCTAATGTACTTAGGCGGTTTTTTTATGGTGTTGATATATTGAATAAATTTACCTATCTCTATTGTTTCCATGCGCCACTTGCATTAAGTGGCTGTTTTGGTTGATATTAAAAAATAACCGCTATGTTATAGTATAACGAGATAAGGATGGTCAAAATTAGCAGCATTGTGCTGACTTTGCAATGATGCCTGATTGTTCTGTTTATGCAGAAAAATGTGACCGTTTTTTTGTTTTCTTTGAGGTTAAAATAGCTGTCTTTTTTTATTTAAATTGTGGCGTCGAAGTGAGTAAACAGATGTTGAAAAACTGCTGCCGTGCGTTGTTTTTGGGTTGTTCAGGTTTTGTTGTTATATATCACCGCACGCTTTCATAGAGCAATGCATAAACCGCTGATTAATGCTACTGGACTGTAGGATAGTTTATTTTATGTAAATATAATGTTACGACCGTAGCGCATTATTTATGTTGGAAGCGATAAGGTTAACATAGCTATTAAAGAAGGCTTTCCTCCTCCCCTCCTTTGTCTGCACGGTGCTAACCATCAGTGTATTATTCTGTTATCACTGTTAAGGTTGTTCAAAGTGGTGGCTTGTTTTGGCTGGTTACCTTATTGCAGGAGTGCGTTGGTGAAAAAGCTACATCTTATTCGGCATGCGAAATCCAGCTGGAAGGATTTGACTTTGACTGACATTGATAGGCCGCTCAATAAACGTGGTATTCGATCTTGTGAATTGATGAGTCAGCATATTTGGGATGCTGGTTGCCATTTTGACAATGTTTTTTGTAGCCCAGCAGTAAGAGCAGAATCGACCATTGAGTTAATCAACACGCACCTCAGTGACATTGAAATTAAATGGGAAACAACTGATGAGCTATACACGTTTGAAAGTAAGTCACTGTTTGATTGGTGCAAATCACTTGATGATTCATTATCTGAGATTGCCATCGTTGGCCACAATCCAGCTCTGACTGATTTTTGCCACTCATTGTCTGGCGAAATCCTTCAGACTATCCCTACATGTGGCTATACCCAGCTGATTTCCAGAGCAATAAATAGCTGGTCAGAGCTGTCCGACGTTACATTCAAAATCGAGCGTATTCTTTGGCCAAAAGCGTTGACGCTTTGATTCTGAATGTAGCGTGATAAAGCGTCTATGTTCTTAAGTATTGCTTACTCTTTTATTGATTAAGCTCTATCACTTTTTTCAACTATCGAACACAGCCTTTAGATTGTGAGTCGGTCTTTTTAGCAACCCAATTTAGTGCGTTCTTTAATATAAGGAGAGGAGCTGTTGCTTCGTAGGTTTCGTAGTTATGTCCCAAAGCCGTAAAAACAGATCTGGCTTGATTAGTGCCAAGGCACCTAGCCCAAATAATAGGGTGATCTAGTGGTGTGGGCCCCATGCGCAAATCGGAAACATCGCCATAAACTGTGTTTTTCGGGCTGTAGGTGGCCTCATCCAATCCTGCCAGAATGACGAAATCTTCTCCGGGGGAGCCTTCAAATGTATACCATTCGTCAGTTGCCATAAAATCCTTGGGCAAGCCAGCCATGACGGGATGGCTTTGATTGAGCACCTCAACTCGCGCTTCTTGAAATTGTGGCGCCATTGGGTGACTGACAAAGAGTGCACCTAGCAGCTCTTCATGATAAAAACTCCAATCTTGATGAGATGCATCACCGGCACCATGAATAAGCACTGTGCCATGACCTTTAGCTTGCCATCTGGCAAAGGCAGCTTCTTCTTCAGGTGTTAACGCATCGCCAGTCATATTATTAAAAACCACTACATCAAAGCGTGCTAGGTCCTTGTCATTAAATATACCGCTATGTTCTGTGGTGAAGTAGCCGTGTCCCATTTCTTTGGCTAATTTTATAATCGCCAGATTTGCACCGGCAATGCCTTCTTCATGACGCCAGTCGCGAGTCTCAGAGAAAATTAATATGGAGGGAGAAGGAACGTTAGGGAAATACCTTCCGGCTGTGGTTACTTCTTCACCAATGATAGTGGTGCTCGGCTTAGAGCTTTTGGAGTCTGAGGATGGATAAGAACAGGCTGCCAGCATTAGCGCTGGTAATAAAAAAAATAACTTCATTGAAAAACGGCATCTCTTGGTTATTTTATAGGCGCTAGAGTGTACCATTCAAATCAAAGTTTGACGCTAAATGGAAGATGGATTGAGGACAAATGTGATAATAATTTGTCTTAATATTTGAACACTCAATAAGGACTATGGAAGGCTCTGGTGACATATCGGTATTAAGTGGACTGTTGTATGACTCACTATTCACAAAATTAGGTTAAAAGCACCTTGATTTAGTTCACAAAGCGCTTTACTTTTTGCCTCCATAAAATCATCTATATTTACCTGGGCATTATTCAACAAAATCAGAATGACTTTTGTTGCGAAAGTGTACGCTTTTTAAAACTTTAGGATTACCCCTAGTATGCAAGAAAAAAATCGACAAACAATTATTGAGCCCGGTGGCTTTATTCATAGTGTGTTTTTCTGGTTGAAAGAACCAGAAAATCAAGATGCACATCAAGAGTTTCTTGGTCATTTACGTTCTTTTATTGATGCATCTGATTACGTCAAAAGTAAACACATTGGTAGTAAAAACGCTTCCGATAGAGAAGTGGTCGACAGTGATTACAACTATAGCTTAATCGTGACTTTCAATAACCAAGAAGAACAGGATAAATATCAATCAGAGCCTGTGCATGTTAAGTTTGTTGAGGACGCTCAACACCTATGGCACAAAGTTGTGGTGTATGATTCCTTGAGTATCCTTTAACCTAGCCATTCATTTTTACGATGAATACGGTAAAGAGCTCTCCCTCTTGAAGAATGTACTAAGGAGTTATGGGTAGAAGAATAATCATATAAAATGAGCATAGGTAAACAAGCCCAAGAACTTATTATGGAAACGACACCCCCAGGACAAACAAGTGGTGAAGACGAGCTCTCACTTAAACCAACTCGCTTTTTTAACTTTGCACTTATTTTTGCGTTGATGATTATTTTTGCTACCTTATTCGGTGCTACAGCAGGAATGATTAAATCTGAACGTTACTTTCTTATAGGGTATGCATTTGGCGCTGCGGTTTTACTGACCGCTATGGTAGTGGGTATCCGCAAATTAACTTTTCATCCCAAATCGATAAGAATAGCTTTTAATCCTGAATCTATAATACTCCCGCCAACGTTTAGTTCGCAAAAAGCACGTCATATTCCTTACTCTGCTGTCCTTAGCTTGGACATAGTCGGTAAAGGTATATTGCAGCAGTTATTTATTGGCACCGCCAAGAAAAACTATCTGTTTAAATTGGAAACGTTCAATCATACACGGGAAGAAATTCTGGCGCGTTTCGAGGAGGCGTTCGTTGCTACGCCAGAAGGTGAAATGGCTTGGCTCAGGTTAAACAAAGTAAATGATACCGGCGAAGGATTAAAAAGTAAGTCACCAACAGCTACTCTGTTGTTATGCGCACTATTAGTCATGGCATTCATTCTGAGTAGGGTATTTAGTCAAGGTACTGATATTGAAAACCTCATCTATTGGGGCGGCAACTCTCCAGCATTGTTGGCCGATGGACAATGGCACCGTTTGTTTATCGCCAATTTCTTACACGGTGGGTTGTTGCATCTTTATTTTAATCTTGTTGCTCTGTTTCTCTATGGGAATTTAATCGAACGGGTATTGGGTTGGAAAAAGCTATTAATCATATTTTTGTTGTCTTGTATTGGAGCACAAGCTTGTTCTTATGTCGCTGGACACTATATGGTTTCAGTCGGGGCATCTGGCGGTATATTTGGTTTGTTAGGTTGCTTATTATTCATTAATGGTAAGTTTGCTAAAACCTTACCTGCGGGTTTTAACTTAGGAAAGCGTGCATGGATTATTGCTCTAGGCATTAACTTTTCATTGCCTTTTTTGATCCCCATGATTGATGGCATGGCGCACCTAGGTGGTTTTATTGTTGGTTTACTTGCCACTTGGTTATTCTTAAAAATGATAGAATCACCGCAAAAACACCTCGAACAACAAATCAGTGATTGGCAACAAACGAGACCAATTCACAACGCGTGTTTGGGAGTACTTATTGTCGGGTTTGTCCTTGCATCGATATATCAAGGGAACACGAACACTCAGCTCTCTAGCGAAGACGATATCAATAGAGTTTATCAGTATGCTAGCGATAATGGGCTGCTAAGCCCCGAGGATAGAAATAACCTGGCCTGGCAGCTCGTATTGGAGCGAGACACCTCTTTAAAGGCATTGGATATAGCCAAACGGTTACTTCAGCCAGTCGTGGATGAAGCCTTTACAGGTGATTCTGGTATACAAGTAACTGATAACCGCCATTTTAACGATACCTATGCGGCAATAGAGTATTTGCAAGGGAATCATGAGCAAGCCGTTATCTATCAGCTAAAAGCTTTCGCGGCAGATGCTAATAATTATTATGCTTCACGCCTTTCCCTTTTTCTTACCGCTATCAATAACCGGCAAGGTATATGGTTAGATGGTGGTGTCATTGCTCAAAATACAACGTTAGTTGGACCAGAAAAGTTAAACGGAACATACTCGGTCAATACGATAGATAAGGACATTAGTGTGTTAATTAGCGTCGAGCGAAATAATGTACGCAAGGGATTAATCACCTGTATCTTGAATAATGTGAGTCACATTGATATTGGGTTAGACGTCATTCGTTCTATCGTTCCAGAGGGGAAAACTAAACTTAAACTCATGGCGATTTCGAGTCGATGGCACCCTGAAAAAGTGATCAATCAGTGTGATGGTAAAGCCGTTGAACATAAAAGCCAGATTGAGAAAAGTGAAAGTAGTATTTGGGGGGGACTGCTGTAAGGGGCGTCTCTGTTGTTGATGCGCCCATTACAATGTAAGTGATATCACCCGTCTAAACTTGGCTTACCGTAGTTTAAGTGTCGATTCAGCCAATTAGCCGAACTCTCTGCCATCAGATTTGGCTGAAAGAGTTTAAGCAAAGCCGAACTGAATAATTATAAGCTGTTGATATTTTTACGTAAATCTTTTGCCCATTGTGTGAATTGAAGCTTCGTTCGACGATTAGCAGTAATGATATCAGCTCTTACGACATTGAATCCAAAAGATTGAATATTGTCTCTGACATAGCCCTTAAACAACGGTTTTTGGCTCTTTCCGTCAATGAGTGTGACGTTCAGGGTCGCTGCACCGAATTGTCTGAGAAAGAAATCAGTTGAGCCTGCAAACTGGCGGGGCTGAGGTAAATTGTTAACAAAGTCCGTTACGTTGAGTTGAACGATGAGTGTTTCTGCATCCGCTTGGTTTAAATCTATTAGCTTGTGGCTTTTGAGTTTCACCAGTTGTTTACTGAATATCTCATTGGCTTGTTTCTCTAATCGTACTTTGGTTTCTGCAGGCAGCTCGTAATTTTCGTTCCGATCTTGTGGTTCAAACCTGTCCTTTCCTGGACGGTACTCAAATTCAAGCCATTGTATCGCCACCGTCTTATAGTTTGAGGCATTAAAGCCTGGAGAAACCCAAGCTTCATCAAGTTTTTTAATGTTATAAGGTGTGAAGTTCTCAGGTACGCTAATAGCGCTTTCACTTGCTGATGCGCTACCTATTGATAAAAATGTTATCAAGGTGACTATGATTTTGTAGTGAATTTTAAAAAACGCCATGTTCTAACCTTTTTGACAAATCGTTATACAGATCGGTAGCAATACCACTAAGTGGATATTCGCAACTCCTATTGTTCACTATTCAAGCTGAATATTAATTGAATAGGGTATTTTGTTTTGGCCATTAATAACTAACCTCGTATGGAGTTTCCACCCGTATTGCAAGGTTGAATCATTAAATAGCAGGGGCAGGATTGTTGCCATATATGCCACTTGTTTATGAGCAACTTATTTATGAGCAACTTATCCAACCCTCTGACCTAGAGGTTATTCCTGCATAGTGCTGTAATAATCTCTAAGGATATAAAATGCCTGCTTTTTCTGTCCTTTTTCTGAAATTAGGCCTTTGCGGTTCCAAAAATCTTGAATACCCGTGAGCGGTCTTCGTGGAGAACGGAAGTCCTTCAATATCCAAGGCGTTACCCCGCGAAGCGATTTAAGATTCTTTAGCATCTCAATGTTATGTTTGAAGACATTCGCTTGGTACTCTTCGGTCCAGCGTTGATCTTTGCTACCGTGGTGTCCTGCTAGCGCACCAGCGCCAACTTCACTCATAATAAACGGTTTGTTGTGATTAGATGTCCATTTAACCAAACCACAATCTTCTGGTTTGGTGTAATACCAGCCACAATAATTATTAATCCCGATAATATCGACTTGATCCACTAAAGGGTCGGTGACAGCTTTACCGTTTTCAGTTGATTCTTGCGTATCCATAGCGGCGGTAATCAATCTTGAATCGTCAAGCTTTCGAGCCCGTTTGATAAGGTTAGTCAGGAACCGGTTACGTGCCTCAGTCGACGGGGTTTCATTAGCGACTGACCACATGATGACCGACGCGCGATTTCTATCACGCATTATCATCTCGTCTAGCTGTGTTTGTGCATTGTCATAGACTTGTTGATTGTCAAATAATACTGTCCAATAAACGGGGATTTCAGACCATAATAAAATGCCCATTTCATCGGCTTTACGCACCATGGCTTCGTTATGTGGATAGTGAGCCAAACGCGCAAAGTTACCTCCTAAATCTTTGACCCAACGCAATAAGGCCTCAGCATCTTCTTCGCGCCAAGCGCGTTTACCTTGATCACTAAATGGAGATTCTTCATGAATTGATATGCCTTTTAAGAAGATGGGTTTGCCATTCAGCAAGATATCTTCACCTTGAGTACTGATTGTTCTGAACCCAATGTGATCTTCAATGACTTCTTCGTTATAGGCGATATTAACGTTGTATAATTTAGGGTTTGATGGGGACCAAAGGTCAGGTTCGGCATCTAGCCTAATGCTTGCTTTACCTGTTTTATCGACTTTGATTTGTTCTGAGATATTCAACTCTGGGATAGAAAGCTGCACGTGCTTGGGTGAAGAACTATCGAAATGTGCTATATCAAATGTTGCTAACAATCCTGTTGCGGATCCCGGAGTTAGCGTTACCCGATAGTCGGACATATACGACTCGGGCAACTCAAGAATATTTACGGAACGAGTTATACCACCATAGTTCCACCAGTCTGTATTGACCGTTGGAACTTGAGTACGTTCACGGCGGTTATCTACTTTAACTACTACAAAATTATCTTTCTCTCGCAGTACAGAGGTGATGTCAAACTGAAACGGCGTAAAGCCCCCTTCATGCAGTCCCACTTTCTTTCCGTTGACATAAACGATGGACTGATAATTAACTGCACCAAAATGCAATACATACCGTTTGTTTTTCACAGGGACAATGTCTATCGCTTTGTGATACCAAATCGTTCCTTCATAAAAGAACAGCTTGTCATCTTGAGAGTTCCAATCGCCAGGTACACTTAACTGTTGCGCTGTGCTGAAGTCATATTCAATCAAGTCTGAAGGCGACGATACTTGTCTATTTTCAAAGTAACCAGTAACGTCTTTCGGCTCATACCTGTGGTTGTAATAGCCATTTTCATAGGGGTCAGGGATGACATTCCACATGCCGTTTAAATTGTGGTCGCTCCGACTTTCAGCGTTTTGCAGATGCTTTACAGAAAAATTTGGTTCTGCGGCAAATGCAGCTCCTACCAATGTTAATAAAACAAACCAACAAGTACTACGAACTCGTTTCATAATTCCGATCCAATTGATGATAGCTAGCCGTATTCAAACATAAATTGACGATAAAGGGGGCATTCCTTTCATTAATCGTTTCTAGGAATTGAAATTGACTGCAACTTATCAAAATATCTTGTATCGAACGGAGCTAAGTCAGAGCTGTCTATATAAATAGATTAATGAATTCAAATTGTTATGGCAGGCTTATGGGATTTGGTAAACGCCCTTTTTTGACGAATTATGAGCGTTTTCTTGGACAGGAATAGCATTTGAAGCTCTCAATATTATGGGTACTGAGAGCATCAATGTTTAGTTCAAGCCTTTTCAATCAAGAGCGATTAATTATCCAGAGCGTGGGCTAACTAAATTTATCTCCTTTAGCACTAGTTTTCCTTAGGATGCCCATAAATAACAATTTCGTTAAAGTTATTTTGGCCATACCGAGTGAGGTTAATGTAACGAGTCTCTTTATTTATCGTATGTGAAGTCCAAACGTTATACTTGGCGCCTGAGTCATTAACTAACCAAGGTGCATCGGCTGTTCCTCCCATGAGTTCAAGGTCGCCTTTACCATTTGTATCGTAAAGATAAATTTCAGAAATTCTATACTCAGTACCCAAATCTATCTGTGCTGTTTGGGGTAATGACCGCGCGCCGTCGGTTGGTTTCCAAAAGGTTGTTGGGCTAAACGAATCTCCGGCTGCGGGATCACCAGCTAGCTCTTGTTCATCTACCAAGTTTGCTACTTCACCGTTACCCTTGATTAAGGAGATCATAGAGGGGGCTAACAAGATTTTAGGTGCAATAATTTGGACCTCTCTAATGATTTGGGTTGCGTTGCCCGAAGTGTCGCTGACGCTATATATTACGTTGTAATTGCCAGCCAGATTGATATTGAGAGACGAAGTGTCAACGGTGATATGAGTGCTAATATCACCATCAAGATTGTCTGAGGCGAGCGCACCATACTCAATGTAATCCTGATTGAGCCTTAATTGCAGAGAGCTATCCCCTAGAAGTGTTATTTCGGGTGCGACAGTGTCTTTTAAGTATCCGTATAAAACAATTTCATTGAAGTTGTTTTGGCCATAACGGGTTACATCAATAAAGCGCGCATCCTGATTAACTTCATGATTGCTCCAGACGTTGTAACGAGAGCCCATGTCGTTAACAAGCCAAGATGTTGAGTCTGAGGCTAGACCTTCAATAACTAACTCACCTTTTCCATTTGAATCATATAAATAGATCTCTGTAATGTGATACTCAGCGCTGAGGTCAATTCTTGCGGTATGAGGCAATGATTTGGCGCCATCAGTAGATTTCCAATAAGTTGTTGGGTCTGATGTATCTCCGTTAGCAGGGTCTCCAACGAGTGCCTGTTCATCAATCAGACGAGTTGCATCACCATTACCATTGATGATCTGTAACATTGAGGGCGTTAATGTGATTTTTTTGACTTCGCCTGGCTTGGCTGGTTCATTTGCTGTGATATCGTCTGCGACCAATATGGCCGGTGCACTGGAAAAGGAACCTGATTCAAAAGCTCCGAGGTCAGGCAAACCGTCAACTCTCGCGGTGCCTGAATAATCGTTTTGTAAACTAACTAAAAGTCCGGTGTCTTTAGCCATAGAGTCAGGAGATAGGCCGTAATTATTATGGTCAGTGTCAACGAAGCCGAGCAGCTGACTATCACCTTCGAATAGGTTATTCGCAATATCGGCGTTGAAACCGTTAGTATTTTTGTCTGCCATGTTAACAAAAATATTATTTAATAAATCAATGCGTTGAGGAGTATAAGCTTCTATCCCGTCATCACCCATGTTAATGAAGGTATTGTGATGAATTTCAAAAACACCGTCACGATTAGCAAATGACTTGGAACGGTTGTTTAAATATATACCATCATCACCTGAGTTAATGACCACATTGTTGTATATTTTGGTATTACCAAAGGCGTTAATCTGCATGCCGTGGCCGGGGCCGTTTTCAACCCAATTACTATGGATGACGCCTTCGAAACCGTCACCTGCAAAAATGCCTTCGTCATGGCTGCCTTCGTTTCGACGTCCATAGTTGCGTATGACATTGTTATTGATTGAAGCATGACTATCCGCATTTTTGACTTGTATCCCGTCATAGCCAACATCAGTGATGTAATTGTCGTAAATCGCTAAGTTATGAATATTGTGTGCGTAAGTGGTTACGCCTTCTGGACATCGACTTCTCTCTTCACGCCCTTGATAGAAACCATGCCCTGCATATATTCCTTCACCCCCGATATCATGAATAAAATTGTGATGCACAGTGACATTTTCCATCAAGAATGCTGTTTTGGTTTCGTCCTGAAATAACTCACAGTCTTGATATGGGCTCGTTTTCATTCCGATCCCCGCAAATCCATTGCTTTCACTTGTTGCACCTTCTCCAGCAATCTCTATATATCCGATTTCAAAATCGGTGGTGAAATATTCCATCGTGAGGTAAAAGCCTGACCGAGTGGTGACTTTGATGCCGTATTCGTGGTTTGGATCTCCATTGCCCAAAATTTTAAAATGCTTTGAATTAATAAATTTCCAACCATAAGAACTGTCGGCCGGATTAATATGTGCGACACCATTACAATTTTTGATGATGATGGGGTCTTCTGCTGTGCCAACGAAGTTCTCCCACCTTAAGGGGCGATTGTCATAAGTTGAACCGCCATCAAGACAAATTTTGTCACCCGGCAAAACGCCTAATTCTTGCGCGTCAACACTGCCTGAAATGATGTGATCACAATCACACTCCGAAGCTGCGGCATTACGGATGAAAAATAAACTAATCAAAGCTAAAAAAATGAGTTTCATGAGGACTTTCCAGTATCACAAGTGCTAATGCTAAAGCAGTAACTAAGTTTAAATTACCTTATAGTTGAGCAGTTATTTGAAGAAAAAATAGGTTGATTTTTATACATAGTTATTAGTTTTTGTACATAGAAACTGTAGGTCCATACCTCCATCACCAGTGTTTATCGGTATTTCAGTGATACAAACCTTGATGACAGGCGAGACATTAAAATCAAGATGAATGATCAGCCCTAGTCAACAGTAAATGAGAATTTGACAAGATAAGGGATTTTTATACACTCTTGGAAAGCTGAGTGACTGAAACCAAATTAAAGCTCATTTTCTGTCTTTTCGTCACGACTTAACTAACAAGGACAAGCCTTAATTTATGGCGCAGTGGAAAAGTAATAAATCAATAAAGTGGCGTGCTGTTTTTGCCGAGTCAGCGTTTATTGGAGCCAGTATTCTCATTGCTTTTGCATTGCAAGACTGGGATGAAGGTAAGGACATTGAGGAGCGAACCTTGATTGCGTTGTGTAATGTCAAGCTAGAGCTGACTTTCAATCAGACGTTACTTAAAAAAGATTATATACCGCGCCAAAAGGGTATGTTAGCTGTCATAAAAGGCGCTATTAAATTTTTTAATAGCCAAGCGACAGGGGAGCTACCAGAAACCAACCTTGAACAAATGCTGTTGCAAGAATCATTGCGTTATTCTGCATGGACTTTAGCGGGTGAGTCAGGTTACCTCTTACACGCAAATTTTGAACTGGCAACAGATATTGGTGCCTTGATTGATTATCAGGAAGATAGGTATCAGTCCATTGTGGTTCGGGTAACCGATGCTATTTTTAATCGTAATAAGGAGTTAAGAGAGAACCCTTTGGAATATTATGTTTCTCTTAATGAATTAGTCGGTGAATGGGTTGCGCAAACTAATTTTTTGGAACAAAAGTATGAATCGCTATTTGCTCGACCAGACTTTATTGGGTTAGATTGCCGAGAATAGCTTAGACGTTATACATATCAATTTTACTCAGTGTATTCAGTTATTTAAAGTAATAGGGAATTGGACAGGAATGTCAAAAAATAATGCGAATATCCTCATCGTAGATCTTAATAATGAAGCCCCTTTTCCGACCTTAGCTGTTGGTTATCTCTCAACACCACTTAAACAGTCTGGTTACAAAGTCGATGTGTTTAATCCTCTCGCTTTTGGTGTATCGCCGCTGGTTAGGGATGTTGAAGAAACGTTCATCAATTATGTCGCGGCGCGAGTTAGATTTGCCAGTCACCCGCTAATCGAATGGGCTAACGAATTCATATATAAAGCTTATAGTAAGGTACGGTTTCGTCCGACATCTTCTTTTCGAAAAAAAACGAGTGAAACAATCAATAGTAAAACCGTTGATTTAATTCTTGTTACTTCGTACCTTCAATATGACCAGTTGCTGAAGGTTATTGCGCAACGAGCGCATGAGCAGAACATTCCGCTTCTGCTGGGCGGGCCATTCTTCAACATGCCTCGTGTGGTTGAGCAATGGATAAATATAAAAGGTGTCACCGCAGTTTTTGGTGGTGAGCCTGAGTTTGTATTGGAAAAATTGGTGTCTGATATGCTGGAAGGGACCGATATAAGTTTATATCCTGGCGTATTCTTGAACAACGGAAAGCTTGCAGGCAAAGAAGCACCGCCATTAAAGCAGCTTGATAAGTTGCCTATACCTGACTTTGATTATTTTCACTGGCCTAATAAAGAGCATAGGATTATTCCTATTATGGCAGGTAGAGGCTGTGGTTGGGGTAAATGCTTGTTTTGTAGTGATGTTATAACAGCAAGCACGCGAACCTTTCGTTCAAGACAATCTGTAAAGGTGCTTGAAGAACTCTCTCATCAAAGTAAGCGCTATGAGAGTAGTGATTTCATCTTTTTTGATAGTAAGCTAAATTCTGATCTCGGCCTTTGGTATGACCTTATAGACAATATCGATCAAGTTATTGAAAACCCGAATTGGGTTGCCACATTACATGTTGATGGTAAGGGCGAAAACGGGCTTGATAAAGAGACATTAATGAAAGCCTCTAAGGCCGGGCTTCGCAGGGTAAGTTTTGGTCTTGAAACAGGCAGCCAAAAACTCAACGATACTATGCTAAAAGGCACAAGGATTGATAGGACTTCGGAGTTTCTTACGAATGCTCGTGAGGCAGGTATTAGTGTCAGAACAACTATCATGTTAGGTTACCCAGGAGAAACTTATCAGGATATAAAAGATACGATTGACTTCCTTAAACACCATGAGTCTTATTTGGATCGTGTACATCTGTCAAGGTTTAAGGCGATTCCGGGGACTGAGTTTGAACAGCGGCTCATAAGGAAACCTGAAAAATATGCTTCACTGAAGTCATTCGGTTGGAATTTCTTACATGCACGTGCGTCATACCGATATGCCCCAGAAAATAAAAATGAATATCGACGAGCAAAACGAGAATTGATAAAGCTTGTTCACGCCATGAATAAAAAATCACTCGTCGACACGGCACGCCAATTTAACGGGATGATGTAAAGGTAACCTTTTGTACGTTTAGTTGTATTGTGGTTAATGCCAGCCACTTTCCCAATCCTTAAAGACAGGTTGGTAGCCGCTTTGTTGGATCATCGTGACGATATCATCAACGGGCCGCTCGTCGCTGATCTGAAATTGATCCAACTCTTCACTCGGTAAAGCGTAACCTCCTGGTTGTGTTGAGCTGCCTGCACTCATATGTGTGATGCCCAGAGGCAAAAGGTTGTTCCTTAGCGTTTCGCTTTCGCGTGTTGAAAGGCTAATTTCCAAGTGTTCACTAAATAATCTAAAAGCACAGATAACTTGTACCAAACCCATGTCGGTCATTGGTACTTTCGGAGTAATACCGCCAGTGCAAGGTCGTAATCGAGGTAACGAAATGCTGTACTTACTGCGCCAGTAACGGTTTTCCATATACTGTAGATGGTGACCCATTAATAGCGCATCAAGTCGCCAATCATCAAGTCCAAACAAGACACCTAATCCAATTTTATCAACACCGGCTAAGCCTAGCCTGTCTGGGCTGTTTAGGCGGTATTGGAAATCTCGCTTTTTACCTCGAGTGTGATGGCGCGCATAAGTAGAGGGTTGGTAAGTTTCTTGATATAGCATGACTGAATCAAGGCCGTGTTGCACGAGCGCTTGGTAGTCGCTTGTTGCTAGTGGCTGAACTTCCATCGCAATATGGCTAAAGTGCTTTTTGATAAGCGGTAATATTTGCATAAAGTAGTTAGGGCCAACTTTGGTTTCATGTTCACCAGTGACTAACAATACAGAGTCAAACCCTCGGTGTTTAATCACCTTAATCTCATTTTCTACTTCCCGTAAACTAAGCACTTTACGCTTTATTTTGTTGCTCATCGTAAAACCGCAGTAGTCGCATTCGTTGGCACATAAATTGGATAGATAAAGAGGGATAAAGAGATTGATGTTGTGTCCAAAGCGTTGCTGTGTCAGCAAAGTGGCGCGTTGTGCCATTTCTTCAATATAAGGCTCAGCGGCTGGTGACAGAAGTGCCATCAACGAGTCGATATTGGACGACGGTTGTTGTAACGCCTTTTCTACATCGCAAGCTCTTTTGGCATACAAGGATAACTGCAAATCGCTGAGCTCAAGTTGTGCAAATATGTGTTCAAAACTCACTGTTTTATCCTGTCTAAGTCAATCTATTTATTGTTTAAAAAACCGGTAAGTGGGCTTGTATGGCTTGCTTGCTGATTCACTTTCGCTAACCCAACTTCAAATGCTGTGCGGCCTGTTTCCACTGCTTGCTTAAAACATTTAGCCATCACTTCAGGCTGCTTACTTGCGGCAATAGCTGTGTTAACTAATACTGCATCAGCACCTAGCTCCATCGCCTGAGTTGCATCAGACGGGCTGCCTAGACCCGCATCCACGACAACAGGAATCTTGGCTTGCTCAATAATAATTTGTATGAATTCTTTGGTTAACAAACCTTGATTACTGCCTATAGGACTGGCTAGTGGCATGACTGCGCTGCAACCAACTTCTTCTAATCGGTGACAAAGTACTGGGTCGGCATGTACATAAGGTAAAACGACAAAACCTTGCTTTACCAGAGCTTCTGCTGCGAGCAATGTTTCCACAGGATCTGGCATGAGATATTTTGGATCGGGGTGAATCTCAAGCTTTACCCAGTTGGTCCCTAACATTTCTTGCGCGAGTTGGGCAGCGAATATGGCTTCTTTAGCATTGCGGGCGCCTGAGGTATTAGGCAACAGCTTTACGCCAGATTCTATAAGAGGCTTAATAAGATTGTCGGTGCCTTTCTTAATATCAATACGTTTGACGGCTAATGTGACAAGCTCAGAACCCGACGCTGTCAGTGCGTCTAGCATAACTTGGCTATTTGAAAACTTGCCTGTACCACTAAAGAGGCGAGATTGAAAACGATGTTCGGCGATGGATAACATAGGCTAACCTCCTGCTACGGCGCTAAATATTTCTATTTGGTCGCCATCTGCACATGATTGCTCTTTCCACAAGCTCTTAGGAATTATGGTTTGATTCAACACGGCTGCAACCTTGGTTAAATCGATTGTTTGATCGCTCGAAGTACCTTGTGTGATAGCTTGTTGTAAGTGGCAATCATCCGCTACCTGTTGGGGGTGGCCATTAATGAATATAGTGATCATACAAAATGTCTCATGGTTTAAATGGTTCATACGTGCTGACATACTGGACAGGATGGGTCTCGTTTGCGTTGTAGCTTTCGCCAGCTTAGGTTTAATCCGTCAAATAAGTGCAAATGAGCAGGCGAGGGGGTTTTGAGTAAATAATTGAGTGTTAGCATACATTGCATACTCGCCATAACACCGACAGCGGGACCTAATACCCCCATACTCTCGCAGCCTTGTGTTGAGTGTTGTTCATTGAAAATACAACGATAACAACCGGTTTCGGCAAGTTGTTCCATATCGACTAACAATAATTGACCCGCATAAGCACTAATAGCAGCACTCACAAGTGTGAGTTTGTTGTTCACACACCATCGATTGACCGCTTGACGAGTGGGCATATTGTCCGAGCAATCTAAAACGATGAGCCTTCGGTTATTAACAACAGCTTCTAAAGCTGGGTTGTATTTGATGAGTAACTCACTAGTCACAGAATCGAATCGTTTAGGATAAACGTAGACTGTGGTGTCGTTATTTTGCTGGTTGAGCCTATTTTTAACTTGGTTCACCTTAAGTTGTCCAACATCCGGTGGGCCAAATAAAATCTGTCTGGGAAGGTTAGACGTTTCAACTTTATCATCGTCAACCAAATGAATATGACCGATACCTGCCCCCGTAAGTTGCTGAGCGACATGTGTACCTAACCCACCTGCGCCAATGATCAAGACGTGTTGTAGCAGTAAGGCATGCTGTCCCGATTCCTCGACTTGTGGGAGCATGAGTTGCCGGTAGTACTGGACAAACTGATTGTCAGTTAACTGTTTACTCATGCTAAGGCAAGCCATTGTGATTGAAGCTCCTGCCAGCTTGACGCAGGGTTTTCTGCTTGCTCAATGGCTCTTACAACAGCGATATCGTCCACTTGTGTCGCATGCACTTTCTTCAGGTTGTTACTATTAATGCCGCCGATAGCAACTAATGGAATTTTCCCATTCAGCAATTGACAAAAGCGCGTCAATTTATGCAAACCTTGAGGTTGTGATGGCATTGATTTCGTGGGCGTGGGGAAAATGTGCCCTACAGCTAAATACCCAGGGTTTAAGCTATAGGCTATCAGCATTTCAAAGTAGCCATGAGATGACAGCCCTAAAGCTAAGCCTGATTGTGAGATTTTCTGCATGTCGGCTACAAGCATATCTTCTTGACCTAAATGTACGCCAAAAGCTTTGTATTTAATCGCCAATTGCCAATGATCGTTAATAAAGACCTGTGCTCCATATTGCTCACCTAAGTGGATGGCTTGTTGAATATCTTTTTCGAGCTGCTCTTGGTTAGAAGTCTGTTTTATCCTCAGTTGAACAGTCATCGCACCGCCTTTAAGCGTTTGCTCCAATACTGATAATGATTCTGTCACGGGGTAAACCTTAAGTGGCGTAGTCACCTTTGCATATGACAGGTTTGTATAAGAATCGAGAGCGTTATAGTGAGGTAACTTGATTTTTGGAAAGTGTTGTAAATCAACAGGCCACCCCAAACGTGCTAAAACCCCTGGCCCTTGCCCTGTTTTGTAGCCATGTGTTAGCCCTTGCGCCACATAAGCTTTTGCAACGACGATCGCATCTAATAGGGGATAGCCCAAGGCCATTGCTGTTGCAATAGCAGATGAAAAGGTGCAGCCGGTGCCATGATTGTGCCGGGTTTTTACTTTGTCATTGAAAAAAACAATCAGCTGCTCTTGGTGTTGCTGTGGCGTATGCTCTATAGCTTGTGCAGCAAGCCAATCTTGTGCTTGATCACACGCTACATCACCGCCAGTCAACAGCACATTGGTCTGTATGTGTTGGGCAAATGCCTTCAGTTTATCTTTGCTTTCATTGCTACCAGATAATAAATGAGTATTCGATGCAAGTGCTTCTAATTCCTTGAGGTTTGGAGTCAATAAAGTCACTTTTTTGGCCAGCTTGAAATAATCTTGCTGTGTCGGCGCGTCACTATTTTCTGTGAGGGGCTGCCCGGTGCTGGCCAACATCACTGGATCCCAAATGACGGGCACTGTCCGTTTTTGCTTTTGCTCGTAATTGGCAAGTTCATTCGTCAGCCAATGAGTGATCAAAATGACTTGCTGGGATGTTGCTAGTACGCCGATCTTGATTGCTTTTGGTGGCATATCAATTAATAGGCAATTGAGCTGTTGAAGCAATACCGTATTGGATATTGCTTCAACACCAATGACTTCAGTTGAATTTTGTGCCGTCACGGCGGTTAGTACGTTGCAAGCGTGACCACCTAAATCACTGATAGTAAGGCTATCTGCCTGAATGCCGGCACCGCCGCCGCTGTCCGAAGCTGCAATGCTCCAGACAAAGGGGCGAGCTGGTGCATCAAGCGGAGCTGGTGATAAATCGGCCATAATTATTCAGACTCGCTGAGCGATACGCCTTTTGCTTCTGTGCTTTTTATTTCAGTATAGAGTTGAGCACCTTGCGATTTAAACTCTTCGGACTTCGCCTGCATTGCTAGTTGCAGCTCTTCTTCACTCAGCACTTTACTAGCAACAAAGCGAGAAGCGTCTTCTTCAACCGTGATATTTTGAGCTGCGTAATCTCTCACTTCTTGAGTGATTTTCATGGAACAAAATTTAGGTCCACACATTGAACAAAAGTGTGCGACTTTTGCGGATTCTTGAGGGAGTGATTCGTCATGATATTTGCGCGCAGTATCAGGATCCAAACCTAAGTTATATTGATCTTCCCAGCGGAATTCAAAGCGCGCTTTAGATAGCGCATTGTCCCGAATTTGAGCTGCGGGATGCCCTTTAGCAACATCGGCAGCATGTGCGGCAATTTTGTAGGCGATGAGACCTTGTTTAACATCTTCTTTATTCGGTAAGCCAAGGTGCTCTTTGGGGGTGACATAACACAACATGGCAACGCCATACCAACCAATCATGGCTGCACCTATGCCAGAGGTAAAGTGATCGTAACCCGGAGCGATATCTGTTGTTTGTGGGCCTAATGTGTAAAAAGGTGCTTCGCCACACACATCTAGCTGCTTTTCCACATTTTCTTTGATGAGTTGCATCGGGATGTGTCCAGGCCCTTCAATAATGGTCTGAACGTCATATTCCCACGCAATTTTAACCAACTCTCCTAAGGTTTCTAACTCGGCAAATTGAGCTTCATCATTGGCATCAGCAATACAACCTGGGCGCATACCATCCCCCAATGAAATGGAGACATCGTATGCCGAACAGATCTGGCAAATCTCTCTGAAATGTTCGTACAAGAAGCTTTCTTTATGATGAAAAAGACACCACTTCGCCATGATAGAGCCGCCTCGCGAAACAATGCCAGTTAAGCGCTTTGCAGTCATAGGCACATAACGCAACAACACGCCTGCATGGATGGTGAAGTAGTCAACGCCTTGCTCTGCTTGCTCAATCAGTGTGTCGCGATATACCTCCCAACTGAGATCTTCTGCAACGCCATTAACTTTTTCCAAGGCTTGATAGATAGGTACTGTGCCTATAGGTACTGGTGAGTTGCGTACTATCCACTCACGAGTTTCGTGAATATAGCGGCCGGTAGATAAATCCATGACAGTGTCGGCCCCCCAATGGGTTGACCAAACCAGCTTTTCGACTTCTTCTTCGATAGATGAAGTGACGGCTGAATTACCAATATTCGCGTTGACCTTAACCAAAAAATTACGACCTATGATCATAGGTTCTGCTTCGGGGTGATTGATGTTTAGCGGGATAATTGCTCGACCTCTGGCGACTTCGTCTCGCACAAACTCTGGTGTGATAGGTTGACCAATGTGAGCACCAAAAGATTCCCCTGACGCTTTTTGTGTTAACACATCGTCAGTGACTTTTTCTCGCGCCATATTCTCACGGATGGCAATGTATTCCATTTCGGGGGTGACAATGCCTGCTCTAGCGTAGTGCATTTGAGTGACACACTTTCCTTGTCGTGCTTTTAGTGGTTTATCCAATGCATCAAAGCGCAAGTGATCTAACCCATCTTCAGCTAATCGTTCCTGAGTATAACGGGAACTTGCGTGAGGCAGTTGTTCCGTATCACTGCGCTCAAGGATCCATTCTCTGCGCAGCTTTGGTAAACCTTGACGAACATTGATGTGAGTCTCTGGATCCGAGTAGGGGCCAGCACAATCATAAACATGAATATCGGGGTTGCTCTCTAAGATCGGTGTGTCTTCTGTACCACCGAGAGCCGTGTCGGCTTGACTGATAGCGCGCATGCCCACTTTAATGTTGTGCTGGGTGCCAGACAAATAAACTTTACTGGAGTTTGGGTGAATTAAAGGTTCTAAGTTATCAAGAAAATGTTGTGCTTGAGCACGAATTTGGCGACGGTTTGACATTAGCAATCTCACAAATTATTAAAAAATGAAAATTGTTTGTCAGGAGAGGTTTGTTGAAAAGCGCTAACAAGCAACACTTACCCTGAAAAGGCTGGTTGTGTTGTTAGGCAAATGATATTGGCTAATTGAATAGCAAATATCAGATTTGTTTCCTTCGCAGGTATTAACCCGGGCAGGTTCAACGGATCCCGAATGAACGGTCTCAGCCTTTAGGATAGATAAATCCAAGTGGCACTCCGACAAGTTGCAGGCAGTATAGAATTAAAAATGCTGGTACTACAAGCCATTTTAATGGCCGAAGGACTGAAGTGACGATAGCGTGTTGCTATGTAAATACTCCAAAGCGTTTAAATAACAAGGTTTTACGTGTATTTGAGGGATTTCATATTTTGGAACATTCGTTTTAGATACGTAAAATGTTGTACAATAAATTAGGGATAGTAGACCCCTAGTCAACATTATTAACCAAGTACGCATAAGGACAATGCAATCATGCTGGCTCGTTATTCAACATTAGACTTACTCCGAGGGTTTGCTGTTCTTGGACTCCCTACCATGAACATGCTGAGTTTCTCGATGCCTGTTGCCGCCTATTTTAACCCGACGGCCTATGGAGATGGGGAACTGTTAAATCACTTTCTTTTTGTTTTCTTCAACCTATTTGCCGATCAAAAATTTATGGGGCTCTTTACTTTGCTGTTTGGTGTCGGCGTTGTTTTGTTGGCGGAAAAGCGGGAAGCAAAAGGACAAAAAGTCGGGTGGGGGCATTATTCTAGAATGCTGTGGTTATTTGCTATTGGCGCTTTGCACTATTGGTACGTATGGGAAGGTGATGTTTTAACGCTTTATGCCATGATAGGTTTGGTGGTCTACCCCATTCATAAGTTGTCGATAAAAATGATTTTAGGCATTTCGTGTTTGGGCTTCGTACTATCTATATGCTTATTTCATGTATCTAATCTTGATGAAGAGTCACTGCATGGCGGAAGCTACTCCGAGTTGTTGGCATTTTATTCCCCGACTCAAGAACAAATGGAACAAGAAATAGCAGAAAAGAAAGGGACTTATGAAGATGTGATGCGAAGTGCTCGTAGTGGTTTCTCCGAAGACTACATCGAAGATACCAATACAGAAAACGGTGGTGATGTTATCGCGAGAATTGGTTTTGCCATGGTGGTTAAAACCTTCAGTATCATGTGTCTAGGTATGGTGCTTTACAAATCAGGATTTATTTTGGGAGCATGGCCGGCCCATCGTTATTTGACCGTGATGAAGCTCTGTCTCATCTTTGGGTTTGTGCTATCTACGTTCAGTTTATTTTGGAGTTATATTCATGATTGGGCGACGACGACTTATTTTTCGATCAGCATGGCCCTTTCAGCCGTTGGCGCTATGTTTGTTACACTCGCTTATGCCACACTTTTTATCTTAATTGTCCAAAAAAATATACTTGAACAATGGGTCACTCGTATTTCAAAAGTAGGCCAAATGGCAATGACAAATTACCTTATGCAATCGGTCTTTTGTGCCTTTGTTTTTTATGGTCATGGATTAGGTTTATTTGGGGCTTTATCTCGGTTAGAGCTGTTACCTATTGTTGTCATGATATGGATTTTGCAAATTCACTTTTCTAACTTTTGGTTAAGCCGGTTTACCCAAGGACCAATGGAGTGGCTCTGGCGAACATTGAGTTATTATTCTGTTCAACCATTAAGGCGCCATAAAGAGCATTAGTGCACTTCTTAGTATGATCAGCTACGGCTCTATCAATAATCGATGAGTATCGAGTCCTGATCCGACTCTTTGATTAATTGTCGTTGAGATCTTCTGTCAATTGTTGCTTAGGTATTCGTACCTAAAATTTTGGAAATTGAAAAACTGCTTGCTCAACATAGCCTGAACTTTTCATGGAATTACTTTCGATCCGTATAAATTGAATCATTACGCCTAAAACTAATATATCTACTAGTTACGTAAAACGATTTTGACGGCTAGTATTTCACACATCTAGTTAAGCAGTTTTGATTTTCGGAACTGGTATTAGATAAAGCTGCTAGCCACTTAAATATTTTGGGTTGTTAGCGAATTATATTTACTAATAAAGAGAAAGTTACTATGAATAATGTAAAAACATTAAACCTTAAAGAGTTACAAACTATCGCAGGTGCAGGCAGTCAGTCAGGCGAAAATTGTTCGACATGTCAAATCAACGGCACTCAATGCCCAAGTTCATGTGGTTATTGCCCTCCATTTTCAACTCTTCCTCATTGCCGCTTTCGCCGCAGTTAATGGCAAAAACCTCTTTAGGTGCCTCTCCAAAGAAAACCTAAAGAAGTTAGATATGTAAATGAAAGCCATCAAGTGGGTTGGTTAGTTTTCAATCCACTTCTTGTCATCATAATGCGCCTTAAGTTTTAATTCAAGCATTTTATTGAGTGGATCTATGAATGAATCTATTTTTCGCCGAGAAGCCATAGAAGCCGTAAGATCGAGCGACTTGAACCACGGTAAGCCCATAGCATCATATCCTCCTATCGGTAAATGGATGGTTATTGGTTGCTTTTTTTTTGTGGTGTGCTTTGGATCTTTGATGACAATTGTTGATTTTTCAAGAACGGAAAACGTTACTGGTCAGCTAAATTTCACACAAGCAGAAAGTAAAATCTATGCTAATCAAACAGGCGTCGTAGATAAGGTTTATGTGGGAGATGGCGACTTTGTTGAAGCTGGTGAAAAGTTATTTGAGGTCAATATTGACAAGAGTACTGGACAGTCACAAACCCTTAATCGAAATATAAAAGAATATTTGGATGCTGAAATATCAGCACTCTTAAAAACACAAAAAATTGTCACATATGAAGCCCAACTTTCACTTGAGGAGCTTGAATACAAACGGAAGATAAATGAACAAACTTTCGATAAAAGCCTTCACAAAAAGCAGCTTATTGCTGAACAAAAAAAACGCGCTCAATCTTCTTATGAGAGAACTCAGAAAGCATTCGATGCCAAGCTAGTTGGCGCGGAACAATTATTAAAGGCAAAGAACGCCTTAGATAATGTCAGCTTGCAACTTATCGATATTAATTCTTTGATATCTGATACTCGGCTTGATGTTGACAAAATAAATATAGATAACAAAAGAATAAACGCTGAATTGGAAAAAGAGCTGCATCAAATTGATCAAAATTTGATGCAGTTGAGACGCCAGATAGCTCTCTCGGCTGCCGACACAACATTACATGTTAAGGCGTCAACAGCGGGGGTTGTAAATAGCTTACTCATTAAGGAAGGGCAAATTGTTAGGGCTAATGATTTCATGGCAGCAATTACACCTAGCAACTCCCAGATAGTTGCAGAGCTATTTCTCCCGTCTAAAGCAATTGCATTTGTTGAAGAAGAACAAGAAGTCAATTTTAAGTTTGAGGCTTTCCCTTACCAGAAATACGGCATTGTCTCAGGGACGCTTACCTCTATAGCGAAAACAGGCGTGTTGTCTTCAGATCTAGGTATTTTAAAGGACAAGCCCACAATACTTTATAAAGCCAAAGCACGATTAGATGAGCAGGCTATGCCAGAAAGGTTTCAGGACATCACGTTTCAATCAGGTATGAAATTGGAAGCTCAAATTATTTTGGAAAGCCAAACGCTATTTAGCTGGCTAAAAATGATGCTGTTTTCTTGAGGTCAATATGTCAGACACTATTTCAAAATCATTTCACAAGAACAATAAGGTAGGTAGTTGTGTTTAATTGGCTTGGTAAAGAAGAAGTACCGATTATTCGTCAATCGACTAGCAGTGAATGCGGACTCGCTTGTGTGACTATGATTGCTAACTATCATGGGCACCAAATAGATTTGCAGTCTATGCGGATGAAATATGAGATATCAACACTAGGTGCTAGTTTGTCAGATCTTGTTGAGATTGGTGCGACGTTAGATCTTTCTGTTCGTGGTATTAGTTGTGACTTGCCAGATCTTGCAAGCATTACATTACCAGCAATTTTACATTGGGATTTTAAGCATTTTGTTGTATTGAAAAGTATCAAAAAAGGCCTCTATGAGATTCATGATCCGAGTGAAGGAAAGCTTTTCCTGAAAGGTGATGAGGTAAGCAAGCATTTCACAGGCATTGCCTTGGAAATTAAGAAATCCAATGACTTCAGACCTCGAAAAGAAAAAGCAGACCTGAAAGTAACGTCACTGGTTAAATTGGACAAAGCAAATTGGGGAATGATGGCGAGGGTACTCTTGTTGTCCCTTTTTTTGCAGGGATTTGTCTTGGTCGCCCCTTTATTTATGCAGCTAGTGATAGATGAAGCGATTTTCAAAAATGATATCTCTATTCTTGCTGCCATTGCGTTTGGTTTTTTAGGATTAAAATTGTTTGAGCTGTTTGTGTCAGTAGCGCGGCAGGTATTACTCCAATTATTAGGTCAAATGATATCGTTTGATCTGCGAGGTAATGTTTTTCATCATTTGGTCCGGTTACCAGTCTCTTATTTTCAACTCAGAGGATCTGGGGATATTTTACAGCGAGCTGAATCGGGCAATGCTATTGGCAAATTTGTGGCCAATAATCTTGTTGAAGCAATTGTTGATGGCGTTTTTGCCATTTCCATTGCCATTGTTATTTTTTCTTATAGCCCGGCGCTGGGTGCAGTCGTTACCGGGTTTGTCCTGCTTTATGCGCTGGCACGTTTCATATTTTTACGCATAAGCCATAAAAGGCAATCAGAAGAACAAATCACTCAAGCTAAAGAAGCTACCTACTTTTTAGAAACTTTGCGGATTATGCCGACACTTAAGATGTTTGGCGGCGAAGGTATAAGGGAATCAAAATGGCGTAATCTGGCGTCAGATTCGATCAATAAAGGAATCCGTTCGGGTAATATGAACATTGGTTACAGCAATTTAAGTCAGGGAATTGGTGATATCTCGAATATAGCTGTGGTCTTTATTGCTGCCTATGCCGTGATTAACAGTGATATGACTGTTGGTATGATCACGGCGTTTATGGCCTATAAAATACAGTTTGAGCAGAAGTCGATGAGCCTTCTCGATAAAGTGCTGGAATATAAACTGATGGATGTTCATCTCGATAGGTTGTCGGACATTGCTTTAACACCTAAAGAGGATATGAGAGGGACTGATCTTACGAATGAGCCCTATCGCGGCATTATCGAATTTAAACATGTTTATTTTCGCTACTCGCCTTTGCAAGAAGATGTCATTAAAGGTGTAAGCTTTCGAGTTTCCCCTCAAGAATTTGTGGCTCTTGCTGGTCGGTCTGGGCAAGGGAAATCAACCATACTCAAGCTTATCATGGGGATATATAAACCAACGGGTGGCCAAATTCTCTATGATGGTAAACCTATAGACCAGTGGGGTGCAGCAAACCTCAGAAAACATATCGGTATTGTTATGCAAGATGACGAACTGATATCTGGCAGCATAAAAGAAAATATCTGTTTTTTTGAGGACAACCCTGACCTCGAAAAAATTGACTGGGCTGCACAAGTTGCCTCCATTTTTGACGATATTCAAGCAATGCCTATGGGTATGAATACCTTGATTGGCGAGATGGGTTCCGCATTATCTGGAGGACAAAAGCAGAGGATCATGCTTGCAAGAGCACTGTATAAGCAACCCAAAGTTCTTATTTTGGATGAAGGGACCAGTCATTTAGATTTAGCGACTGAATCTCGCATTAATGATGAATTGAAAAAGCTTGAGATTACCCGAATATTTGCCGCTCATCGTCCTGACACGTTGAGTAAAGCCGACCGCATTATCAGAGTTAATGACGGAACCGTTTTCTCGGAATCTGCTCATGACAACACTGTTATTGATGAGTCTTCCAATTACCAATCACTAAAAGTCTCATAAAGGTATTTGATTATGGAAAACATAGAGAATATAACCAGCACCAGTAATCGCGTCTCGATCTCAAGAACGATTTCCAAATTGAAGGCCATGTTATTTCACAAGATGCCTTCGAACTTAATTGATGAATATGCGCAGGTCTTGAGCTTCTCTCTTCGCCAATTAGGAGCAAACATAACGGAAGGTAGCCTTCATTCTTCACTTATGAATGAAGGGTTTATGGATGAGCACGATTTATTCCGAGCATTGAAAGTGTTGGGTGAATATGGTGTGAAACAGACCCCCATGCAGTTAGAGAACATCTCTTTTGAGGCTCTGTCTGATATTCCTGCATACAGCCTACTATATTTGAATGATGGTAGCTTTGTTACTTTTGAGAAGCTCATGTTGAGCGAGGTTGCTGTGTATAGTGCGAAAGAGCGGCGGCATGTCATGGAGTTTAATGAACTTAAAAGTATGTGGAACGGTGTTTTTATTGCGTTAGATACTGAGCATGCGATTGTTGAGCCTGAATTTGAAAAGGAACGGACCGTTGAGGTGCTGCAAAAGATACAATATCCAGCTTTTGCAGCCGTGGCCGTATTTATTATGCTCTTCTCTCTTGTTTACGCATTCTCTAATGTCAGTATAGAACAGCGCGTGTTATGGCAAGCCGTTGTCGGCATAAACCTTGTTGGTGCACTGGTATCTTTAATCATGGCCAAGTTCTATATCGATGACAATCAAGATTTGTTGTCTCGAGTTTGCGGAACTGATATTCAAAATAGTTGCTTAAAAATACTTGATGATAAAGATGCTAAGCTTTTCTCTATACCTTATGCCGATATCGGCTTCACATTTTTTATGGGTAACATCATGCTATTGGTGTTTACTAGCTCATTTCCAACCTTGTTGGTTGTGAATGCCTCAGTCGCTATTTTATATTCATTCTATTCTATTTATTATCAGTCGGTTATCGCAAAAGCTTGGTGCAAACTGTGTTTGGTGGTGCAAGCGTTACTTGTTGTCCAAGCTGGGTTGTTATGGCTGTTGTCTAAACCACAGGGTTATCTTTTTAGTGACTTCTCTGACATAAATAACTTACCGATGCAAGGTGTCGTTTTTGTGTTGCCTGCATTGGTTTGGACACTCATAAGGCAGCGAATTGAAAATTCAAAAAATGCTCTAGCTTGGGAGATGAGTGCAAGGAAAGCGCTTTTTAATCCGGTTAACTTTGAGTTATATCGACAGAGCTTACCTACAGTTAATAACCGTAAAATGGTGGGAGATATAGTCCTATCGCCAGAAGTGTCAACAACCGATATCACTGTCATCCTTTCTATGAAGTGCCCACAGTGTGGCGTTATCTTTAAACAATTTGTCGCATTAGCAAATAGCAACGCTTGGGCTGCTAATTTCACGTTTCGTATATCTTCGGTAGGGTACTCTGAAGGAATGTCCGAGATGTTTTATTGGGCTCATGAGGTTTCAAAAAGAGTCGTTGCACTCAGTGCTCGCGGAGATACGCAAGGCGCAATTCGTGCGGTGGAGTCATGGTTTGAAGAACATCAGATGCTGGAGTTTGAGCAGTGGTTGTCTGAACAAGATGTGTTCTCTGATGAAGAGCTATCGAATGCAGATAATGTGTTAATGGAAAGTGGCCAGTGGTTTTCTGATGTTGGTGGAACAAGTACTCCGACAATTTATTTGGATAATAAACCTATTCCAAAGGAATACTTGACTCGAGAGGCTGACATTGTTCGTGTGGTATTGTCTGGTGCATAAAAGGGGGGTTAAAACTCGATTTTGAGTATCTCTGTATTGATCTGTTGTCGAGTTTTAATCATCATATTTTCGCCTAGGGGGTCAATATCAAATTTGGGATCAGTCTGCACTGCGCTGAGCTTGTAGACGTTGTTTTTCCCTGTTTTATAGTTGAATACGTGAAATGTTGTGTCACGCGTGTCAAAGTTGGTCCAATATATATTGTCTCCGCGGACAAACCATCGTGTGTTTAGATCGAGGGAAATTTTTATGTCGAGTGATGTTATCGTTTTTTCTTTGTTGTCATAAGCGTAGACCTCATCTATTTTGTTGGCCATGACATAACCGGTCTCACTACTTCTTATCGATTTATAACCTTCAAAGATAATTTGGTTTGTTTTATCTTCGATATCGTACTCGACTATGACCCAGCCGTTTCGGGTTTTGTCGCCATATAAAACTTTTTTAAAGTCATGGGAGAAAACGGCATCTTCTGCAAGAAACTCCTTTCCATCTGCGATGTAGCTAACATCATTCGTTTTAGTGTTAAGCAGGGCTAGCATGTTATCCATCTTAGCGAGTATCAAATGGCCTGACTTTGCTACTTGATAGACGTCTAACGAAGCCGATGTTTTTAAGTGTATTGACTCTTCTTCATTGTTCAAGGTGCTCACTAAAGTCGTGTTGTCCTGTTTTTTGACAACTAGCTTAGTATTTTCGCTACCAGTATAAAGAATTTGTAGAATACTATCGTCGACTGAAACAACGTGCTTCTCTTGAATGTCAGGTTTAGTAAGATCAACCTCAGTAAAAAACACTTCATGAGGGCGATCATTCAGTACGAAGATCTCAGAGTTTGAGTGGACGTCTATTGATTTAATACTTAACCCAAGGTTGTCGTGCAACGGTTCTTTGGCTTGCGTGGAAATGTTTATTTTATGCATCCCTTCATTGTCCAAAATAATGAGGAATTTTTCACCAACCCATTCAATATCATAAATGGTCTGGTCATGATAAAAACGATTTGTGGTTCTTTTGTTCGACAGGTTTTTTACCGTTATTCTCTGTTCTCTCGTTTCTCCCATAGCCGTAACATAGGCGAGTGAAAGCCCTGAGTCGGATACTGCCACTTTATTGTCATGGAACTCATCATTATGTTCATGGGTCATGGGGGAGTATTCTTGCTTAGCAAAGCTATAGAAATAGAGTTGACTCGGATCCTGAATGGTTTTGAGTCCGTTGAAATAAATACCTGTTCCATTGGAAGGTACCGCTATATCAGACAGTAAATAAAACTCGTCTATGATTGTCGTTATTGATGAATCTCCTTCATTTAGGTTGATCTGATTTATTGATGAAGCACCAATACTCAAATCAATGAAATAGAGAGATTCTTCATCTGCTGAGAATTCCAACTTAAAAACACTGTGTGGCGAACTTGTTATTTGTTCTATCTCATTGGTATGTTCGTTTTTTGAAAATATCTGGAATCCTTTAAAGCCGGGTAACCTTGCGGTAAAGACAATATTATCCCCATTCGTCGGTGCGGCGATGACGCGTTTTTCACCAGGATACTCAAATAAAGCATTTGTGGATACCCATTGCTCATCATCAACAGTGGGTAAAAGTTTGATAACAACCAAGGTGGTTACGAGCAGAGAAAAAGCGGAAATCATCAAGGGCTTTGAGTGGTGGAAACTAAACTTTTGCGATGTGTCTTTTGCTGAATCATTGATTAGAGGCTTGGCATCTTCTTGCTTTTTATCATATTCGTCGTTATTTGTGAGTACTTCACAACTGAACTTGTAGCCTCGTTTATTTCCTGATTTTATAAAGTTTGGTGACTTCCAGTTATCGCCTAAAATCACTCTTAATTTACTGATTGCACGTCTTACCGCAGCATCGCTGACCAAGCGGCCCTGCCATACATTGTCATGTAGCTCTTGCATCAATATGTATCGTTCTCTGTTTTGACAGAAATAGACAAGTACATCAAAGACTTTGGGTTCGATAGTGAGCTCTATGCCGTCACGTGAAATAATTCTCTCTTTCGGGATGACAATATATGGCCCAACCTTGTAGCGAATTGAAGTTTCTAAACCTTCCGAGAGGGAAGTTGTTACCATAGAAAAGTTAACCTTTTTTATTATATTTGGGTGCTATATTTCGATCATCTTCAGCTTCTGAAAGCTGCAAACGGTTACATAACTTTAGTCATTAATCATAGATAATGGACAATGCTAAGGATAAATTTTTGTAACTGTATGATTCGAGCACATAGTAATTCAATATTTTGTGATGTCCAGAATATTTATTGGTATAGGCTTTTTTTAAATTGGTATGTTTTTCTTTTGATAGTGCCTGCTGGGCGGTAATCGTAGCTAAGTATATTTAATGTTTGTATATTTTCTGACAAGCTAACAGTACCTCCATTTATGTAGGACTCTTAGCTGTATCTGTATAGGTACAACTCTGTGTATAAAATCTACCACTTTGATGTTTTTATTGGTATATATTTTGTTTGTCATTGGTATGCTTTATTTTATTATTGGTATAGAAAGGGTTTTTGTTCGTACTTTTTTATTGGTTTCCTTATCGTTAAAGGCCGTTGTTTTATCATGCGCTATAAGTTTCTATCATTTGTTCCCATTTTTTAGTTTCGTTATTTCAATTGTTGTTTGATATCTTAATTTTGGCTTGGTTACGTATCCATGCAGCCCTTTAATATAAAGAGGTTCACTTGGTTACGTAACCATTTTCATAAAATCACAAATAAGTTTAAGTTTGGTTGTTCTGGTTTGCTGAAACATGTTCGATATTTATACCCAGCTAAGACATAGCTTTAAATATACCTTCTTATAAAAAACTAGAGAGAGTGACATTATGAAAAATAAAAGACTTATTCAGGTAATCAGCACAATGGCTTTCGTTTGTGCCTTTTCATCTTCTGCCAATGCCGCAACTGAAATCCCTAAGAAGCCAGATATTGAAGTGCCTTCGCCAATGGAAGTGATCTGCTCTGTTATTCCAGAGATATGCATGATTCAGAGCAACTAGCCGAAGCTTGAGAACTCAATAATGAACAACATCGAAAGGTTGACTAAATTGCTTGAAGACACAGTCACGGAATATGAGTTTCGTGAGGTGCTCCAGCAAGTTTCTGAGAACAATCATCATCAGTGGTGTGGTGTCTTGCTATTTAAGCCTATATCGGCAATGCAACAGGATGTTTTGGCGTATGGACAAATACCTGATGATGTGAAGCGTCATATCTGCTCTGATGGTAGCTTATATAAATACTGTGTTAACCAGTGTCGCCCCATCACAGCAAACAATATATTTGGCCATCATCATCAACACCTTGACAATATACTGCTTGTTCCACTGAAAGGTTGTGCAAGTAATTGTGGTTGTCTCGTCATATGCGTTGGTGTTGGGTCTCAGTCGATGATGAAACAGCTCGGATGGTATTGGTCTATCGTTGGCCCATATTTTTATGATGCCGCGCAAAGGGCGTCTGATATCAAGTCAACGGTTATAAGCAAAAGGGAGCTTGAATGCATTAGCTGGGCATCTGATGGCAAGACATCATGGGAGATAAGTCAAATTCTCAATATCACCGAAAGCACAGTAAATTTCCACTTAGCTAACTGCATAAGTAAAACCGATAGCGCTAACCGTCAACAGGCCATTGCAAAGTGCCTGCTGCAAGGACAGTTGGTTCAAGTCTAATCGTTAAAAAAATAGGGCATGCTCGTGATGCTAGAAAAGTTAAACAAAGGTAGCAGAGATAAGTTTGTGAACATCGACAGCGAAAATGAAATTTGTGAAGAAATTAGCTTTCTTTCACAACTTGATGACATGGTGTCTGGTCAGTCTGACACTTTAAATACAGGCGCAGAATTTGATGGACCTCATATTGTTTCTTCCCAATGTGATATTGATGATAAGCATGATCAGGTAGCATCGGAGGTTGCGTGAATATAAAACGAAAGGGACAGAGTGTTACTCTTATTGCATTCTGCTTCCTTGTGAGCCGAGAAACAATGCACTCCCATGGTTTTGGTTCAATTCAACAGTTTCCAGCTGAAGTAACAATGGACAATTACTTCCCTGTGGTGAGTGAGTATTCCGGTCGTTTGAGTGGCTTTTTAGTGAACGATCTGAGTCAAGTAGCTGTTAAACAGCCTTTATACACCTTTGACGTTGACGGTGAAACCGCTCACATGGTGATTGAGTCTCAAGAGTCTGGCGTATTTTATCGTGCGAATGAACTGGGTGAATATGTCCATCCTGGTCAAACGGTGGGGTATATACTGCCGGATAAAGGGCACTATACGTATTACTTTCAAATTGATATCGACGCCGATATCGCATTAGAGGTAGGTTCCTATGTTCAGATTACAAACGGCGATGAAACGTTGCAAGGTACGATTCAAACGCTTTTCGTCACCCAAGTTAGTCACAAAAAAACTAAATTGGGCATTGTCATCAAAGATTTAACAACATACTCGATATTCAAGCCTAATGCTTATTTAATGATTGAGCTTGATGATCGAAGGCGGTTATCTGGACGGCGGCAAGCAGTCAAAAGTTTTAAACTGACTGAGTACAAGACTCAGGTTAACTAGAGCATATTGCTCCTTGTTGCGTACTTTTGACTTATTTTTATAGGCCTACAAGTACGCACCGCAATCAAAAAGTCTCTGTTTGGAGCAAAATCTCTATATACCCAAGTCCTCTCAGAAGTTCCGTCCCGGTGGATCTAAAACGATTTTTATTCACACTGAATCCTACATTTCCAAGTGGTATAGTAAAGATCAACACGCTATGGTCTCTTGAGGAGATCTTTACATATCATCGATATTTTTTCTTAAACCTCTAGCCCAGCGTTGCAGTAGGGCACGACTGAAACGACGTGATGTGACCATATCAGCTCTTTCTAAAATAAAGTTGAAGGTTTCTATCTCTTCGCGATCTTGGCCTTTGAAAAACATCTGCTGGCGAGCTGAGTCGAATACTTCAACATTGAGTGTGATAGCTCCGAACTCCCTGAGGAAAAGGTCTGTAGAGCCTACAATCTGATGTCTTTCTGGTACTTTGTTTATGATATCGAGTAAGGTTAGCTGAATAACCAGTGTGTCGGTATTTGCTTTATCTAACTCAATCAACTCAAAGTTTTTCGATTGTGCTAACTGTTTAGCAAAGATGTCTCTAGCTTGCTCTTTTAATGCATTTTTGGATTGTTCCGATAGGTTGTAGTTTTCATTACTGTCTGTCACTTTGAATTTATCTTTACCTTGACGATAGTCAAAGTCTAGCCACTCTATAGTCATTGTTTTGTAGTTCGAAGCATTGAACTTCGGGTTGATCCAAGCCGTATCGAGTTGACGCGTCTCGAAAGTTTTAAACCCTCTAGGTGGTTTGTTCTTTTTAGCTGCAATCGCAACGTCGTTCCAAGTTAAAGCTAAAAATGTGATGAAGATTAACGCATAAGTTTTTACTACTTGATGATTCATTTTTTGCCTTTAATACCAGTGCAACAAGTTCTGATTTCTTGTTAGTAAGACCATCATTAATAGAAAAGTTTCCAAAAATTAATGTCATGAGCGTGCAATTTGATTGATATCAACAAACAGAGATTTAACCTCGGTCATACTAAAGGGCACAAATAAGCATACTCTGGAGAGCTTAACGCTCTATCGAAAATATGAATACGACTAACTTCTTCGATCCCAAGTTACTCCGTAAATATGACACCAGTGGCCCGAGATATACTTCGTATCCGACAGCAGTCGAGTTCAGTAGTGATTTCAACAATACTGACTTGGAGCGAGAAGCTTATCAGTATTCGAGAAGGCCGCTCTCTCTGTATGTCCATATCCCTTTTTGTCATTCACTTTGTTATTACTGTGGCTGCAATAAGATTGTTACACGGCACAGAAACAAGGCAGATACTTATCTTGATTATGTCGCATTGGAAGTGGATATGAGGGCAAAAGCATTTGGCTCCAGAGTTGTGAGTCAGCTACATTTAGGTGGCGGGACGCCTAGCTTTTTGAATCGTGACCAATTAGCAAGATTGATTAACATACTGCGTCAGAGTTTTTCGTTTAGTCCGAATATCGAAATGAGCATCGAGATTGATCCGCGTGAAGTTGAGCTTGAGCTAGCGGTTGAACTTGCCAAGCTAGGCTTTAATCGGTTGAGCATTGGGGTTCAAGATACTAATGAGCGGGTGCAAAAAGCCATTAATCGGGAACAATCCACCGAGTTTATATCGCACTTTATCCGACAAGCTAAGCAGGCAGCCTTTTCATCAGTTAATGTTGATCTCATTTATGGCCTACCGTTCCAGACTTTAGAAGCTTTTTCTCAAACATTGTCTGATGTGACTCAGCTTTTGGATCCTGATCGAATCTCTTTGTTTAGTTATGCGCATATGCCAAATATTTTTGCTGCACAACGCAAAATAAGAGATGAATGGTTGCCGTCAGCCACTGACAAGTTTGAACTCATGAAGCTTGGTATTGAAACACTTTGTGGGCGAGGATACGAGTTTGTGGGGATGGATCATTTTGCTAAGCCGGAGGATGAGTTAGCCATCGCGCAAAGGGAAGGTAAGCTGCATCGTAACTTTCAAGGTTACACAACACAAGGCAAGAGTGACTTGCTAGGTTTCGGCATGTCAGCTATTAGCTCCATTGGTCATGCTTATAGTCAAAACACTAAGATCTTGAAAGAGTATTATAACCGGCTTGATGAACATGGACATGCAGTTGTTAGAGGGAGGTGCCTGAGTGATGACGATCTCGTTAGACGAAGAGTGATCACAGACATCATGTGTAATCTCTTCTTAGATAAACGGTCGATTGAACGAGAGTTTACTATTACGTTTGATCGTTATTTTTATGAGGAAATAGGTTTATTATCTCCTTTTATTGACGATGGGTTGGTTGTTAATACACCTAATCATATTCAGGTTGCACCGGAAGCTCGGTTGCTCGTCAGAAACATTTGTATGTCGTTCGACGTCTATTTAAAAAATCACGTCAATCAACGAAGGTTCTCGCGAGTTATATAGAGGGGGCTTAGTTACAGCACTAAGGTGTGGAGGTGCCATTTTTGAGCGTGTCGGTTCTTACTTTCATCCGCACCACTTAACCAATGTTTAGAGTAATTGAGCATCACAGCCTCTTGCTTCAATTTAGATCAAAACTTTCAACCTAGTGGGTATATGCGTTTACTCGAATCTTTTGTTCATTATTTTGATCACTCTGTTATCTAATTGTTTGTTTAATTAAACAGTAATTCACTCTATATTCTTTTTCAGGCCGCCCTTTGGTCTAAGTTACTGCCTCTAAAGTGATGGCTCAGACGTTAAAAATGAAAAGGTAAATGTAGATGAATGATGTAGATAAATTGATAGGTGCTCTGAATGAATGGAACGCTGCGTTGGATGCCGGAGATATTAATAGGCTTGTAGCCACTTGTGATCCTGAAGTCATTGTCTGTAACGAAAATACGCCGACAACAGTGGGTGCTCAGGCCATTCATGACAAATATGCACCGAGAATGGCGATGTTCGAGTTTAAGTCAGAGGTCGATATCAAAGAGATCAAGGTGTTTGGCGATTTCGCAGTGTTGGTAACACACTTCAATGTCAAGTTAACTAAGAAAAGTACGGGGGAAGTAAGCGGTGGCTCAGGTCGGTTAGTTATTGGTTACCGTAAAGATCAGAACGGTGAGTGGAAGATGGCATTAGACGTTGACAACAACGAATAGAAGAGGTGGGTTTTATGAGTACCATGAAGATAGCAGAGAGGCCGAGAGATATAGCGCATTGTGTTAGTGCTTTTCTACAAGAGGGAGATATCGAGGGCATTACATCGCTGTTTCACCCGGAATGCAAAATATTCTTCCCGCCGGATCAACCACCTTCTGAAGGAAAAGAAGGCGCTAGAATAGCATTCACTCCTTTTCTTGATGTTCGTCCAGAAATTAGAAGCGAAGTTATCAGTGAGGTCATCACAGGGGATATCGCTCTACTGAGGGCGAAATGGCAAGTGATTGCACCTGATGGTAGTGTTCTGTCAGAAGGAGAATCGACAGAAGTCGCTAAGAAATTGGATAATGGAGGTTGGGGATATTTAATTGATTGCCCATTTGGTCCTCCTGATATTTAGTTGTTGGTATGCATTGCGAGCATAAGCCTTCAATGTTAAAACGGTGTGCAAATAATAGGGTACATTGAAAAGCCATGAAAAAACTGAGTACAGCGCAAGCCATGCGGTACAGTCGTCACGTGATGTTGTCTGGGTTTGATCTTGATAAACAAGAGATCTTGATAAACAGCAGGGTGCTTGTGATTGGTGTTGGCGGATTAGGTTGTGCAGCATGCCAATATTTAGCGGCCAGCGGGGTGGGCAGTTTGACACTGGTTGATGATGATATCGTTGAAACGACCAACCTTCAGCGGCAGGTTTTGCATACGGAACGATCAATTGGTGAACTCAAGGTTAACTCTGCGGCGACTAGTTTAAGGCGCATAAATAGCGATGTGAATCTGACATTATTATCGCAAAGACAGTCGGAAGCTGAACTCGAAGCGCTAGTTAAGAGTCATGATCTGATACTGGATTGTACGGATAACCTGAGTACAAGAAACCTTGTCAACAACGTGTGTTATCGACAACTAAAGCCACTTGTGTCTGGTGCTGCGATACGTATGGAAGGACAAGTTTTTTGTATCGATCCTATAAAGCAATCTGCTTGTTATGCGTGTATCAGTCATACATTTGGTGAGCAGAACTTATCTTGCGTAGAGTCTGGCGTAATGTCGCCGGTTGTTGGTGTTATTGGTTCTATGCAAGCACTTGAGGCGATTAAAATGTTGGCTAATTATGGCGAGCCACCTATTAATCAACTACAACTTTTTGATGCCATGCATTCTGGCTGGCAATGCTTTAAAGTGATTGCTAGGCCAGAGTGCCCAGTATGTGGAGACCATTAGTTACCACATACTGAACAGATTTCAACGTGGCTAGGTATTAATCAGAAAACTGCTTAACCATATTATTCAAGGTTTCTTTTGCATCACCAAAAATCATGCTGGTATTGGGCTTAAAGAACAATGGATTGTCGACACCGGCGAAACCAGACGACATGCCTCGTTTGAGCACAAACACATTTTTGGCGAGATCTGCATTGATGACTGGCATACCATATATGGGGCTGCCTTTCATTTCCCTTGCTGCCGGATTAACTACATCATTAGCACCAATGACGACTGCGACATCAAAATTTTCCATACGTGGATTGATTTCATCCATTTCAAAAAGCTGTTCGTAAGACACATCTGCTTCAGCTAACAGAACATTCATATGCCCAGGCATACGGCCAGCAACTGGGTGAATAGCGTAAGCTACTTCACAGCCGTTCTTTTCTAGCAACTCTTGTAACTCTTTTAGTGCATGTTGTGCTTGGGCGACAGCCATGCCATATCCTGGCACGACGACGACAGATTGTGCCGCTTCTAATACGTAAAAAGCGTCTTCGGCGCTGAGTGGTTTAACTTCGCCTTCAATCTCCATATCTGTGTTGTGCACCGCTTGAAAACCGGAGAATAGAACATTGCCAAGTGATCGATTCATCGCTTTACACATGATAGAAGTCAGTATGATGCCACTTGCACCAACTAACGCACCCGCAACAATCAGCAAATTGTTTTGGATCGCAAAGCCTGCGGCACATGCCGCCAGCCCCGAATAACTGTTTAACAGTGAAATCACCACCGGCATGTCTGCACCACCAATAGGCAGAACAACCATGACGCCGAGTAATAACGCAAGACCCATCGCTATCCAGATTAAATTGGGCGTATCGGGTGACGAAACAAAGAGTACGCCGGTCGCTATAATGGCTAATAGTAATAGACTGTTAAAGATAGCTTGACCTTTAAAGGTGATCGCTCTACCGGCAATTTTTTCGCTGAGTTTCCCCCAAGCAACTATGCTGCCCGAAAAGGTCACTGCACCGATAAGTAAAGCTAAAAAGGTAACAAACAAGACAAAACTGGAGAGAGACGCGTTACCAGCGAGTGTAGCCCAAGCAACAAAGAAGCTTGATAGGCCACCAACACCGTTAAAGAGTGAAACCATCTCAGGCATTGATGTCATGGCGATCATTCGTGCGGCTAATACACCGACTATACTGCCGGCTATCATGGCACCTGCTATCCATTGGTAATTCAGTATTCCTTTGTCTAGCAGAGTGACAATAATCGCTAAACCCATGGCTAAAGCAGAGAGTAGGTTACCTTTACGAGCTGTTGCTGGATGGCCCAAAAGCTTAAGGCCAAAAATGAACAAGGCTGCCGAAATAACGTAGATCAAATTAATGATGAGGTGAGTATCCATAAGTGCTTTCTCCCGTTATTTCTTTTTAAACATGGCTAGCATACGATCAGTCACCAAGTAACCACCGACAACATTGATGGTTGCTAGAAATACAGCGAGAGCGCCTAAGTAGGTGGCATATTGATCCAAGGGACCTCCTGCCAACGCAATAGCACCAACAACAGTAATACCAGATATAGCGTTGGCACCAGACATTAAAGGGGTGTGTAATGTTGCAGGTACTTTGTTGATCAATTCAAAGCCGACAAAGATAGCCAGCATTAAGATAAATAGTAAGTATATGGCTTCCATTATGCGCCCTCATTTTGCTGATTTTGAGATATCTTCTGGTGTATCTCTGAAATCGTTTTATTGACCGTGTCTCCCGCGTGAGTGATCACACAAGCACCTTGAACTTCATCATCTAAATTAATGGCAAGCTGGTTCTTCTCTTCGTCCCAAAATTCTCCTAAAAGGTGCTGAAGGTTATTGGCATACATTTGAGTTGCATGCTTAGCAACACCATTGGCCCAGGCACCCGTGCCAATCACTGTGACGCCATCAATCATCACGGTTTGTCCTGATTCACTGCCTTCAACATTGCCGCCGCTTTCTGCCGCCATATCAACGACGACACTGCCCGGACGCATGGAGTTTAATACGTCTTTTTTAATCAATAGTGGGGGCTTTCGGCCAAAGAGCTGAGCTGTTGTAATGACGATGTCAGAGTCAGCAATACACTTAGCTTGTTCCTGCTGTTGCTTAGCGAGTTGTTCGGGCGTTAGTTGCTGTGCATAGCCTTGTGCAGACTCACCCGTTTCTCCTAGGTCTATATCGAGAAATTTAGCGCCGAGGGACTGTACTTGTTCTGCAACCACACTTCTTGTATCAAAAGCAGTGACATTCGCGCCCAGCCGTTTGGCTGTCGCTATAGCTTGTAATCCGGCGACACCGGCACCGATAACGAACACCTTTGCTGGTTTTAATGTACCGGCAGGGGTCATCATCATAGGGAGTACAGATTGCAGTGCATTAGCTGCTTCCATTGCCATGACATAACCCGCCAAACTGGCTTGTGAGCTTAATGCATCCATTTTCTGGCAACGGCTAATGCGAGGAACCATTTCCATACTGACTGAGGTTACTGCTTGAGTATTCAGCTGTTGAATGTAATCGTACTCATTGAATGGGTCGAGAAAGCTGATCAACATGACTTGCTTGTTGGGCAGTGTTGGCAGTTCTAATGCAGGCAATGGGTGCATGGTCATAACAATATCGGCTGACTTTAGTAAGCTTTGTCTATCTTTGGTGACGGTCGCTCCAGCCTCACTGTATTCATGGTCCGAAACATGGATGTTAGTGCCTAGTCCGGACTCAATATGAATATCCAGCCCCATTTGTTTATAAGCTTTTACATTAATAGGTAAAAGTGCGCAGCGATAATCCCGCGCAGTCACTTCTTTAGGGAATGCTAGAATTGGCATGTCTCTCTCTTTTCGTCAATTTTAAAACTTGGCAGCAATCTTAGGCAGTTTTTACATGCGCTAGTCATGAGCGAATGATGTAGCTTGCAGAATTTAGGATGCGCTTCATCTATACATAATGTTGATTAGTTACTATCGAAACGCTTCTTTTTACATCTTTGTTTCACTTGATCTTTTTTCACACTAGCAAATCGGCCTAATAAGTGTCAATACATAGGTTTTGGTCTTATGTTGTTATTTTTATACTATACATTCTATTTTTGTATGATGTTTTTGTTGTTTTTTGTTTGTAAGTCTTATTATTTGCTATTCCTGTCCTCATCGGACCATTAGGTTTTTAAGCTTTTTTGCTGATTTGAAGAGAGTGTTGTCATAGAAGATGATTCTGGAGTAGTACAAGAATGAAGCATTCGTATTATGGGTTCTTATACAATGGGGTAGGTTAGGTAGGAAATTATCGATTAGAAAAGCCATTGATGGAGATTGGTATGGCGCCTTGTTATAGCGATATTCTATTATCAAGATATAGCTTTAGACAGAGAGATCCCCGCAAGTCTAGAGACTGAGTTTCATGGGTGAATTACCCTTGGCTTCAATACCCATTCCCGGCTAAAGCCGGTCCTACAGTGAGACCCGCCTGTGGGACCGAATTCATTCGGGAATAGCCGGTTGAGTTTTTGTAATGAAAATATTATCAAATAAAAACAAGTGCTTACTCAATCTATTTGTGGGGATTCATTAGGCTTTAGATGGTTTTAAAAGGCTCATGACTAACCGCCTCATTCAGGTTGATTAGGAGGACCTGAAGGTCAAAGCAAGGCCATGACCAGATCTAATGGAATTTTATTTGATTAGCTTGGTTTCAGGAAATGCAGCACGCCAGCCAAACCAGAAGGCTCGATGGTAGGGGAGTCGTTCAAGCCGTTGACGTTTGTCTTGTCTTTCTAAACTTTCTTCTGTGAGTCGCCAAGTGTTGCCTTCTGCATCTTTCACAATGCTGTCTTGGTCGTAAGAAACGAATTCGACTTTTTGGGGATCGTAGACACGATTAGCCCCTGTAGAATCGGTGAGTACTAATACTTTTTGGCGGCCGATTCTCGTCTTATAAAGCGGATGCTTATCCAAAAACTCGGTGTCTATTGCGAGTTGTTGATTAGGAGCTGCTGAAAATCTCAGTGCGAGTACTTCTTGTTTGTTTTTTAAACGGTCATCTTTAAAGGGGGTGTTAAACATCATGTTATCGGTCGCGAAATATTCCTGATAGGCGACGCCTTCGCCATAATCTCTACGGTGCCCCGTTTTAAGCGACAATACACTGGTGTCTGGATGGCGGCGTTTCCACTCCCCCCAAGTGGTTGTCACGACACTTAAATGCTCCAACTCAATGCCTTTATTGATCAAAGGGCCCACAACAGGCTTACCGGTTAATGTATTCCATAGCGATTGTGTTGCTTGGTCATACATGAGTTTGTTGGAACGGTAGAGAAACCCACTCGTGCCCAATGCATGGTTGGTCCCCTTAAACTCTGTTTTGTAAGGAATGACAGTGCCGCATAAGGTACAGTAAACCCCTGCGATATTAACGCCGCCGACTTTATCGACGAACATCTCGTGCCAAGCCAGAATGCGTTTAGGGTAGGCTCTTGCGTCACCATTAATCTCAATGCCGAAAATCACGTTGTCATCATCCAGATAATCGGCTTGAGAGGCCGCAATCATTTTGGGGTTTCTCAATGGAGGGATTCCGTCTTGTACCACGCCTCCCCAACGAATTTCATCGAGTCTAATAAGTGCCTTGTTCTGTCTATCGATGAAATAACGTTCAAATCGAGGATCTATGTTCTTATAGAGATTAGCTTTGAATTGAGCGTAATCGCTTGATATGTTTTGTGGCTGATTCCATATCCAATAGAACCAGTCACTTAACCCGAAGCCATACTCTTTTCCTGTGTGCTTCTTTAATATCTCAAGAATTTTCTGAGAGGTGGGGTAGTCTCGGCTTAAGCTAATAAACTCAATGGCTTGGACTAAATAAGCATTGTCCCAGTTTGTTTCAATCTCATTGAGGGCCAACAACGTATCGCGTCGACTGGTTGATTCAAACAAGGTTTCAAAAGCAGGCAGTAAACTGGAAGATCCTGGTTCAGAGTTCTTATCCTGCGCACTAACCGAAAGAGAAATCGCTAACAAAACAAGAACAGTACGACGCATGAAAGCAGAAGCTAAAGACATAATATGTCGCTATCGAAAAGAGTAAGTAACCCTATAGAACCACAAATTCTGTTGGATATTGCGATTGCGATAGAAATGTTAAGGTTTATGGGGGAAGTACTATCTTATATGCGTGTACTAAATTCGTGAAAGTCAGTGGTTCAAAGCTATTCCAGATCGAAGTCGCTCTCATAGTTATTATTTTTTTGACTCAACTGAATTGTAGAAGCGCGTTTTTTGGCGATGTGCTCCCGACTGATCTACTGACTCCATCCATGGAGTCGAGCCGTTAATCTGCCTTAATAATCAACCGTTCTCTGCAGTTGTCAACTATTTGAGGATCTCATGAAACGCAAAAGAACAGTCCATGAAGTCGCCTTTCGGCTTGCTTACGATGTACAAACACAAATGACAGGAAAGGTCGGCGAATTCGGCGTTGAACTGACCCCTATGAAAATGCGAGCACTCCGCGTTATCTGGAGTAGCGATGAAGCAACGGCGCAAGACATTGTGTCGACGATAAAAAGGGACAAAGCACAAGTCGCGCGATTGGTTGAAGATCTCTGTGAACAGAATCTGGTAGAGCGCAGGATGAACCCAAATGATAAGCGCAGCAAGCTACTGCGACTCACTGATTGTGGAAGGGATATTTTCAATAAGGTTGAGCAGATTGAACAGTCATTTGCCAATGAACTCATAGAAGGGATCCCTAAAGAAGAACTAGAAGTGTTCTTTGGCGTAGCGGATAAACTGTCTGAAAACATGAAATCTATGAATTGAGTGAATCATGTGTGGATATGGATAAAGGTTAATTTGAATATCCATTATCAATACTAGGGTCTGTTGATCTTTGCCGTGTTTCAGGCTTTTGGCTTACGGCTCCATGGATGAGGGAGTTATAAGCACAGGAGGTGCGCGATTAGAACAACGCAAGGCGCGGTTGTCGGGAGCGAAGTTTGGAGCCCAAGTTGAGTTCACTAGGCCTTCAAACTTGTGCCTTGGCCAAACGCATTTAGATTAAAAAAAATTCATACATCAAAGAATAACAGATCCTATAACCCACCTAGTTTGCCGCTTTGATATAGCTATTATTGCCATTCTGTAAATGCAGGTCACCGTTTGGTGTTTGGATAAAAGCTAATGTCGCTTCAGGATCGTCTTTGTATCTATATAACCATTTAGAAACGGAGAAAAGTATACGCTTTCTATTGCCTACTTTACTGACAAGTTTTTCATTCTCTAAACTGATTGTGATAGTGGAACGTGTTTTAGGAGCAAACCGATAAGCGGTTTGGTTATACGCACCCACTAAAGAGTTGAGGTGTTCGGTGTCAACATCGGCGACAATAGGAGATGTAGGTTTTTTGAGATCTTCGATAACCCAATTCTTAAGGGCAGCAGTATATTGCCTTAATATGCTGTGTTTATAAGCGTTAATAACGACAATATATCCCCGTTTACTCTCCTTGTTGTAACCGAAGTGAGAGATGTAACCATCGGCGTCACCACCATGTTGGTATATTCGATGCCCTTTGAATAACTCGCTACGAACACCTAAACCATAGCCTAACGACAATCCTTGCTTAGCTGCTAAAGTGGTTTTGGGAGACTCCATTCGCTGAATACTTGATGCTTGTAAGAAGGGTTTTTTATCTAGCATGCCTTGGTTGACCATTAAAAGTAGGAATTGCGACATATCTCTGGCTGTTGTATTTAAGTTGCCAAAGGCGCGAAATAAGGTATGCCAATAGGGGATGCGAGTTTTTAAGTCTGAGTCATAACCGGCCACGAGTTTCTTTTGCAAGTCTTCGGACCAATGAAGCTGGGAGTCCTTCATGCCCATGGCTTTTAATATGTTGTTGTTAAACCAAGTGTCATAGTCTTGCTGAGTGGTTTTCTCTATAGCTGCTGAGATATAGCCGGCACCGACATTGGTGTAACTCTTATGATAGCCGGGTTGCCATCGTGCAACTCTTGCCTCCGGCGCTACTTGAAAGGCTTTTTTAAGCGACAAAGCGGTAGGGTAGTTAAACTCTTTTCCAGTGAAGTCGGTTAACCCACTGGTATGCTCTAACATCATGGCAAATGTCGCCGGTGAATTAGGGTAGGAGTTTTGGTAGGGGATGTCAGGTAACAGGTCTTTAACGGGTTGATCAAGCTTAAGTTTGTTCTGTTCGACGAGCTTCATCATGGCGATAGCGGTGAACGTTTTTGTAATAGAGCCGACACGGATGACACTATCGGCAGTCACAGGCGTTTTGTCTTGCAAACTTTTCTGCCCTAACCCTCCTACTGCAACAATTTGGTCACCCTCAATTAAGGCATAGCTTACCGCACCTATATGTGTCTTCTTTTTTATATCGTTGAATTGCTTAGCGAGTCTAGGTGGAAGATCTTTTGCGTAAACACCTGTGCCAGAAAAGCTTAATGAGAAAACCAAAAAAACGACATGGAATAATGAACAAGAGGGTTTCATTGTTAGCAAAAAGTCTCCTTAACAAGGTAAGTGATTATAGAGCGTGTTGATCTTTTCTGTATAGGTTTTGTTCTAAGTAAAGACTTCTTGATTGCGCGCGTCCTTGTAGGTCTATAAATATAAGCCAAAAGTACGCAACAAAGGTCAATACGCTCTAGTTGAACCGGATTGACTATCTTACAAACGGCATAATTTCTCAAGTCAGGTTGATCTTTCTTATGCTTATTCGGCTATAGATGAATCAGGCAACTGTTAAGTTACCCTAGAGAGGGAAAGTGACCTCAACTTTTAGTGGCATGAAAACATTCCGGTAAAGTGAATAAAAGTGCATGCCATGCTCGGGAAAAACTCCTTAACATCCCTCGTTTGTGCTAGTTTCAAATTGTAGGGATATAGCTAATTTGTATTAGATTTTGTTGTGTATCTTCTGAATGAAAACGGTTACATTGCCCAGTGGCTAAGGTGCGGTTTTCTACTATAGTTAGCTAATTGAGGTAATTTCTTGATTGTGAATATTAATTCTTCAAATTCTCATAAATTCATACGGCTAATTGGTATTAAATTAGGCGGAAGTTTTTGTCAGCCTATTCTCGGTGGACACAGAAAGTATTTTTGCATGCTTGTTTGGCTGCTTAGTTATTTTTGTGCCATAACGGCCGAAGCCGAAATCAAGCTGGATGCTAATCAGGTCAACTCGATAGCGCACTACAGAGCTATTCCTCTCTCTGTTGATAATGGTAGTGGGGAATCGTATGTAAGGCACATGGTACAAGACAGTAAGGGCTACCTCTGGATTTCTGGTGGCAGTGGTGTATTGAGGTACGATGGTCATGAAACCAGACGATTTAATCTGGTCGATTTGCCGGAAGAGGGAGATTACACGCTATCTTTTCTTTACTTAGACAGCGAACAACAACTGTGGGTTGGTAATAGAGGGCTGTACCGTTTTGACGAAATGAATCAGGAATTTGTTTTGTTTGGCGATACCGGCCATTTGCTCATCAAGTCTATCGTTGATGATGGTGAAGGTAACCTGTGGTTGGCAGGGCAAGGGGACGGGTTATTGAAGTATAACACGGCACACCCGAATCAACTCGAACCAGTATTAAATGAGCATCCTAACCTTCCCGACGTTGTTAATAGCATGGTCTTTGATCCCACATCCAAGACGATATGGCTGCAAGCGTTTGATGGTATATTTAAGTATGATCCCGCTAGCCAAGAACTAACCCATATCCAAACCTCTTTTGATGGTTTTATGACAACTTTTATTCAACGTGATATGGCGTTGGATGAGAAGAGGAGATTGTTATGGGTAGGTACTCCCAATGGATTGCTACGCATTAATGTAGATGACAACAGCGCTAAAGTTTATACCGCTAATCAACAGCCTAACTCACTATTGGTTAATGATATTACAGTTACTTTTATCGACTCCGCCGGCAATTTATGGGTGGGCCTAGAAAAAGAAGGGGTTTGTTTACATCGGTATCAAACAGATGACTTTGTTTGTTTGAGATCATCATTTGATACAAGGGATAAGATCCCATTTGCCACCGTTGAAGATATTGCCGAAGACAATACGGGTTCGTTATGGTTATCGATGAATAATTCTGGTGCCGTGCGTATTACGCCTGATTTAGAAAAATTCCGCAGTATGAAGAGTGAGTTTAAACAAGATGTACCAGGTTACTTTCCTCACTCATTTAACGGTATTGTTTTTGAGAATGGCGACATATGGATAGCAACGGATGGCGGCGGTATCAATATTTTTAATCATGAAACGGGTGAATTTAGGAATATTAAACACGAACCGGGCAATGCTAATTCATTACCTTCGAACTCAGTCATTTCTTTAACCAAAGATGAAAAAGGTTTCGTTTGGGCCAGTATGTGGGCTGGTGGTATTTCGAAGATAGATCCCGACACGATGACTTTTACAAACTATCTTTATGATCCTTTTGCTGATGAAAATGCATCACTTGGGGGGAACAATGTTTTTTCCATTCTATCAGATCAACAAGGTGGACTCTGGTTAAGTATTTGGGGAAGAGGGATACAGTATTTTAGGCCTAATGAAGGAACGTTTAAGAATTTTTTTAGAGAACCCAATATCGGTAGAGGATTGCAGTCTACCAATGTCTCGCATTTAGCGTTGCGATATAACAAGCTCTGGATAACTGGAGAGTCAGGTTTTGAGATGCTTGATCTTGAAACAGGCGAGATTAAGTATTTGTTACCTAATGATAATACCGGCTTTACTTATGCTTTAGTTGAATCATTACAAGAGATATTTATTGGTACTCACAGTGGGCTTATTGAGTACAACTATCAGACTGGCGAACAGCGTCTGTTCACGACAGAAGATGGCTTAGCTGCGGATGGGGTTTCGTACCTCTACAAAGATCGCAATCAAAAATTATGGATAGCGACATCTAACGGTGTTTCCGTTTTTGATAGGCGCTCACAAACATTCGAAAACTATGACCAACAAGACGGCTTGAATGGCAATAAAATGAGTGTTCATGGTGAGGTTTTTGAAGTAGGTGACGATATTTATCTTACTGGTAAGCTAGGTGTTACCATCATTAACCCTGACGACCTACCTAAAAAGTCGTATAAGTCCGATGTTTATATTACCCAAGTTGATTACTTATCGATAATAGATGGTGATAACGCTATTCCACATAAAGAGCTTGAGCGATCCGAACCCTTAAGCATACCTTACACTAATAATAGCTTGCGGTTTAAATTTACCATGCTGAATTATATCTTCCCACAGGCAGATAGGTTCAGATATCGACTGCAAGGTTGGCAATCTGATTACACAGAAACAGGCGCCAATTCTCGTTTTGCTACCTATACCAACCTTGATCCCGGAACATATACTTTTGAAGTGATAGGGTTATCTAGCTACGGAGTATGGGAAGAGAGTGGCGATACCTTTGAGTTTACCATTTTACCGCCATGGTGGCGGACCTGGTGGGCGATTGTAGCTTTTATCTCGCTGGGTATATTCAGTGTCTATTTAATCATGCGTTGGCGACTATCTTTTATCGTAGAACGAGAAAAGTTATTAGAACTTAAGGTTGTCGAAAAGACAGAGCAATTGAATACCTATGCGGAAGATTTAAAGCAAGCTAGCCAATCTTTATCTGTGTTGAATACTGAACTCGAATATAGGGTAGAGCAGAGGACTCAAGAGTTACAGGTCGAAATCAATGAACGTAAAGTTGCTGAATCTAAACTGTTTTACATGGCGTTTCATGACGAGTTAACGGATTTGCCAAATCGACAATGGGCAATGAATCATATTGAGGGGTTGGTGGAAACTAGCCAGCAAGACACTGCGTTAAAGTTTGGCTTGATGTTTCTTGACGGTGATAGATTTAAGCATATCAATGACACTCATGGGCATATCATGGGTGACCAGCTTTTAGTTGCAGTTGCTGAACGCTTAAAGCGTTTGCTTGGCACTAACCAACATGTTTCAAGGTTAGGTGGTGATGAGTTCACGCTTATCTTTGACTCTGTAGCGAATAGAGAAGAGTTGATCAAGGTTGCTGAGACCATTATTGACGCTTTCAAGCAATCATTTCAAATACAGAATCACGCTATTTATTTTAACGTTAGCATTGGTGTGCTTGAGTGTGATCATACTTACAAGACTGTTCCATCTGTATTGCGTGATGCTGATATCGCAATGTATAGAGCCAAGGAATCTGGAAAAGCAACCTATCGTGTGTTTGATCAAGAAATGCGAGAAACGTTTCTGGAAGTTGCTGAGCTAGAAGTAAGTTTGCGTGACGCACTTAAAAATGATGAGTTATATCTGGTATACCAGCCTATTCTTGATTTGCGAACGGGGACTATCTCAGGGTTTGAGGCCTTGATGAGATGGAATCATCCTCAGAAGGGGAATATACCACCGGATGCGTTTATACCTGTTGCTGAAGAATCTGGACTGATATGGGAACTGGGGTGTTGGTTACTACATGAAGCGTGTCGACAAACTAAGTCGTGGCATACATTAGCGGATGGGGTAACACCCAAAATCTCGGTCAACATATCATCAATACAGCTACGCAACCGAGACTTCCTCTCTTTGGTTGATAAAGTACTTGCTGAAAGTGGACTCGGAGCTGAATACCTAGTTTTGGAACTAACGGAGTCAGTTTTAATAGAAGTTGATGACAATATCACTCAGCTATTAAGAGCTTTTCAAGAACGGAAAATTGACTTGTCGATAGATGATTTTGGTACTGGCTATTCATCGTTGTCTTATCTCGCTGAGCTACTCGTGCAACATATTAAAATAGATCGGAAATTTATTCACGCCATTGACGATATCTCTGATGGGAGCATTAACTCAGATGCGCTGGAGATTGTTAAGGCGACAATATCACTCGGTCATGGCTTGCAAAAAGCTGTCACTGCCGAAGGCATAGAAACCAAGGAACAATTGATGTCCCTGATTGATTTCGGTTGTGATTATGCGCAAGGTTTTTATATTTCAAAGCCACTTTTAGTTGAAAAGGTAGAGGCGCTTTTTAGCTCTGGAGCAACGCTTAGCGAGTGTGGCAGTATATTGGATACAGTGAGTATGCTAGAAATATATCAAAAAGAATTAGAAGGAAGAAAGGTACGTCGTCGAGATATCTTTAAATAACGAATGTTGCCTTTCAATAACAAAGAGAATCGATAAGATAATAAGCTCAAATGATTTGATAGGACATGACACTCGTGAGCGACATTAAAAAGAATATCATGCCTTACGCTGCCAGATTTCTGTCAAGTGATAAGGTGTTAAATGCCAAAAGGTACATCGCAGAAATAAAGCGTAAAGTACAAGGCAAAAGACATGAATTAAGTGTTTTTATTGCAGGCAATGACCCTCACAGTTATTTATTGATTCAAGTATTACCTGAGCTAGTTCAGCGTTTCGGCTTGCGAGTCAACATTTACACGATTAGAGATTTTCAGGAAGACATGTATCCTGATTTTGAGCGATGGAAGGTGAATGGCTTAGTTGATGCTAATCGACTCGCTGAGTTATATGAGCTACAGCTACCTAAGACGTCAGATGCGCAGAAAGTTAATTCAGCAGAACCTTCTTCAATAACTTGGCAATTATTACAAGTAGAGAAAAGCGATGATGCTATTTCCAAAGTGCGAAGCATTCTAGATGATTTTTGGGCGAGTAAGCCGTCACTGACAAAGCCAACTCACTCACTTGATAAGCAGCTGTCTGATAACCAAGAACGACTGAAACGTTTAGGGCATTACTATCCCGCTATGGTGCACTATGGTGGTGAATGGTATTGGGGTATTGATCGATTAGATCATCTTGAAAGACGTTTAAATAGTTTGGGGTTAAGTTATGACGACGAAAGGGTTAAGTATGATTTACAAACACGATTGTTCTGTTCAAAACCTCAAGTAAAGATAGAAAATAACACGCCACTAGAGCTCTTTTTTTCGGCACGTAGTCCTTATTCTTATATTGGTTTACTGCAAGCTGAAAAACTCGCAAGACATTATTGTATCCCATTTAAAGTGAAACTGCTTTTACCCATGATGATGCGCGGCATGTTTGTGCCCGATACCAAAAAAATGTACATCTTTCATGATACGAAGCGAGAAGCTAAGAAAATGGGAATTGCATACGGATTTGTTGCTGACCCGCTCGGTGAAGCCGTTACAAATTGCTATAGCCTCTACCCTTATGCTGAGTCACAGGGCAAAGGCGTGGAATTTTTGCTGTCCTTTAGCAAAGCGGTAAATAGTCAAGGTATTCGAGCTGATAGAGAAGAAGGCTTGCAGGTTATTGTTGAACGCTGTGACTTAAATTGGCATGAAGCAAAATTACATCTGGGTAATGAAGATTGGCGGGTTAGTGTTGAAAAGAACTTTGAAGAACTGCAAATGCTTGGTCTATGGGGCGTGCCTTGTTTTCGTTATGGTGATGTAGTGACATGGGGGCAAGATCGACTTTGGTTGATTGAACAAGCCATCTTGAAGGCCAGTCTTTAGGACGTCGTCGGTCTTCTATTTGCTTCTTTTCACTGCTTTGTCATAAAGTGGGTATAGTTTATGGCCAATTAGCCGTCTATTTATTAAAGGAAATATTATGTTTGTGAGGTCTCGTATTACCCGAAGTATCGCTGTTGTCTGTTTGACGTCAGCACTGAGTTTTTTCTCTCAGGCTGATGTTGTTCAAGGCATGGATACTGATCGCTTAGCTCGAATAGAGCAGATGGTTGGTAAACATGTCGAGAACGGTACTTTACCTGGAGCGAGTGCTTTAGTGGCGCGAAACGGTAAGATTGTTTACAAAAAAACTATGGGTATGCGAGACAAAGAAAACGGCTTACCGATGGAAGAAGACACTATCATGCGTTTTTATTCTATGACTAAGCCAATGACAACAGTGGCTGCACTGATTTTGTGGGAGCAAGGTCGCTTTCATATGCATGACCCGATAGATAAGTATATTCCTCAACTTAAGAATTTACAGGTCTATGTATCGGGTGAGGGTGACAATATGGTCACTGAGCCTGCTAAAGGCCCTATTACTATTTTAGATTTATTTCTACATACATCAGGTTTTAGTTATGGGTTTACCAATAGCCCTGTTGATAAGTTATATCAGAAATTCAATGTACGTGGTGAAGGCAGAAATGGCGCAGAAGCCATGACGGAGCTGGCTAAGTTGCCACTAGCTTATCAGCCTGGTACAACTTGGAACTACAGCGTGTCTACCGACGTGATTGGTTATTTAGTTGAAGTTCTATCGGGGCAATCGTTAGGTGACTTTTTACAGCAAAACGTATTTACACCACTTAACATGAAAGACACGGGCTTTCATGTACCTAAAGAGAAGTGGGGCCGCCTAGCAAAATTATATACTGCTAATCCCAAAAATGGCCAAACAGTGCATATGGCACAAGAGCCACTAGGAGATTTTAAATCTAACCCAGCATTTCAGTCGGGTGGTGGTGGTATCACCTCAACGATATTAGATTACTATCGTTTTGCTCAGATGTTACTTAACAGAGGTGAGTTAGAAGGCGTTAGAATTCTTGCACCTAAAACAGTGGATTACATGACAACCAATCACTTGCCTGAGGATGTTGCTTATTCTCCGGGTGAAGGCTATGGCTTGGCTATATCGGTCACGACCAATCCTAGGTTTTTGCCTGTTATGGCCTCCAAAGGAAATTACGGATGGGCAGGGTTAGCATCGACTTATTTCCGTATCGATCCCGTTGAAAATATGATTATGATAGGAACAACACAATATATCCCGCCTAATGGTAATCCACTACGTGATGACTTACGTACAGCCGTTTATCAGTCTATTGTTGAATAATGGTTAAAACGTTTTGTTAAAACTATGAATCTCAGTGGTGCGTTATACCAACCAGCCTTAATAAGATTGATTGGTATAACGCGCCACTGGTCCTTATTCTGGTGAGGGAAAAACGACCTCTGAATATTCTCGTCTGACTCGCCATGAGTTGCTGTTGCTCAGGCTAAGTTAGGATTTGGCAAGCATACTGCTGAACTGTGAATACCATTCGGTATGAACGAATTTTGTTCCAAATACCTTTATCGTCATGCGCGACTGTACCAAATTCAAGTTGGTGCTATGCGAGAAGATCTGACGCTCAAAATGACATTGACCCCAAAGGTAGAATTGATGGTAAAGGTGATGACGTTATCACTTATGCTATTGAAAAGTAACAGAGACTGTTAGCCACTGTTAATCCATGGTCGTTAATCTTCATAATGTTAGCGTTCTTACATTCGCTGACTTTACATTCTTATGATGATGATTTCTTAAAAAGCCAAGACAATAGGGCGCACATATGTCAGGCTAAAATCTGTTCATACTTCACTTTCTAAAAACAAGAACAGGAAATAGCTATGTCAAAGACACTGCCTTCTAAACGTTGGCTGAGGCCCTTCATGTCGCTCTTAATTGTTATGAGCGTCGTTCTGCCTCATCAAACTTATGCTTCTAAACCTCTCGATGATCAATCGATATATAAAGGGTTAAAATTTCGTTCTATAGGGCCGCATCGTGGCGGACGTTCAGCAGCTGTCACCGGTGTTCCTGGTAAGACAAATTTATACTATATGGGAGCAGCAGGTGGCGGTGTTTGGCGCACGCAAGATGCGGGTAACAGCTGGCAGAATATCTCTGATGGTTATTTTGGTGGTTCTATTGGTGCGATTGCGGTAGCGCCATCGGATCATAATGTGCTGTATGTTGGCGGTGGTGAAGTGACCGTACGTGGCAATGTGTCGCATGGTGATGGTGTTTGGAAGTCAACAGATAAAGGTAAAACGTGGAAACACATGGGGCTTTCCGATTCTCGTCGTATTCCTCGCATGATTGTCCACCCGACGGATCCTGAGACAGTCTACGCCGCGGTCTTAGGTCACTTGTTTGGTCCTAATGAAGAGCGCGGTGTTTATCGTTCAACCAATGGTGGCGAAACATGGGAAAAAGTCCTATTTGTCAACGATGAAGTTGGCGCAGTAGATTTAGCAATGGATCCAAGCAACCCTAGAGTGATGTTTGCCTCTACTTGGCGCGTGAAAAGAACACCTTATAGCATGGATAGTGGCGGTGAAGGTTCGGGTTTTTGGAAATCTGTAGACGGCGGCAGTACATGGGTGAATATTACTGAAAATAAAGGTATGCCACAGGGGCCTATTGGTATTATTGGTATGACAGTTTCTCCCGTGAACCCAGAGCGTGTTTGGGCACAAGTGGAAGCGCCAGACGGCGGCCTATTGCGCTCAGACGATGGTGGCGAAACATGGACTATGATCAACCAAGATAATGCGTTAAGGCAACGCGCTTGGTACTACAGCCGGCTATACGCTGATACCAAGAGTGTTGATACGGTATATGCATTAAACGTGAGATTCCACCGTTCAACCGATGGCGGTAAAACATTCTCAACGATTCCTTCGCCTCACGGTGATCACCATGATTTGTGGATTTCACCAGAGGATCCTAATCGTATGGTGCTGGGTGATGATGGTGGTGCTCAAATATCATTTAATGCTGGAAAGTCTTGGACAACTTACCACAATCAACCTACTGCACAGTTTTATCGTGTCACAACGGATAACCATTTCCCTTATCGCATATATGGTGCGCAGCAAGATAACAGTACCATTCGTATCAATCACCGTTCAGATGCGGGTAGCTTGAGCATTCGAGATTGGGAACCGACTGCTGGCGGTGAGAGTGGACATATTGCGCCACATCCTACCAACCCCGAGATTGTATTTGGTGGTTCTTATCTGGGCTTCTTGAACCGCTTGGATCACAGTACTAAAAAGTCACGTTCGATTAATGTGTGGCCAGATTTTACTTTAGGTGCTGGTGCAGATGCAGCTAAGTATCGTTTCCAGTGGAATTTCCCTATTCTGTTTTCTCCGCATGATGACAACACACTATACGCTGCGGCTAACGTGTTATTCCGTTCAAAGGATCAGGGGCAAAGTTGGCAACAAATGTCACCCGACTTAACGCGTAATGACCCAGAAAAACTTGTCTCTTCAGGCGGGCCGATTACGCAAGACAATACTTCTGTAGAGTATTACGCAACGATTTTTGCGGTTGCTGAAAGCGAGCAAGAAAAAGGTGTTATCTGGACGGGCTCGGATGACGGTTTGTTGCATATTACCCGCGACAACGGTGAAAACTGGCAAGATGTGACACCTAAGAAACTCCCTACGTGGACACAAATTAATAGCATTGAAATCGATCCATTCAATGCGGGTGGATTATTTGTTGCTGCCACCAGTTATAAATCTGATGACTTTACACCTTACCTGTTTCATACCACTAACTATGGTAAGAGCTGGAAGCGCATTGACAAAGGCATTGCACGTAACCACTTTACACGTGTTGTTAGAGCCGATCCAAAGCGTGAAGGGTTGTTGTTTGCAGGTACAGAAGCTGGGCTTTATATGAGTCTAGACAATGGTAAAAATTGGTCTACCTTGCGTTTGAACTTACCTGTAGTGCCTATTACAGATTTAGCCATTAAAGAGAATGATCTGATCGTTGCCACACAAGGCCGCTCGTTCTGGGTGCTTGATGACTTAACTCCACTTCATGTATTCGATGCTGAAAAAGCGTCACAAGAGAGTTACTTAGTATCTCCTCGGGATACGTATCGTATAGACACGAGTGCTCGTGGTGCGCCTGGACCTGCAGGTGAGAACTTACCTAACGGTGTGTTGGTGCACTTTCATTTAGCGCAGGAACCATTATTGAAAGACACACCTAAGCATCAAAAAGAAGGCAAGCAGGCTGTTAAGCTCGAATTCCTTGATGCACAGGATAATATCCTGAAAAGCTTTACGACGGATAACGAAGAAAGCACGTCTCGCTTTAGTGCTGAAAAAGGCTTTAACCGTTTTGTATGGAATATGCGCACGCAACCACCTCGTAGCTTTGACGGGATGATTCTGTGGACGCGCAGCTTGCGTGGCTATAAAGTTAAGCCTGGTCAATATAAAGTTCGGATGACGGTAGGTGAGCAAGTTCAAACGGAGTCATTTGCTATTTTGCCAGACCCACGTACCGATGCGACAGCGCAAGACTTTGAATTGCAACAAGCATTCTTATCGAAGATCTCTACTAAACTAGACAACACACATTTGGCGATTCAAAGAATTCGTACCATTCGTTCAGAGGTTGAAAAACTGAATAAGAAAGTAGCGAAAATGGACGAGTACGAGTCGCTGGTGGAGCAAGGTAAGGGTATTCTTGAGAAGATAAAAGCCATTGAAGAAGTGCTTTATCAAACTAAACTGAAAAGTGAACAAGACCCCCTTGGTAAGCCTATTCGATTAAATGACAAATTGAATACGGTCTTCGGTATGTCTGCGGGTGGAGATAAGCGTCCTACTGACCAAGCGTTGGCTTATTATGATGAAGCTGTTGCTAAAATCGATGAGCAGCTAAACGCATTCGACACCGTGCTTAAGCAAGATATTGAAGCATATAACAAAGCTGTTATAGATCAAAAAGTGCCGCTTATTCTACTCAAAGACGAGTAAGTCGTATTTAGTCAAAAACCCCAAGGTTGAATAGCCTTGGGGTTTATTTCCCCGTATCGATCTCTAGGGTCTGTTGAGCTTTACTGTATCTTTTGCAGTGAATTGTTTGCTATTTAGACAAGGCATTTCATGTGACGTGTAGTCATCTCGGCTTTGGCGTCCTATCTCTTGCTTCCTTGCAGTCATACATAAATATGAACTAACACAGTATAAAGAGTAAACAAACGCAGCATAAAACGTGTTTGAATTGAACGAAATTCATACATCAAAGATCAGCAGACCCTAAAGTTTAAAACGAATAAAGCGTCCCTTTTTGTTTAATCTTTTCTAGCAATTCTTTCGACATTGACAGTCCTTTATCAACGTCTTCTGGTGAGAGTTTATTATGCAAATTTTGTTGATAGCGACTAAAGCGGTTGTACCTATTGTCATCGTCGGTGAGTTCTAACACCGCTTGATTCAGAACAAAGGCTTTGAGGAATCCGCCTGAACCGTAATTTTGTGAATAGTACATACCGGATAACTGATTTATGGCTCTAAGACTGCCTTGTTGAGAAGCGGATTCAAGGTAAGAGAGTTTTTGTTGTATAAATTGATCGCGTTTTTTTAAGAATTCCTTTCTTTCAAGCTTTGCATACCCTTGAGATTCCATAAATAACTTTGGTGTAATGTTCGCAATAACTTCCTGCGTGGGCACAAAGCCTAAGTTTGCGGCTATTTCGAAGTACTTATAAAACTGGCTACGCTGTTCTTTATTGATGCCTTTGCAATAGTCAAAACGTTCGGTTATGAAGCGAATACGATTACTGCTGTCATTGTTTTCGTAGGCATCACTAAGCACTTCGTCAAACTCTACCTCTGTTACTACGCTAGAGTAGCAATGTCTTAAGTTCATGGCGAGTATGTGCGCTGCTGCTTCATCCCCGTTATCCGCTGCTAACTTCAATGCTTCAAAGTGTTGGTTTAAGCTTCCGTCTTGCTTCCAGTCGGGTCTTTGTTTAACAACCAATTGTCCAGACTGATTGGTATCTGCTTGCTCTAGGTTCACACGCATTGGAACCTGATTGGTTTCCGTCGGTTCGTCTGGTAGTTGGGGTGAGGGTACTGTTAGCGTAGGAGTGCCTGATCCTTTGACTAAAACGCTTGAGTCAGTCGAATCCCCAACATTTTTGATATACAGCAGGGTAAGTGTGGTGACTAGAGTTAGCAGGATGATGCTAATCAGGGCTATTCGTTTGGTTTTAGAACTTGCGGCAGTTGACATCACTATCCTTTAGAAAGATGACATTGACAGTTTTGTCGAATTCTATATTAATAGTTATTTTCTTGCGCTAAGTAACTTATCTGTGAGTTGGTGAAATGCCATTATCTTTTCATATAGGTTAAAATGCAGCGAATTTTCTAGATAGCTCTGATTTTAATATGCGAAAACTCTTACCTATACTCCTATGCGCTACAACGTCTTTCTCAACTATGGTTGCCTCAGCAGATAATGTAGATGCTGGTAACATTAAATCAGAAGCGTGTGCTGCATGTCATGGCAGCACTGGAACGAGTACTACTGACAATATTCCAAGTTTAGCGGGTCAAAACAAAACCTATATCGTTAATCAATTGAAAGCGTTTCGTGATGGCAAGCGCACCAATCCTCTGATGAATGCCATGGCTGCGGGTTTGACTGATGAAGATATGAGTGACCTAGCGGCCTTTTTTAATGCTCAGACGCTGGGGAAAAAGTCAGAACCTTCGGTTGCCTCCCAGGCCGTAAATAATCAGGATATGACCTTTCCTGCTAACTACAAACAGGATTTTGTATATTACAAGACGGTTAATCGTCCGGACAATAAACAAGTGCGTGATTTATACGCGAATAAAGTAGCGGTTGAGAGTTATAAGCAGTCGGGCAAGCTTGCAGCTGATTCGATGATAGTTATGGAAGTATATCGCGCTGTGCTAGACGACGCAGGTAATCCTGTGACTGGTCCTGATGGTTACTATAAAAAGAATGCATTAGCTGCTTACGCCGTGATGGAGAGTCAGGCTGGATTTGGTCCAACTATACCTGAACGACTACGCAACGCCGATTGGAATTACGCTTTCTTTACCGCAGATAAGCAGCACAATGCCAATGTGGATAAAGCGGGTTGTTATGCTTGTCATCAACCTTTAAATGACAAAGAACATATGTTTTCTTTTGACACATTTAAGCAGAAGTTCACTGACTAGTGAGGCTTTCGATCTTTCGTCTCAACTTTTAGGGAATTTTCTGTAGGCTGTGGCTGTCTTAATGACACTGCAGCCATTTTGTATAAGTTGAATCTCAATTAAGTCTCATAATATACCCCATATCCCAGCCTGTGGGACACTGAAATGACCTTACCTAGAGTCTTACTTATTGGTGGTTCGGCTGTTCTATTGCTGGCTATATCTTTAGGTGTCACTTTACCTTACTGGTTGCCGTCAGCAATCCGTCTGACACCTCTTGAATCATCAATCCAAATAGGCAGTGCTGACTGGGAGAAGCCAACACAGCTGAGGGTAGACCGGCTTGTTTATGAGCAAGGTGGCGTAAAAATTCAAGCTGATGGTATTAAGCTCAGTTGGGTTGAGCTGATGGATTTTTCTTTATCAGCAACCGCGATTGATGTTGCTTATCTACAATTGGTGTATCAACAAGCACCCTCAGAGCAATCAACAGAGGCAGAGCAGGCTTTTCAGTTGCCATTGCCTGAGCAATTACCTGCTCTTAACATCGCGAAAGCAGAAGTGATTTACGATCAGGTTAAATTACCTATTCAAATATCAGTCACACACAATAATGATACATCGTACCCTCTTAATGCTGTTGTCGAATATTTAAGTAAGACGTTAGGTACTTTGGGTTTGAGCTGGGAAGGCGAAGAACTTGACGGCTCGTTGGTTATACAGGGTCATCTGCTGACAAAGCTGATACATGAACAAAAGATAGTTGATAGTAAAAAACTAGGCTTGGAAAGCGCATTGCTATCAGGTGAGCTAATGAGTGGTTTTGAGTTCGATACTATGACTCAGAGTTTAAAAGCCCACGTTGTAGTGCCTAGTGGTGATATAAAACATGAGCAGCTTAATCTCGCTTGGATAACACCTTGGGAAATTGACTTGATTGGGAATAGTCAGCAGTGGCAGGCCAGATTAACCGAAACTATTCATGGATCCTTTAGTGAATTTGGCGATATTTATAAGCAAGTTGAATGGCCAACTTTGGTGCAACAAGAACAATTGCCTAAGGTGTTTAGCTTTGTTCTAAAAGAAGGAAGTCAGTTCGATAGCGAACAACACTTTAGCGGTGATATAAAGATTAACACCAGCGACATTCAGTTGACGCTGGAACAAGTTAAAGCTTCTGCAGAGCAACAGAAAGGACGTTGGGCGCTGCAAGCTAAAACGCCTTCTTGGCTCAATATTGCTGCCGATATTGATGTGAGTGGCGAAGGGGATTTTCTTCATGATGAGGATTGGGTTGTTAATTTAGCGCCCAAAGTTGCCGTGCGTGATTGGCAAAATGACAGTTTCCAGTGTCAGTCGATGACCCTTGATACCAATACCCCTATTCAGTTAACGCTCGGGAGTGATGAGATAAAGGCATTGAAAGGGGAGTTAAACACTGCTTTCAAACACTGTAAACAGGGTGATTTCGCTATTGACGAGTGGTTTACCCAGCTTCACTTAGTGAACCCAGAACAAGCTAAATTTGTGTTTGAATGGCCAAACCACCTTCACGGTGAGGCGGATTTGATGAAATCCGGAGACGATTTGACAGTGCAAATGGAAGCACAAAGTGAAGAAACCAATGCGTTGGTACAAGATTTGTCTTTGGGTTTGGTGGCCAATGGCCTTACTCAAATAGCAGGGCAAGCGTCAGCTAATAGGCAACGCCTTGGTGATGTTAGCGGACAATGGCGAGCAAGCTTTTCCGGTGATGGGCAGTATGACGACATTAAAGCTGCCGGTATTGATGTGTTGCTCACTGGTGGTTTGAATGGAAATGTCATTGAAGTTGATCCTACTAGCTCTATTCAATTGGGGCAGGTGGATGCTGGTTTATCTATTCATGACCTGAAAGGTACATTATCTGGACAAATATCAGGCGAAAACGTGGATCTGCGCCTAGCTGATATTCAAGGTCAACTGTTAGATGGTAGCTTGTCTATCGATAGCATTGCGTTACAGCCTGAAGCAACGGGGATTTCGTTATTAAGGTTAGACAACATTACTTTAGATGAACTCGCTCAATTACAATCACAAGAAGGCATTGCATTACAAGGTGAAGTCAGTGGGCGTTTCCCACTTGAGTTTGATTCATCAGGTGTTCATGTAAAAGAAGGAAAATTGTATAATATTACACCGGGCTTTATTCGGATTAAGGATAATCCAGAAGTACAAAATTTAAAGCAGTCGTCAGAGCAAGCGGCACAGGCATTAAATCTGCTGGAAAATTTAGATTTTGAAGTGTTGAATAGTACGGTTAATTTTACCCCAGCTGGTGATTTAACACTGGCTGTCAGTATTGAAGGAAGAAACCCAGATATCGACCAAGCGATTAATTTTAACTACACTCACGAAGAAAACCTTTATCAGTTACTGCAAAGTTTGCGTCTGGGAGACAAACTCACAGAGAAAGTACAACAACAGTATCAGGAACGTACTCAATGAAAAAAATATTACCTCTTTTTATCGCGGCTTGTTGTCTTGCTGCTTGTGCACCGAGAATTGAAGTGGCCGCGTCAGAACCCATAACAATTAATCTTAATGTAAAAATTCAGCATGAGATTTTGATCAAGATAGATAAAGCGCTGAACGATATCTTCAGCGATGACAGTGAACTTTTTTAAGGATAATTAGCGATGAAAATTTTATTAAAAACCTTAAGCATTGCACTCCTATTGGTCTCATTTAGCAGTGTTGCAAGTCCATTAAGTGATTTAAAAGCTCAAGGTATTATCGGCGAGAAAAATGATGGTTATGTTGGTTTGGTCAAGCAAGATAGTGCAGCAGCCAAATTGGTCGCTGAAGTCAACGAGAAGAGGCGTCAGAGATATCAACAGTTAGCGCAGCAAAATAACGTTCCTTTGGCATCAATTGCTAAACTGGCCGCTGATAAAGCGAAGGAAAAAACAAAAGCTGGACAATATATACAAAGCAGTGCAGGGAAGTGGGTTAAAAAGTAGGGCGCTATTTTTTTGTCACTTAACCTGAACTCTTAATGCCGAGTTCAGGTTACCTTACTAAAACCATAGGTCAATTGCTTGGAAAACTGAGGTGGCATATTTTCATCTCCTCGGTAACCAAGCTTTATTTCACCGCCATCTTCAGGCACATAAGCTGTTCTAAACACGTAATCCCAAATACTGAGTGTCAAACCAAAGTTCATTCCATAACGACGATTTTCAGGTAAGTTGTATGCATGGTGATAGAGATGCATAATCGGATTGTTCAAAAGGTATTTAAGTGGACCATAACTTATCTTCAAGTTTGAATGATTGATGTGGCCGATGATGATAGTGAAAAAATGAACAATAAAAGCCTGCTCCGGTTCAAATCCGCCGAGCAACATAATCCCCAATGTTTTTAATGGCTTGTAGATGACATTTTCCATCCAGTGATAGCGTAAATGCCCTGCAAAACCCATCTCTTTGATTGAATGATGAACCTGATGAAAACGCCATAAAAAGTTAAAGCGGTGTATGGCAAAATGGGTGATCCATTGAAAAAAATCGAGTAAAACAAAGAAGATAACAAGTTGTAAAAGCGGGCTGAAATCGTCCAAGTAGATTAAGGTTAACGACTGCATGGTGATATCGTATGTATAGAAGGTATAAGCCAAAGCGTCGTACACACCGTTGATCACAATACTGAAAATAAAGAAATTAAAATACATATAAAAGACATCAAGCCAGAAATCGTGACGGAAAATACCTTGGGACTTGCGCCAAGGGATAGCACATTCTGCTCCCCAGACAATCAATGATATGAAGGTCAATCCCCAGAAGTAGTTTTGACTCCATGGAACGGCAAAAACAATATTTGCACCGATCCAATACACATTCCCTAACACGGCATTGATGATGATATTGATGATTTCAAAAAACATAATGACTTGTTTTCAATTTGATGAGCTTAGGTGTGCTTTAATTATCAAACTAAAGGCAGTTGCTTTTTAACCATTTGATCACATTGTCTGCAAGCTCAAATCGACTCCATGAAAAAGAGTGATCACCTGTGATGACTTTATCTGTTAGCTTAATGCGCTTATTCTGTTTAAATGCCGACACCATGGGTTTGTGAATGGTATCAGGAGGTAATACAGTATCCGCATCACCAGCAATCAATAGAATAGATTTACCTGACAATTTGGGGGCTAGGTTGTGCACATCAAAAGCTTTCTTATTATTTCTAATGTCATCGGCGATGGTGTTTTTCTGAACATTGAGAGGGCCAACTGTTTCAGTATAATTTGCTAAGCCGAGTAAAGCCTCCTCAGAAGCGACTCGGGTACCAAAGTTAGCGGCAGCGATACCTACCGTACATTGAATGGATTGATCGCGAGCACTGGCTTGCAAGGCTGAGAATCCGCCCATCGAGTGACCCAATAAGATAAGGTTGTTAGCGTCGACTCTATATTCGTTAGTTGCTTTTTCTCCTCGAAGAAAGCTAAGTGCGCTACCTACATCATCAATGGTGTTTGAAAAGCTATAATAACCTTCACTCCCCCAAGCGCCCCTATAGTGGAAAAACAAGACATTAAATCCTGCTCGGCGCATCGATTGCGCTAAGTCGAGGTTTTTCTCGTTACCAGGAAGGCCATGCAACATAATAATTGTTGGGTGCGGGCCTTGCCCATTTGCTTGGTATAAATGCCCATTGAGTTCACTACCGAAGCTGTCAAAAGATAGCTCAACAACGGACGGGGGATACGTCGGAAGTATATCAACCGGATCAGCAGTTAGAGGGTCATAGGAAGACGCAAAAGTAGTCAGTGTGGGCAATAGGCATGTTACTAAACAAAACAACCTGAACATCATGGTAACCCCAAGATTGATATGATATTAAAATTAGACTTGGCTGAGTTTATATCAATCTGCTCTCATAAGTGAACATTTGAGTAAAGTTAACCGCGCTACGCACAAAACACACTTTTTGAAAAAATGTCATACATCAAAGTTCAATAGCCCGCAGAGGCTTTGTTGCCAAACAAGTTAATCCGGTTGAGCCAACACTAATGACCATTCCTTATACATCTTGTTGTCATGCGCATTTGCGTACTTGAAGCTTAAAATGTAAAGGTAAGCAAAGTTACCAGATCTGGCTATACTATAAATTGGTGTCTTTTTTTACCTTTTTTGAAAGCTGGTGAGGTATAAGCCTCTTACTTAGATTGATAGTTACAAGAATAAATAGCTGATTTACACACCCCAAAAGGTGGTTTCTAAGCTGAGTTGAGAAAGATAGCCCTATTAGTACTTTGAAGCTTTCGGTTTTAACACATTGATTTAACAATCATATTTATACTTTTATGACTAACAATACGCGGAGAAATATCATGCACCACCCTTACCTTAAATTTCATCTTCTACTTGCTATATTTTTTATAGCTATGGCGCCTAAGGCTTGGGCTCAGTTCAATGGGCCACAAGCTTTTATCGGCTTTTTCCCTTCTTCAATTAGTCCGGGACAGTCGACGACTTTAGCATGGTCTGCAAATGACCCTTCTGCCTCATCATGCGTTATTAGAGGCGTACCGGGGGTGTTCTTTATTGCACCTAATGGCTCTATTTCGTTAACACCTAGCACGAGCTTAAATGCCACCATAGAATGCGATTTTAGTATCGGTTCAGGGGCAACAGCTTCTTTGTCAGTGATATCTCCGGCAGTTGATATTTCTTTTAGTCCTTCGTCTATACGAGTTGGTCAATCATCGACACTGAGGTGGAACACTACGGGGTTTGACAGTTGTTCTAGCACCGGAGATTTCGTGATAAATACTCTTTCGGGCAACATGAATGTCTCGCCAAGTAATGACAGTGATCTGACTGTGACCTTAACTTGTGTGGGAAGTAGTGGCACGGTAAGTCGTACAGCAAATCTGACTGTCTCACCGCCAGCCCCTTCAATTACGGTTTTCGCATCACCGCCCTTTTTATTTAATCCCGGCTTTGTCAGCATAATATGGAGTTCATTCAATACTGATAGTTGTTTTAGCTCTGCTGTTGGAACGATTCCAACTTCTGGTGCCTTTTCGACCTTCATTAATAGTAGTCAGTTCATCACGATTTCTTGTAGCGGTTCTGGAGGTTCAGTTACCGGGCTTGTTTTTGTCAATGTATCGAGCCCCTTTGCGCCAGCTCCTGTTAACGAACAAGGTTCGACTGTAGAGACAACGGATACGTTGTCATTCAGCCAAGAGCTAGATGCGTTAGGCGTATCAATTGAGAAGTCAAACTCACAGTCGATTGTTCAAGATATGAATAGTGATGGGTTTGATGATCTCATTTTAGTCGATCTGCAAAAGCAAACTTTATACATATTCATGAGTGACCATGGTCGACTCACTTCTGTTAGTAAATCTATCGAGGGTGTATCAAGTCTTGCTCAATTAAGGAGTTTGTCTATTGATAAAGCTGGCTCTATTAGTGTGAGCCTTAATATTCAGCAGTAACTAGTCATATATACTGAGGCATCGTGACATGCAGTTGCGGTGCCCAGACACTCATATACAAACGGGTAGATTGATCCTGTTTATGGTGAGGTAAAACGTATTGTATAAAGAATCCTTCTGAATGTTTAAGTGCTGTGGTCGAGCATCCGATTGACAGAAAGGTCGATATTTGTGTTTTAAACAGCCTGTTACTGGCAAAATAAATATTCAAAGTCTGTAGCGAGAGTTGCTATCTCTTCATATGCTTGTTGTTAATACTTTAGTTCTTTAGACAGGTGTTGTTGCTGTTTTATGCCGTATTTAAAAACTCGAACGATTCATTTGCTGATCTATATGGTCTTTACTGTCGCTCCGATGGCAGTCTGGGCGCATGAAGGCGATATCGAACGAGTGATCGTTTTAGATAAAGCTGGCGAGAGGTCTATCGAAATATTTACGCGGAGTGTGTTGGAAAGAGCTTACAAAGAGCTGGGTATAAAGGTTCGATATGATGAAGTTCCTTTAGCTCGAAGTTATAAGGAAGCTAACTCTGGTCGATTAGATGGACTACGTGGAAGGGTTGGAACGGTGAGTCGGTCATACCCAAACTTGATCAAAGTTGACGTACCACTTGTGACCTTTAATGTGATTTTAATTGTGAACAAGGAGGCTTGCAGTAAAGTTACGTCAAACACAGAAATGGATTGCGATGTAAATCAATTGAGTCTGGTAGGGACTGTGAGAGGATTTAAAGCACTGCAAGATTATCAGGAAAATAGCCCTTTACCTTTTGATGTATTGGAACTCGTATCGAAAGAGCAAACACTAGAGATGTTAGCCGCCAATAAGCTACAAGCAGTCATCTTGACAGAGTCATTAGTTGCAGAAGAGATGTTTGAACAACATCCTAAATGGTCAAGTTATTTGCTGACGTCTGTTGGTCTCTATCACTATCTCCATGCCGAACATTCGGTGTTGGCAGAGGATGTTGAACGTATATTAACTCGCTATAAGAAAACGGGTTGGCTGCAAGAGCAGCGTCGCCACTTTAAGTTAGAGGTCAAGAGCCTGACGAAATCTTTTCCGTAGCTTCACTGCCGTTAAGGCTTCTTTAAAAGTAACGTTTTGTTTTTATTGTTAACTGAATTTGCGCTAAAAATTTTTACCGTCTATGATAGTGAACAAGCAGGTGTTAATATTTTACCTTCTCATATTATATTATTTTTTAATGCATCTATAATGTAGCCGTGTAAAGTGATTATACTTTTGTATAGTCCTTTGTTTTTTTTAATTTAAATTTTTATGAATTGAACTATATAATCTTGCGTTATTTGTTAAGTCATACTACATATTTAAATATCCTTTTTTTATTATTTATTTGTGAGCTATACCTTTATGGCATTGTGCCTCATGGATGATTTTTAGAATCTAGTTGCGATGATGGGGTGAGAGTTGGTGTATGAGTGAATGGTGTATAGAGACCAAATTTAAGGTACTTTTGATTAGTCTGTTTGTGTTGTTAGTCATGAACATCATTAGCATGATCGAAATAAATAAGACTGGATATTTTACATTTCTTGAACGCGAACATGGTATTGGTATTGAAACTATCCTCATCAATATCAATAAGTTAGAAAGCCTTCCTGAAGATGGTGAGGTGTCTCCACTTCTCAATAGAAACAGTAGCGACTTTCATGAGCAAGGTATGAGGCAAGGCGTTTTGTTTGCGAAAGAACAGGCGATTGCTTGCCTTGACGCTGTTATCAGTGTTGAAGTGCTTCTATTCAGGTTATTGGGATTCGGGGAGGCGATCGATATATGTGAAGCAGATATCATTGCTAATGACCAGATGCTAGGCAAAATTAGAGAGCTTGAGCAGGGCAGCATTAGTCGAGACGAATTTATAAGCCAAATACAGCCACCGTTGAAAAAGCTGATATATCATACCGAACGATTTGCTATTTTGATCCCTGAAATTAGGGCTTTTATGACAACCTTGATCATTACGATGACACTCGTACTATCAATTGGAATAATTATTGCCTTTGTTTATGTCTTAAGAGATGTTCAAAAGTCATTAAACCTTCTTAATAGCGATATTAAAACCATCGAATCAAATAATGACTTGTCATATCGTATTTTGGTCCGCAGAGAGGACGAAATAGGGGATGTTGGCGTGTCTTTCCAAGGCTTGTTAGATAAGTTTTCGAATATTGTCAGTAATATCATTTCGTCAAATACTGTGCTTGATTCTGAGAGTAAGAAGCTAAAGCAATTAGCGGAGAATTCGAATGATAGTGTGGCTGAGCAGTTTGAGATGTCTGGGCAGGTATCTACTGCAATAGAGCATATGACTCAAGCGATTCAAGAAGTGGCAGAAAACATCACTAAAGTTGCTAAAGAAGTTGGGGATGTGGACCAGTCTGCTAGACAAGGGCAAAGCGTCGTCAACACCACTATTGGGGATTTGAAAGGGTTAGGGCGCGATGTTTCAGCAGCCGCAGAAGTTGTCGATCAACTCGCAACGAGTGGCGAGAAAGTTGGAAATGTACTCGCTGTTATTACACAAATTGCTGACCAAACTAACCTATTAGCGTTAAACGCAGCTATTGAAGCTGCGCGTGCTGGCGAACATGGTCGAGGCTTCGCTGTCGTTTCTGATGAAGTGCGAACGTTGGCTAATAAAACACAAGAATCAACTCAAGAAATAGGCGCGATAATATCTGACTTTAAAACGGGGTCTGAAGCGGCTGTTGCTGCCATGAAAAGGAGCCAAGAAAAAGCGCAAGAGACAATACGAAATGCAGATGGAGCAGTCAATTCTTTGAATACCATTGCTGATTTGTCTGGGAAAATTAACGATCACGCTAGTCAGGTGGCTGTTGCTGCTGAACAGCAAACACAAGTGTTAGAAGGTATTAATGAAAACGTTTCTGTTTTGGCTTCCTCTGCAGAAAAAGCAAAAGATATTGCTGTTCAAACACACGAAACAGCGCTTGTGGTGAGTTCTAACGTCGACTCTATGAGCGATATGGTTAGCTCTTTCAAAGCGTAACTAAAGACTTAGATTATCTATTATAATTAAAGAGGAAAGTTGGAATGCGTAAATTAGTTGGAACTGTGGTTTTAAGTAGTTGCTCATGTCTGTCCATTGCCGGTCCTTGGGGAAATGATTTCGGTTTGTCTTATGATTCTATTGCTGGTGGTCTTGGAGCATCGACTTATGCCAATCCCTATACGGCTACTTCTGCTGTATTTGGTAACCCCGCAACCCTACTTAAGTTTAAAGAGACGCCTAGAACCGTTACCTTCGGTGCAGCTTACGTCAATATTGATTTTAGGTTAAACCATGACGGTATAGTGACTGGGGCACCATTTTCGGGGAAATCAGATACAGTTAACTTTCTAGTGCCCAATGCCTCTGTTATTACACAGTTGAGTGATGATATTGCTATTGGAGGGGGATTTGGTATTACCGCAGGGTTAGGTGCTGACTTCAGAAATGATACGCCACTGAGTCCAGCTATTAACTATATTGCTTTTGGTAACAACTTTTCTATCGCAAAGAGAATCAATGATAATTGGAGTATTGGCGCTACGGCGACAATGGGGTTTGGACTACTTGATGTTGGTCCTGTGCAATCTGCGGGTACAGTGAACGATATTGGTTTTAGGGGAACTCTGGGTATACTTTATGACAAAGACAATTTCTCGTTTTCTGCACAATATTCAACACCGCTAGCTTTTGAGTTCGACAATGCTTTCTTAATCAGTGGTAGTGAATTCGGCACGCTTCCATTAGAACAACCGCAGGAAATTGTCTTGGGTATCAGTTATCGTTTCTCCGAACATTGGGATTGGCAAGCCGCGCTGTTATTTAAAGGCTGGGGAAGCGCTGACTCTTATGAAGATATTTGGGAAGATCAAGAGGTATTCACAACAGGTATTCAGTACGCCAAAGACAAATGGGCGTATCGCTTTGGTTTTGGTGTGACGAGCGACTTGCGTAGGGAAGATTTGGGTAGTTCCTTTGGGGGTAACACAACGCTCGGCTTTGGTGGGCAAACAATACCTTTAAACCCTGTTGTTGTTGAATTTTTGCAGGCTTCGTTGGCACCGTCATTTTGGGACTATCATATCAGTGCTGGGTTAGGCTATGCCTTTAGTGACGTTACCAGACTCGATGTCTTTGTTGCACAAGTATTTGGTGATGATGAGATCATCAGCGAGAATAATCAAACTGACGTTGATTTCCTGCAATTAGGTGGGGGTTTTACCTGGACGTTCTAGTTTGAACTCATAAGTCGTAGCTCATAACAGCTGAGCTACGACAATCGATACAGCATTTCTATGCGGTCATCTCGTAGAAACAAATTTTGTTGCCATCTTCATCACGTACATAAGCACCATAGAAGAAATCAAAACGCTGACCTGGTTCGCCGTCATCTGTTGCGCCTAGCTCAATAGCTTTCGCGTATAAAGCGTCTACACCTGCTTTGTCGCCACCAGAAAATGCAACCATAACACCATTACCTGGAGATGGATCATTTTCGTCAAATGGAATACAGATTGAAAGCATAGGTGTGCCTGGCTCTTTGCCATAGAACTTGATACGATCCATACCCATCAATTGTTTAGCGCCTAATTCACCTAGTAAGCCACCGTAAAAAGCTTCAGCTTTTTCCATATCACTTACACCGATTGTTACATATCCAAGCATTGATATTTTCCTCTTTAGAGTCATTAAAAGTCACTGAGCTTAGTGACCAAGTTTGGGAACTACTGATCTTTGTTGTCTAGCTTTTTAACGAGTTATTTACTGTTTAGAACAAAAATTCGCACACCAAAGATTGATAGCCTTCGAATTGTCGTATGAATATAGTGGTTAGACCCGAATGTACAAGAAAACATTACACTAAAAACACCTTATATCATTTCTTTAGATCCTACAGGGTAACCGCTGCATAATATTGAGTAAAAACCATTCATTTTGTTCCGTACCCTGATTCTTACCGGCTGTCGGTACTCGCGGAGTGTCCGGTGTGAACTTCCTTTGCATGAGTAGCCAGCTTGCGATTAAATGCTGAGTAGTGGAATGGTCATCTTACTCTCGAATCGACTTGTTTATTTTAATATAAGTATGGAGGTTAATGTAATGGCGCACCATACAAAGTAATCATTGAGGTGGCAGCTTATCTGGCTGCAAAAATATACGGCAAAGATCGGCACGCTCTAGTATATTGCTTTATGCATTTTCAACCGTGGAGTTTAATTTTTGACCGATAATCATTTCTATGAACCCAAAGACGGGCACGGATTAGATCACAACCCCTTCAATGCCATTATTGCACCTAGGCCTATTGGCTGGATTTCGTCGCAAGATACAGTGGGTAACTTGAATCTGGCTCCCTATAGCTTTTTTAATGCATTTAATTACACACCACCAATTATCGGGTTCTCTAGCCAAGGTTACAAAGATTCCATTCGAAATATCGAAGCAACAGGAGAGTTTTGTTGGAACTTAGTTTCACAGCCTTTGGTTGAGGCCATGAATCAAACGAGTGCGCCTCTAGATGCAGCAACAGATGAGTTCAACTTTGCTCACTTAGAACATGTACCATCGAAACTCGTGAAGGTGCCGCGAGTTAAACAGAGTCTCGTGAGCATGGAGTGTCGATTATCTCAAGTTGTGCAGTTGCAGGGGGCTAATGGTGAATTGTGTGATAGCTGGTTAGTGATGGGTGAAGTCGTGGGCGTGCACATTAATCGGTCAGTGATTACTGACGGTGTTTATAATACTGTTTTAGCAAAACCTGTTATGCGAGGTGGCGGTGCAGGTGATTATTACACAATAGAAGAGCTCAACAAGTTTCAACTATTTCGACCAACCCAAAACTAGTTTAGTCATTATGCGCAGTAAACATTATTCTATTATTATTATTGGCAGCGGTTTTGGTGGCCAATGCGCTGCGATTAATTTACTGAAAGACGGGATTGACGATTTTGTCATTCTTGAACGCCGTTCATTTATTGGTGGGACCTGGATTCAAAATAGTTATCCAGGTGCTGCTGTCGATGTGCAATCACCGCTATATTCGTTTTCCTTTGAGTCTTATGATTGGACGCAATTATTTGCAGAACAAATAGAGCTTAAGGCTTATACCGAATCAATCTTCCAAAAATACGGCTTAGTCGATAAAACGCTCACTAACATGAATGTTGATCAAGCTGAATGGGACGAGGTTGAGTCTGTTTGGCGAGTCCATGTAAATAATAACGAAATGCTTACCGCTCAGTTTCTGGTGAATGCGTCTGGGCAATTGAGTAAGCCTGTTATTCCTGATTTTAAAGGTAAAGGGCTGTTTAATGGTCCCTCATTTCATACGAATGACTGGGATCACAATGTTGATTACAAAGGCAAAAGGGTTGCCATTATTGGGAGTGGAGCTAGTGCCGCTCAAGTTATACCTGCCATTGCTGATAAAGTGAAGCATCTGCATGTGTTTCAGCGTACTCCACATTGGGTCCTACCGAGGAACGACTACACTTTTAAGCCTTGGCAGCGGCGGCTCTTAAGACAGCCTTGGGCATACCAGTTATTGAGAAAAACTATTTATTGGGCGTTGGAGTTTAGAGTTGTAGGGTTTAAATACAGCCGAGCAGCGCTTAATGTGTTAGGTGGTATACCTTCAAGACGACTATTGGAAGAACAAGTCAAAGATCCAGCTCTGAGAAACAAGTTAACACCGGACTTTACCATCGGTTGTAAACGTATTTTGGTGTCGAATACACTTTATCCGGCATTGGCTCGAGAAAATGTGACTCTGCATGACAAATTCGATGGTATTGATTCAATCAATGAATCAGGCATTAAGACAACACAAGGCAATCAACAAGACGTTGATATTATTGTTTACTCTACAGGTTATGATGCAGCTGACGGATTGATTTCATATGAAGTAAAAGGGCGAAATAACCAATCACTGAATCAATTTTGGGACGATTATCCAAGAGCTTACTTGGGCACAACAGTACCTCACTTTCCGAACTTTTTTGTTGTTACTGGGCCTAACACTGGCATTGGTCACACATCAGCTATTTTTGTCATTGAATCGCAGATTAAGTATGTCATTAATAGCATTAAACAGGTGATCCAAAATGGCAAAAAGAACATTGAAGTGTTACCCGAAGCGGAGCAAAGGTATACCGATAAAATTCATCGGGAGATGGAAAAAACCGTATGGCACAACGGTGGTTGCAATAGCTGGTACAAAAGCAAAAGCGGCAAGGTGATTGCAATGTTCCCAGGGTTTAGTTTTACCTACCGTTATTTGTGTCGGAAGTTTAAACTCGCAGATCACAAGCTAACGTAATAAGCTGAACTGGATTGAGAAAATTAAGATGTCTTTAAAAAATAACGCAGAAGGTTATGGTTGGCTTAGTATCACTTTGCATTGGGTGATGGCGCTAACAGTGTTTGGTTTGTTTGGCCTAGGTTACTGGATGGTTGATTTAGACTACTACAGTGAATGGTATCGCCGAGCGCCGTCACTGCATAAGTCAGTAGGTATCACGTTGCTGTTTTTGTGGTGTTTTAGGTTAGTTTGGCGCTTGATGCAAACGTCACCTAAAACGATAGAAACCCATAAACCATGGGAAATTCAAGTAGCTAAGTTTACTCATTTGCTGCTGTATGTTTTGATGTTGGCTATTATGTTTTCTGGGTATTTTATCTCTACAGCAGATGGTCGTGGAATCGAAGTTTTTGCCTTATTTACCGTTCCTTCATTAGGAGAGTTATTCACCAACCAAGAAGATGTTGCAGGTAATATCCATGAATGGCTAGCCTATGGCATTTTAGGGCTAGCGGTATTACATGCTCTAGCAGCATTGAAACACCATTTTGTTGATAAAGACCGTACATTAGTTCGAATATTAAAGTCAGGAGTAAGAAAATGAAGAAGATGATGATTGCAGGCGTTTTAGGTAGCCTGCTAATGATGCCTTTGGCAAATGCTGCCGATTACATTGTGGATACGAAAGGGGCGCATGCTTCTGTTAATTTTAAAATAAAGCATTTGGGCTATAGCTGGTTAACGGGCCGTTTTGACGATTTCGATGGTAAATTTAGCTATGACAGCAAGAACCCAGAAGCATCAAAAATTAGTTTTAATGTGGATGTTACCAGCCTTAACTCAAATCATGCAGAGCGCGATAAACATTTAAGAGATGACAAGGTGCTCAATACTGATAAGTTTTCAACGGCAACTTTTACTAGTACATCCATAAAAGATATGGGTAACGGCAATCTTAAGATTGTAGGCGATATAACGCTAAAAGGTGTCACAAAGTCTATGACTATCGACGCAGAAAAGGTAGGTGAAGGCAAGGACCCTTGGGGCGGCTATCGCGTGGGTTTCTCAGGCACAACTACATTGAGTTTAGCTGATTTCGGTGTCCAAGTATTTGGTGATTCATCTCATGCGACTTTGGATATTCAAATAGAAGGTATTCGCCAGTAATCGAAGTTTATAAAAGTAAATGAGTTGCCATGAAGTTAAGCCGCAGCTCATTTTTTTAGCTTCAATCTATTATTTTTCGACAATTAGGAGTACATATGGATATCTGGACGTTACTTCTTTTCATTCCTGCTTGCTTTGCGTTAAATATGGCATCTGGCCCTAACAACCTTCTGTCTCTGAGTAATGCTCGACGCTGCGGATTTAAGGCAGCTTTTATCGCTTTTTCTGGCATCAACTTGTTGCTGAGCCGTCAGCAATAGATAGCACTAAAAATCTAATCGATAGTAACTTTAGTCCCTGAGGTTTTCCAAAGCATCGCTACTTACCCACATGACGTCACCTCCTCGACTAAAGAAGAAGTATTTTCCATCAGGTGTCACCATTGGACAATAATCGGTTTCGGCAGAGTTAAATAGAGCGCCCATATTTTTGCTCTTACTCCACGTATGATCAGGTTGCTTGAAGCTGATATATAAGTCACCACGCCCAAAACCATCGTCGCGATCAGAAGAGACATGAATGAGATAGCTTTCATCTGGGCTGACAAAAATATCTCCTTCACTTTGAGGGCTGTTAATTGAAGGGCCTAAGTTTACAGGTTCTTCAAACTTACCATCACGATATTGTGAACGATAGCTATCGCGGCCACCTAAGCTGTCTTCTCTTTGTGCTGAGAAATATAGGCTGCCATCTTGCACTATCATTGGGTATAGCTCATGGTCAGGACCATTAATGAAAGCGGGTAATGACGTGGGAGTTTCAAGGCCGTACTCGCCGATACGGCTACGCCAAATATTGTAACGATCTAATGAATAGCCTTCTAAAGGACGGTCAGAAATGAAGTAAAGCCACTTCTGGTCTTGAGAGAAAACCATATCGACATCTGCATGGCCTTGGTAGGTTTTCGATGGACCGGCGAGGCGAGGTTCACTCCATTGGCCATTTGCTCCTTTAAAGCTAAAGAACATCTTGTAGGCGCCGTCAATACGGCGAGAAAACATGAATATATTCCCGCGCGGCGAAAAGACGGAGTTTAGCTCAAAGTTATCTTTCGTGGATATTAAATCTGGCGCAAAGATTTCAGGTGTGTCTCCCGGTGGTTCTTGACCAAGGTAAGAGCCTTCTAGCTCAGGCCAACCATCTTGAGCCTTTCCTTGAAATACAAAAGTGGTATTAACTAGCAAAGTTGATGCGAGTAAGAGGGCTAACCTTTTCATTGATCTTCCTATTCTTTGTCAATCATTTCTATGGTTAGCCTACTGTATCTATCAGTTTATTGTAAGAGGCGGTAAAGGACTCATACTGGTTAAACGTCAAAGTTAATAAGGCTATAGCGATGTGGGAGTGTAATGCGCTTGAATTATCGGAAGCCTAACTCCATTAGCATTTTGGAAGCCGTTTCTATGCCATCTGTTGTAAGTGGCTTCTTCCATGGATAACCATTAATCAACATAAACGCATTGTTGACCAAGCTATGATCCACGGGGAGAGGAAATGGTAGTGAATTCGGAGATTCATCGGGGCGTATGGCTGAACGATGCAGGGCGACTTGAATAAAGCCAACATGCATTGACCACAAACCGACCATTAATTCCTCGACTAATGTTTCACGGTGCTCACCTTCGGCATCTAACTCATCACCTACAAGTGCCTCAAAGAAAATTTGTTGCATTTGACGGTCTGCGACATAAAGTTTTTCAACCCATTGTGGCGAGGCTTTTTTAAGCAGCGCTTCGTTGCTGATGAGCATTTCAAGATGCATCCCGAAAGGTTCTTCATAAATCTTTTTAGGATCTAAGAGAAGGGGACTCAATAACCTTTGCGGCGCAGTCATTGGCGCATTGAGCACTTTGTTTATGATGCTTTGTGTAAACTCCGCGGCCTTTATTGCTAAAGCGACAAGAACATCTTCTTTTGAACGAACATGTTTATAGACGGAGCCGACAGAGATACCGGCTTCTTTAGCGATAGCACTCATTTTAAAATCGAGTAATGAACTTTCTCTAATGCATTTGGCTGATGCATTCAGGATGCGAGTCTCTTCTTCTTCTAAGGAGTAACGTGCTGCAGGTGCCATAAAATTAATTGTTGTCATTTGAATAGTATTCGTAAATCAAGCTGAATTTATGATCTGTCAGCTACTATCATTGGTTTGTATCAAAGTAGAAACTGTTTGATAGGGTTGGCTTATCTCACAAAATAGGAAGGGAGGATGTATATGCGTATATTATCTAAATTGAGCATGTTGACTGCTGTCTTTGTACTCACGGCATGTGAACAAGAAGCGGTTGAGCCTCAAGTTGAAGCAGTTCGTGGACTGAAAACGGTCTTGATAGATAAGCAAGAGAATAACTCTGTTAGGCGTTATCCGAGCGTATTGCAACCCTCTGAGTCTACGTCCTTATCTTTTCAAATAAACGGAATTTTAGGTGAAAACAACTTAGATGTTGGCCAACGAGTGACTAAAGATCAAGTCCTCGTTTCATTAGATAAAAGAGCATTAAACCTAGCTGTTGAAGCAGCCAGTGCAGCGTTAGATGAAGCCAGAGCAGCAGCAAAGAATGCTAGGGCAGACCTTGAAAGGAAAGAGAAGTTAAGACTTGATGGTGCGATAAGCCAGACTGAAATGGATAATGTGCGGACCACTGCCGCGACCTCTCAAGCGTAGGCCGAAAGAGCGCAATCACAATTAGACAGCGCGAAGGAAGACTTATCAAAATCTGAACTCAAAGCGCCATATGATGGCATAGTTAATTCTGTGGCTGTTGACTCTTTTACTACCGTGTCTCCAGGTACAACGATAGCAACGCTATATAATCCGAGTGGTTTTGAGGCAACATTCTCTGTCTCCTATGATATTGCCAACCGTTTGGTGGTTGGAAAGCCTGTTTCCGTTCGATTAGCTGACAACCCCAAGATTGCTTTAAGTGGTCAAGTGACCGAGTTGGCATTGAGTACCAATACGGTGTCTAGTTATCCGGTTGTCATCGCTTTACAAGAAACACATCCAAACCTAAAAACCGGTATGGCGGTAGAAGTTAGTATGGAATTCCCTGTTACCGATGGCCAAGGCTATACCTTGCCACTATCAGCCATATTGGTTGAAGGTAATATTGAATTTGAAGATCAACGAGATCCATCAGAGCCGATAAACTCAACAGTTTTTATCTATGATGAGCAAAGCCAGACTGTGAATAAGCGCGTTGTTGCTATTGCTGGCATTCGTGAAAATGAAGTGATTGCTATCGACGGTATTGGGCCGGGTGATCGTATTGCTGTTGCTGGCGTCTCTTTCCTTCGAGAAGGGATGAAAGTCAAATTACTCGACGATAACAAGTAGGGCTTATTATGGTTAATCTCACTCGGTTTGGTGTTGAATCGTCAAGGTTCACTGTTATTGCCATGGTCGGTCTCATACTGATTGGTGTGGCGTCTTATTTTGGTTTATCTAAGCGTGAAGATCCTTCTATCACTATACGTACCGTTGTCGTTACTGCTGAATTTCCGGGTATGTCACCGGTCAGAATCGAAGAGCTGATCGTCGATCCGATTGAGCGGAAAGCGCGGGAGATCAGCGAAATTGAAGATATCAACCCCCTGATTACCACAGGTAGGGCTGTTATTCATTTGAAGTTGTACGAGACCGTACCTAATAACGAATTGCCAGAAGTGTTTGAAGAAATTCGTAATAAAATGAATGATGCAAAAGATGACTTGCCCGACGGAACCAAAGGGCCTTCGGTTAATACGGATTACGGTGATGTTGTTGTGTCGACTATTGCCGTTACAGGTGAAGGCTTTGATTACAAAGAATTGCGCGAATCGGCAAAGTCACTGAGGAAACACCTATACACGGTCAGTGGTGTAGGCAAAGTGAGTTTAATGGGCGTTCAGGAAGAACGTATATGGTTAGAAATTAATTCGCGTAAGTTGGCAGCTGTTGGGATCCAAATACAGCAAGTTTTGGACGATCTAAAGGCGCAGAACGTTATTCTTCCTGCTGGTCAGTTCGAAAGCGGCGATACCAACCTAATATTGGAAGCTAATGGTGAACTTAAGAGTATGGAGGCTATCAAGAATGTCCTAACAAAAGTACCTGACCTAGATAACAATGTTCGTTTAGCAGATATATTAAATGTGCGGCGTGGTTATGAAGATCCTAAAACGACACCGGCATTTTACAACGGCAAGCCAGCCATTATGGTTGGTGTTCAAATGACAAAGGGACAAGATATTCAGGTGTTGGGTGTCGCTATTAAAAGAGCTGTTGAAGCATTTGAACACACTCAGCCGATTGGTATTGAATACAACTTTTCTACTTATCAAGAAACGAAAGTGACCAAAGCCGTGAATGACGCGTTGTTAAATGTTATTCAAACAGCGGGTGTTGTTTTATTGGTACTAGTGTTGTTTTTAGGTTGGCGGCCTGCTGTTATTGTTGCCTGCATTGTGCCATTCACCGTGATGTTCACCATCATAGCAATGGGGCCTATGGGAATAGAGTTGCAGGTGGTGTCTATCGCTGCGGTTATTCTTGCATTGGGCTTGTTGGTGGATAATGGTCTGGTGATTGTTGAAGATATTCAAGGCCAAATAGACAGAGGCATAGATCCTAAAGACGCCTCGTATTTAGCCAGTAAGCAGTTTGGTGCGCCACTAGCGGTAGCATCTATTACGACAGTTGCTGCATTTTTGCCTTTATTGATCTTGCCTGGTACGGAAGGTGAGTATGGTTATTCTCTCGGTGCTGTTGTCGGTTTGATGCTAGTCGGCTCATGGATTTCCGCCATTTATTTTCTGCCACCACTATGTGTTTGGTTTGCAAAAAAATCACCTAAGAAAAAGGATAAAGGGCCAAGCTTATTGGTGACCATCTATGGCAAATTGATTTCGAAGGCACTGCCGTTATCGCTCGTTGTGGTGGTTTTAAGTTATGTCATTGTTGTTCTATCAACTAACTTGTTTGGTGGTGTTAAAAGTCAGATGTTCCCGCTGAGTGAGCGAAATCAATATTTGATTTATATGGATATGCCCAAAGGGACTTCCATTACTCGTACAGAAGAAGAAGCTTTAGCTGTTCAGCACTGGCTTGCCAACAAAGATGAAAACCCAGAAGTGTCTGATACAACGATTTATGTGGGTGATGGTGGACCGCGTTTTTATCTTTCTCTAAATCCGGGAGATGTTGACCCAGCATCTGCTTTTATACTAGTCAACACACATGACTTTGACGGTGCGTTGGTGGCTTCTAAAAGAGCACAACGTTATTTGTTAGAACAACATCCGTCAGCAAGGTTTAAGATAAAACGCCTATCAATGGGGGGCTCGGAGTCAGGAATCGTCGATATTAAAATATCTGGCCCTAATGTTGACCGCTTATTGGCTTTAGCTGACGAGGTTGAAAGGAACCTCTCAGAAGCACCGGGTATGATCCAGAATGAAAACGATTGGGGTAATAAGATATTTAAAATCGTTGTCGATATCGCTCAAAACAAAGCGCGTGATATTGGTGTGACCTCCGAAAATGTTTCGCAAATTATGGACTCATTCTATTCTGGATCCGATGTCTCAGAGTTCAGAGAGGGTACATACTCTATTCCTATTATGTTGCGAGCCGAAAAGGATTTTAGAGACAGTTTGGAAGACTTGGAAAACTTGAGTATACCGGCTAATGGGCGCTTAATTTCACTCGATCAAGTGGCCACTTTTATACCAAAGTACGAGTTGTCTCAGTTACGCAGAGAAAATCAACAACGTACCATTAAAGTGTCTGCTAAGAGTGATGTATTGCCCGCTGCTGAGTTATTGGATTTTATTCAACCAACACTCGATTCATTGGACTTGTCTGGCGGATACAGTATCGAAATTGCTGGTGAAACAGCTGACAGTGCTGATATCAATCAGAAGTTGGGTAGTGGGTTACCTTATGCCTTTATGGTGATGCTAACGGCAATTATGTTTCAGTTTAATTCTTTCCGTCGTGTCGGATTGGTGTTTATGACTATTCCTTTCATTGTTGTAGGCGCACCTGTTGGGTTGTTGTTGTTTAGTGAGCCCCTGTCGTTTTTTGGTACTTTGGGCATCATTTCTTTAGCGGGCATTATCATTAATAACGCTATTGTGTTAATTGACCAAATTGATATCGAATGGAAGACTCACGAGCTGAAAGAAGCTATTATTGTCGCAGCTAAGAAACGTGTAACGCCCATTACGTTAACAACATTGACCACTGTAGTCGGGTTAACACCAATGGCATTAAATGGTGGAGCATTGTTTGAACCTATGGCAACCTTGATGATAGGCGGCTTAACCTTTGGTTCTTTAATCAGCTTGTTCTTTGTACCTACTATGTTTTATTTGTTGTTTGGTCCATTTTCACGATTCTTCAATCATGTGTTTAGAAAGAATGACAGGGATGTTTATCCGGTAGAAGAAAGTCGTTCTTAAATAATACCAAACGGCATTAGTAGGTGATCAGCTCAGAAGCCCTGACAGGTATCAGAACAAAGCGTGTCTTCGAAGAAATGCTGGTTGCCTTTTGAGAGGACACAATGTCGTTATGGTGCCTGTCAGGGCTTCCCTTTGGGCGAGTTTGAAATCCATTGACTCGTTGTTGTACTGTCTTGATTTAACCCATTAGACCTGCGACAGTGCGCCTAGATTCAATGGATTTCAATTCTCGCTGAATGATCACTTACTAATACCGATTGGTATAAGTTCTGAATAACAAAATAGCTGCTCAGTTAATTGAGCAGCTTTGCTTTAATCGCTGCTTTTTTATAGATTTTCTTAACCCAATGTAGTGAAAGTGATACTTACCTATCCATTGCCTAGTCAAGCTTTCTTGTTTTTACTCGCCTCAAACTGTATCAAGGCTTCGATAAGTAAAAATGTCATGCGGGAATGGCAATGTCGAATTACTGCACCAAAAACGATTGACCGTTTTAACGACAATCAAGGGCATATCTTGGTAAGGCTATTCCATAGCCGTTACAATCCAACGGTTTTTACTAACTTTGCTCTCTGCCGAGACCTCGTTAAGTAAAAATGAGAGGCGGGACTTACGGGGGAAAGACCACACCAAACTTCTGTGAGTTTTATCAGCAGTTAACGAGCGCTCATGTTACTTATAAAAGTCAAGTCTTGGTTTGTGAATATACGAAATTACGCTGATATAAGCTTGCTTATCAGATCACCCTATATCCGCAGAATCCAAGGTTTATGTATGCCAGTTACTTAACAATCCTATTTTAGAATTCTCGAGGTGAATTACTGTTTTTAATCAACAGATATAAGCCAAGTAGCCCAAACATCATTACAAAACTGGTTGTTAGGCCACTAACTGTATATGGAGTTAATATTTTAATTTCAAAAGGTAAGATGTTTTGTAAAAAAATAAAAACAGAAACGGGGGCTTGCATGATCAGTATGCTTTTCCATGTCATTATCTCTGGGGCTAGTTTTCTTAAACCAAGCAGTGCGGCTAAAAATAGAGCTAAAACGATAACACCATCATGCAGGGCCACTATCAAGCCTGACCACCAAGATTGTATGCCACCATTTTTGACCAAATAACTTAGCACTGGAGAATACGTACCTGATAGATTAAAAACCACTTCTAGGGAAATTATTAATAATAAAGATACTGAAATTGTGGTTAATATTTTTTTCATAACCAGCTTCCTGTTGTATATTTTTCAAACTATAGTTTGACATAGCATTAGTGTCAATGCTGCTTACCATAACAAAGATTAAGGAAGAAAATTGTGGAAATAAAGTCAAATTATAAGATCACACCAATGTTGTTGCTCATGTTGGTGTTTTTATTCAGTTCAAATGTTTTTGCAAATTCAGAATACAAAATGATGGTATGTGACAACTGCTCCTATCAGCAAGCCAAGTCCATGGCTATGGCTCAGTTCGAACCATATCAAAACGTGAACGTTCAAATCGTTAACCCGTCTGGCGGTACAGTTAACGCATTCAATGTCTATCACGAGTCTGAGCCAAATTACAGCCATACTGAAGTTAGCAATATCTCGCCTGCACAGAATGTACTTGTAGCAGCGCAGCAAGCTCAAGCTATCCTAAATAACATGAGAGCAAGTGCTAACAACAACCCCGACATAGTAGACCGAGCGAGGGACTTGTATCCGGGGAACTTGCCCAATCATTTGGGTGTTGTATCTATTCCCGGCAATATAGTTGGAAGCGCTTCGGAAATTAATATCGGAAACGAAGCTCATATACTCATGTCACAGTTTGTTAGTGGTGCGTACAACATACCATTAACTACTCAGATTTTAGGCTTCCTCTTTGCTTCATTCACACATGGCGTGATTGTTGTGTTTGATGACGGGTCGATGATGGCGCTCATATCAAAGGCAAGTACGATAAGATATGAGCCTATCTCTGGTATTTATATCGATGGAAATGGTAATGTGGTTCCATTGGGTTCGAATATAGATGTTAGCAACACCGGTGGCCCCGGAGATGGTTCCACTTATAACCCCAACTCACTTTTGAATAGAAGACTATTTTGTAGACTATCTGTTACGTACATCGGAACAACTGCCGATGGGACTTACTGTGAATCTTGGGTGTTATACTAACCTTAACTAACAATATATTTTGAGACTTATTCACGCTCTCTTTTCAGGGCGTGTGATATCCAACCTCGAAACTGTATAAATTACACTAAAGTATTTGTCTAAAGTATTTGTCCGAGCTGATAGAGGGTAGCATGAATACGTGCAACCTCCCTCTTATCAGCCAGCTTATTAAACAGCTCCACATACAACCCTTTCTTCGCCCCATAGAAGGAAAGACTTGTTGGTGGTTTCGGGAATAATGATGGAGCGGCGCTGAATGAATGCGTTTTCAAATCAAACTTGGTAAAAAATAATGCCTTTATTGCTAGACAAATTAGGAAGGAAAAATTATCATTTAAGATAGTTTCTATCTAATAGCGTATTAATATTTCGAAAATGGCAAAACCACGAAAAAAAATTGATATCGCTCTACTTAAAAGCCTCAGACAAGAAGCTGGTTTAACGCAGAAAGAGCTTGGTGACGCTATTGGTATCAGTCGTGAAACTATATCTGCTATCGAAAATGAAAAACCAGAGACCATAAATAGCCTAGAGGCTGATGTTGTCGCAGCATGGAATCTCACTTGTCAGCAAAGAGCATCTGCAGATACAAGCCTTCTGTTCTTGGGCGACATCATAAAATATTTTGGCTTTTCTGAGCAAAACCTGATTAAAATGGTTAAACAGTTAACAAAGTCCGACAAGCAGGGATAACAACTCATTTTGGATACAGAGTTGATGTTTTCGGGATAAGAAGCCTTCTTGAGCATAAAATACCTCCTTCATAAGTTCTTATTTTTCTTAACACCGGTCGTTATGGCTTTATTGCTGTATTTATACGGCAGTACGCCAAGACACTTTGACTATATTTATATCGGCGCGCTGTGTGTTAGCGCAATATTTTGCTGGCAGGACAAGGATTCATTCGGCGCACTTGTTGTTTTGCTGTGTTATTGGCTCTTGTCAAAAATCATCTACATCGCACCAGACACAGTATTTTACAGGATCGTGATTTATAGCTGTAGTTTAGGGATAGCTATTTTTTATTTCCGCTACCCAATAGCAAAAGTATTGACTGCTTTCGTTGTATTTACCGTTTGCATAGAATTTTATTGGTGGATGAGCGCTTACGCGAACAAGCCGAGGATAATTTACTTTATTGGATTAATGGCTATTGCGGTTTGGCTTAAGAGGTTGCTGATAAATCGTGCACTCTTAATGTCAGAGTATTTAGGTTATTCAGGCGGTAAGGTTGCATTGGATGGCAATGTGGGCGCAATTCTGTTTGGGTACTTCATTTTACTTATCTTGATGACCACAGAATACTTCATTCGCCACTTAACCAGCTTCAAAGACATGCTGATTATTTATGATCTCTTTCCGCCCATTTCTATGTTCATGTCGGCTCTAACTTTAGCTGTTATTTACATGCATTATTTCTACAATCAATCACAAAAACACCTATCAGCTTAAGCATTTCCCGCTAAAAAACTACATTTTTCACCTATGGCATAATGTTTACCGATGTGGAACACGTTCCACATTTAAACTCACAATAGGAATATAAATCATGAAAAAATGTAAATTGCTTATCGCATCAATAATTATTTCTTTCTCTTTAACATCAGCCGTTGCAGCGAGAGCTGATTGTTGTCCATCTGAAAGACCGCCCCCATCTATTGAACTCCAATCCGAACCATCATTTGGCGAATGGTTTTTTAGTTTGTTTGGTTTTTAATGGCCTAACAAGAAGGGATAAATTTAAAAGGGTGAAACGGATTTCCCCTGCTTCCAATCGCTCAAAAGTGTTTTCCAGACACCACATTCTAGTGGGGGCGCACGAGTGGTAATATATTTCAAAATTATTGTAGCGATTGTCACTGCCTGTATTGTTTAGGTTATTACTCATTATTTTACATCGCAAAGGGATATAAAAATGCTCAGAGACAGCGCGGGATTGATGCTTTTCAGGAGCATATTATCTATCAGGACGCTTCGCGATTATACCCAACAATTTTGTTCAGTTTAGGTGAAACGTTAATTTTCAGGAGAGTTATGACAAGCACCAAGAGGTTGAGAAGTGTTACCCATAGCACAGCGCATCATAGTGTTAGTGGGTTGTGCTATGTGCATCCGCATCTTGGTTCAATCTGTAAAGAGAGTGGTTATAGAGAAATATCGGTTAATCTTATTGAGCTAAAGTTTAATCCAAAATTAAAAGAGGTAACTAGAGAGCTTACATCATCAACCAATGCGCTGAGGAAGTTCTTTAATGGCATATTGGAGTCAGAAAATATGAATTCATCAGAACTTACTTCAGCAGAAGCTATATTCTTTTTTCATAAAGGTCGTTGGCCTTCCGCAAGCGTTGTGAGAGTTGTTACGAATGAGAATAAAATAATTGAATGTTGTGTAGATTCATCAGGTAGGCGAGGTGAAACTCTTCAAACGAACAGTTAACAAGCGGCAGCATCGGACTAATTTCGGCGTCACCTAATTATGCAATAAAGCAGAAGCATTGGCGTTATACACTAAAGGTTAACAGACCTTAGTGTAGTAACAAGCTTCTAAAAATACATCGATATCAGTTGTGTCTATACTCTTCTTTAGTTCTTTCAGAGCCCCACCAATTCTTGTTTCCACGGGTTCTAGTTTTTTGCTCGAGTGGGTATGAGCCATTAGGAAATTTTTGCCATGAGTCGTGTCTCGCAATTCGTAAACGTCATATTGACTCATTAACGGAATCATCGTCATTGTTGTCACGTTATTGGTTATCATTGGGACCATAATGAAGCCGCTAAACTTGGTGTTTGATTTCGTATAATGCGGCACTCCAGTGACAATAACTGTTTTACCTATATGTGTGTTGTTATTCGCTTCACTTGGTGACAACACAAGTGGTTGATATTTTTGATTCGATTGTCGCAAATTATCTGAAAGTGCGGCCTTTACAGATTCTGCCTCTGCCAATTCAAACAAGGACATTTCCAGGTACAAATGCATTAAAGGCAGATTACCGTGCACACCAGCGGCTTTTGATAACTCAGCGCTTGTAATTAATCCGTCATCAGCTTTTGTTAATAAGTTATAAAACCTGCCGCCATTATCGATTGCTTTTAATGCCGATTTTTGGTTTCTGTACGGTGTGACTTTACGCATAGTATTTTCTTGTTTTCAGTCCCTAATTATTAATTCTATTGAGTTGTAAGTGCTTATTACATGTCGTTAAGTAGTTTACTTATGCAATTAACGAGCACCTTTTTAAGCTCTTTTTTGCCTGTTAAACCGACTTGGCTGCAAATGTCTTCGATCGCTTGGTTCTGCAAAACATAGCTGACAAGTGTGTGAATTTCCGATGCCGTGAGCATATTCCGGTAGCTATCGTTCATGCTTAATGTATTGAGTAAGAGTGCGTCGAGTAACCTTTCTACAAGCTCTATCGGACGTTCGTTTAGAGAAAATTGATGGATAAGGGTGAGTGAATGTTGCGGCAAAGTGGGATAACTCAAAGAGCCGATTATGCGTATAACTAGAGCGTAGGGTAGTCTTTTAAAGTGTCTCGATAATTGAAATGCAAACTCTTTGGAAAAGTCCGCATGAGCTGTTTGAAGTAGTGGGTTTGCTTTGGCTGAAGTTGGTGACAACATTAATCCACTATGTTCACCACTAGAGGCGTCTTTTTGATGGCCGATTCGAATTAAGTGGTAGTTATTCTTCTGCCAAAAGTTAAGTAATTGCTCCTCCAAACCAAAAGATGTGCCAAGCATATCGACTTGCTGTTCGGCTGCAATGGTCTTTAGTTGTTGAAGTAGCTTCGACCCTATACCTTGTTGTTGGTATTGCGGATTAACAGCAATTCTTACTGTTCTGATGTAAGTAAGTGCTGTTGCTTCTTTAATTCCACAATGAAAGCAGAGAGATTGACTCAATAGATGCCCATTAACGCGTCTCTTCCCACAATGAATGTCATCTGTTAATTCGCTTAGGTAAGCAGGCTCACTGACATAGAGTATTACGCCGACTAGCGTTGTATTGCACTTAGCAACTAAGATGAAATGATCAGGGCTGTCGAGTAGTCGCTGTAAGTCATCAGGGACGGTTTGATAATGTGCGTTGACCATGAGAGAAAAGATATTGGACAATAACTCAAGTCTGGTGATTAGCGATTTGCCTTGCAATACTTCAAAGCTTAATGAGTCTTTATCAATAGTTTTTAGTTGTTGGTTGGCGGTCGCCGACTCTTTCATTAGTAACGCATCAAACCAAAAATCCTCTAAAGTATCCCCCTTGTTCCATCGAATAGGTTCGCTAAGATGTAGCGATTGCCAGTCGGGCGTGTGGGTATCTAGATGTTTTTTAAAACGTATTTCAAAGCCTCGGCCACTGCCTTCATAACCATGCACTGTCGTTGAAAAGGCCATTCGGTTGTAGTGCGACAAGAGTTGTTTTAACACTGGTGTAGGGATAGCAGCAGCTTCATCGACGAGTAATAAGTCCGTTTTGGGTTTGGTTGCCAATATTACATCTGGGGGAATAAAGCGCAATTGCTTGTCTTCTAACGTTAAAGTCATCTTGTTGAACACACTGCCAACGAGTATTCGTTCTGCGTGTATGAATGCTTGTTGGCAAGCCTTTGCGTTAGGTGCTGTTATTATGATGTCTTTACAATGACCGTTAAGCAGTTCTGCTGCAGCCATACCCAGTACGGAAGACTTTCCTCGGCCTCTGTCAGCATCAATCACTAAGGGCCGTTTTCGGTGACCAGTGACTACTTTGGTTATCTTTTGTAGCGCTGTATTTTGACAAGAAGTTTGCTCGTAGCCATTTCCGATTGATGTTTGGGTTGAGCTGACAGCTAACGGGCCATTGAAGTGCTCGGGAGTATAAAGAACGACATCATCCGCTTGTTTAATTTTTGCCACTAACCGGCTAATAAAAGCACTGGCGTTGTTTGCATGGTCAAAGCCGTAAGACGTTCTTTTTTTGCGTTCAGGATCGCTAAAAGCTGCCCAACCATTCAGCTCTGGACATAGAAGAAACATGAGGCCTTCGCGTTTTATCGTGCCACTCAAGGCCATGACTGCATTCGCACGAAATCCCTGATAAGCGTTGTATAAAAGCCCGTCGAACTCTTGCCCGAGGTACTGTCGGTAATTGGTATTTGTCGCACTAACGTGTGGCGGAACAGCTTGTAGGCCTACATTTAAGCATTGAGAGAGTTTTAGCTCATCACTCAAAGCCATTGTAGATTCAATAGCCCAATCTTCGGGGCCTGAAACGACGATAAGTTGGCGATGAGTTGGATTAGTCTTTTTTGCTTGTATCCAATCTTGTAATCTATTGTACGAGACGATCATTCCAAAAACTTCTATAATGTGAGAGCGATATGCTCTAACAGTTTACCCTATCTACTTCAGTTTTAAGGAATTCTCATGCGATTTTTATCTCGACGACTGGTTATGCCAGAGGATTTGAATTATGCCGGTGCATTGTTTGGTGGTAGGGCCCTTGCGTGGATTGATGAGGAAGCCGCAATTTACGCCATCTGTCAGCTAGAAACGAAAAGCTTGGTGACTAAACATATTGGTGAGATTTCTTTTGAGTCACCCGCACTGCAAGGTGATGTTGTCGAATTTGGGTTGGCGACTAAAACCGTGGGGCGAACCTCAATAACAGTAACCTGTTTGGTTAGGAATAAAGCGACTAAGAAAACGATTTGCTTAGCTGATGATATTGTCTTTGTAAAAGTTGACCCAGAAACTAAGAAGCCTGCACCTCACGATAAGACCATGGAAGAATTGGAAACCCAAACCTTAGAAGAGATTAAAAGTCTCAATGTTTAAGGGGAGTAGATAGTACAAAGTTACATCTTGTCACATATTCTTACCTGTATAGAGAAAAGTAGTAGTGTAAATTAGGTATTTCTTATCTGGATTAAGGATTGCCCAATGAAATATTACTTCTCTTTGTTGTTACTCTCTCTGACTGCTCAATCGGCTTATAGTGCTGGATTTAGTTACGATGATATTGCTAAACGCTACCCTGACAGTGCACTTTCCCAACAGCAGTATTCGAATGCGACTATGCAAGGTGAGTGCTTGGTTGGATTGAAAGATTTGAACTTTAAGAAAAAAAATGACTTTGACCCAGTGGCTGAATGGACAACATTTAGATCAGGCGCTCTGCTTGAACAGCTTCCCCCTTGTCAGGTGTTGGTGATCATGGAGGTTGCGCAAAAAGAACTTCGTCAGAGAGAGTAGTATTTAAGTTAAAGCTTTAAGGACGTGAGCCGATAGCGTAGACAGGTATTGATCTAAACGCGGAGTAGTTTCGATGATTATCGACAGCTACGCTATTCAGCTCTCCAGCAGTCGACAAGCGCAAAGCCGCGTTGAAGAGCGTGTGTCTGTATCCCAGCAGAGTTTGCCAAATATTGACCAAGGTCCATCACCGTTAGAAGTGGAGCCGCCTGAAAACTTGGCTGACACAAGTGCTTCAGTGGAGTTGAATCGTGACGTGGTGAACTTGCAACGACGTCTTTCTGATCTTCAAGATCGTATTGAGAACGGTAATATAGGGCTTGCTGATGCTGTTGAATCTCTTTTTTCACCTGACTCACAAGGCACTGATGAGCAACCACTAGATATTGAAACCTACCAACTCAAATCCCTAGTAGAATCTCTAATAGGGCGCGAAATAGAACTGCAAAATATCACGCAGTCAGCGGCTACGGATGATCCGGAGTCCATAAACAGCAATCTTAATAATCAAATCCAAAACAATACCGTTACCGTATTCGAAGCAGTCCAGCGACGAATTGAATCTGAAGAATCAAACTTTTCCGCACAAGGTCAGATACAAACCTCAGATGGCCAAATCATTGAAATTGATTTATCGCAGACACTACAACGAGAATTCATTAGTGAAATTCGTTTGGAGGTCATTTCCGAGGAGAGTGAGTTAAAAGATCCACTCGTAGTCAACTTACCTAACAGCACGCTTAACTTAACTAATAATAGGGTGAGTTTTGATATTGATGCCGACGGTGAACTTGATAACGTAAACTTTGCGACAGGTAATAGTGGGTTCTTGAGTTTGGATATCAATGGTAATGGTATCATTGATGATGGTAGCGAGTTATTCGGTGCTATTAGTGGCAACGGTTTCGCCGATTTAGCCAATTTTGATGAAGATGGCAACAATTTTATTGATGAAGGCGACAGTGTCTTTGCGCAACTGCAAATATTGCGTAAGGATGAAGAGGGCAATGATTCATTAACGAGCATTCAACAAGCGGGCATTGGTGCTTTGTTTTTGGGCAGCGCTAGTACACCATTTGAAATCAGGGATACTGACAATCAACTGGACGCTGTTGTTCGGTCTAGCGGATTTTATCTCACTGAAGATGGACAGGCGGGCACACTACAACAAATTGACTTAGTGGTTTAGCACACGCAGTATAAGTTGTCAGTTAAATATCGCCAACTCAGGGTAAGAATAATGCTTAAAAGTTGCGATTATTCCAAATCGAGGTCGGAATAATTAAACCGAATAAGGACATGCCAATGCTAAGAACCGTCGCTATATTGCTTTTTCTTTTCTCGCCCTTCGTACAATCTCAAGAAGCCTATGAAAGAAACCCTGTTGAGAAGCTAGATATTAAAATTGACGCTTTTAATGAGCTGATGTCATTTAACATTACGCTACCTCCTAGCTATCAAAAGTCTAAAGATAAACGTTATTTTGTTATTGTCGATATCCATCCTCGGAGCCAGCCCTATTTGAGTGGTACACATGATTGGCTGAGCCATAACGGCGACTGGCCCTGGTTAGAAAGTATTATCGTCACGCCAGCTGGTTATCATAAAGAGTTTGGTGAATTGTTTGAGAAGACAGTGGAAAACCCCGACGACGAAAGGTTATTGGATTTTCTTGAATCCGATGTATTGAAGGCAGTTGATCAGAAATATCGTACCAATGGGTTCAATGTATACAGTGGCTTTATGGCGAACGGTGCTATCGGGTTATATGCGTTACTCAATAGGCCGCAATTGTTTGATGCATACCTGATTTCTAGCCCAACTATTAGTGACAATTTTCTAAATATTACGTCTGATGCAAAGAAAAAGCTCCCTAAACTGACGGATAAAATACGTTTTCTCAGTATTGTAATAGGTGACCACAGGTTCGAAACATCACACATTGAAGCTGTAAAGGCTTTTGAAAGTACGCTGAGATCCGCGGCACCTAAAGATCTGAGTTGGGGGGTTAAATTACATGACGAGCACTATTATATGTCCCGTCCTGTTTTTACTGTTTTAAATGGGATAGAAGCTTTGTTTGACGACTATCACAATAATTTGTCTCTTGATTCACCAATTGCTAAGCAGGGTATTGATGCCATTATTGGATACTATAAAGAGTTGTCAGAGCGTAAATATGGTTTCACTGTTTCAGCCGAAGGGACACTTAAAAATTTAGCAGCCTCATTGTTCGATTCAGACCAAGCCCGAGCCTTGAGTATTTACCATAAAGTGGTTGAGCTTTACCCTGACTCCACATACGCCTACTCAGATTTAGCTGGCGCTTATAGAAAGCTTGATCAGTTAGATAAAGCCATCGAATATCAGAAAATAGCGGTGACTAAATCATTGGCTTTGATTGAATGGCATCAGAATAAGATGAATCAGATACTTACAAAGTATGAGAAAGAAGCCAACGCGAATTAATATTCGCGTTGGGTAATTTAAAAGCAAGATATTATGAACAAGACTCAGTGTGTTAACTGCCAAGCTGAAATGCTTGGGGAATATTGCGCTAAATGCGGTGAACAACGTGTGACACCCGAGTTGCGATCCATGCGTTATATTATTGGTAATATCGTATCCGACTTGACGACATTGGATGGCAAAGTTTGGAAAACGGCCTTGACTGTCTTGTTTCGACCCGGGCAGTTAGAGAAAGATTTCGCTCAAGGGCGTCGTGTCGATTACATGAAGCCAATCACTTTGTTCTTTTTATTTAATGTGTTGTTTGTGATGTTTGCAACCATAAGCGACTTTTACGTTACCCTCAATGATCAGCTCAACTACCAGCCTTATAGCCCATACATTAGATCATTTATTTTAGATTTTATTGTTAATCAAGGTATGGATGTGAATAAGTTCGCAGAATACTATGATCAACTGGTCAAGGCGCTAGCGAGATCTATGATTATACTTCAGGTACCTTTCTTCAGCCTGTTTATCACTATTGTCTTTTATAATAAGCATTACTACGCTGGTGACTACTTTACATACAGCTTGAATATGCACGGTTGGCTATTGATATGGGTGTTAGCACTTCAATTGCCTTTATTACTCGTCGAGCCTATTTGGGAGACCTACTTGCCAGATTTTTCTATGGGGTGGGTTTTTGTTCCGATAACGTTAATTGGTTTGTGTCTATATATATTGATAGCCTCTAGAAAGATGTTCGAGCTGAGTTGGCTGCAATGTCTTTGGAGGTTACCTTTTGTGCTTATATCTATCGTTATAAGTCACCAGTTGTTTCGGTTTTTACAACTATTGATAACAACAGCGCTTGTTGATGTTAAATAATGTTTTTAGGGAATTGAGGAGGGGGTATTTATATCTTGTCTTTTTGTTGTTGCCTGCAGCAGTGAAATATGTCGAAGGAAAAAAATAAACCTGAGTCCATAAACTGAACTCAGGCCTTACATCATATAGAAAACGTTCGTATCACGCTAAACGGATGCTGCGATAATTTGTGCTGCTTTATTGGGTGTGATATCACCATGCTCACCAAATTTTAAAAAGCCATTCTTTTCAAGTTGTTCTTCAACCTTCGCTGCCGCAGATTCATCGATATCATACTCGTTTAACCGTGTTTTAATGCCGAGTGATTGAAAGAATTGCTCTGTTTTTTCAATGGCTTGATCTATAGCGGCATTTTCATCTGTTGTATCTAAATGCCATACACGTTCAGCAAATTGGACTAGCTTGGCTTGTTTTTGCTGACGTTGAGTATTCATCAATCTTGGTAAGACAATAGCAAGTGTGACTGCATGATCTAAGCCGTATAAGGCAGTAAGTTCATGCCCAATCATGTGTGTTGACCAATCCTGAGGTACGCCAACGCCAATCAAGTCACTGAGTGCTTGCGTTGCGTTCCACATCAAGTTAGCGCGTACTTCATAATTTTCTGGTTCGAAAACTTTAGGGGCAATGTCAATGAGGTTCTGCATGATGCTTTCTGCAAACCTGTCTTGTACCATCGCGTTGACGGGGTAAGTTAAATATTGTTCTAACACATGAACAAAGGCGTCAGCGACCCCGTTGGCTAATTGTCTATCTGGTAACGAATAGGTAACTTCTGGATCCAATACCGCAAATTGTGGCCTTACATGTTCTGAGACGAAAGAACGTTTAAGTTGCATTTCACTGCGATTAACGACGGACGCTTTGTTGGTTTCGCTGCCCGTTGCCGGCAACGTTAAAATACAGCCCAGCGGCACGGCAGAGGTGATATTGGCGTTGTTGAGAATATCCCATGCATCACCGTTATATTCCATTGCTGCGGCGACGAATTTCACGCCATCGACAACTGAACCACCACCTACAGCGAGAAGGAACGAAACGCCTTCTGCTTTTGCTTGCTTAGTCGCCTGCATCAACGTAGTGAACTCTGGGTTCGCTTCTATACCTGAAAACTCGCACCAATCTCGACCTTCGAGTTGCTTAACGACTTGCTCGTAAACACCATTTTTCTTAATACTACCGCCACCATAAAGCAGCATGATTTTGCCGTCTGAAGGCAAAACTTTGGGTAAATAGCTGATACTGTTTTTGCCAAAAGTCACTTTGGTTGGGTTGTGATAGATAAAGTTTTGCATGGCGCTGTACTTCCTTTGATTCTCAATAATTTTTGCAGTGTTTTTAATATGGCTGTAATCACCGTATTTCAACGTTCTAAGGTTATTAAAAGCGCTTTCAAAGAGTAAATTTTTAATGACACTGACTTTTATCGTTTGGTATTAACGCTCAATTTAGGTATTTTAAACGCCTGTTTAATTTTTCTGAGTATATTTCCAAGATGTCCTTTCGTAGTTTTAATCCGCCCCGCAGAATTCTCATGGGGCCTGGCCCCTCAGATATTAATCCGTCTGTACTCAATGCAGTATCTCGGCCCGTCATTGGACATTTAGACCCTTTGTTTGTTGGCATGATGGATGAGCTTAAACAACTGTTGCAGTATGCCTTTCAAACAGAAAATGCTTTTACTATTGCTTTATCAGCGCCGGGTTCAGCTGGGATGGAAGCTTGTTTTGTCAATCTTATTGAACCAGGTGATAAGGTCATTGTTTGTATTAACGGTGTTTTTGGTGGGCGACAGTTAGAGAACGTCAAACGTTGTGGTGGTGTTCCTGTTTGTGTTGAAGATGATTGGGGACGAGCGGTTAGCGTCGATAAAGTTGAGCAGGCTTTGCAAGATCACCCTGATGCTAAAATTGTGTCTTTTGTTCATGCTGAAACTTCAACCGGCGCTTTGTCCGATGCTCAGGCCATTTGTCGTTTAGCTAAACAATACGGCTGTTTAAGTATTGTTGATGCTGTGACTTCTTTAGGTGGTGTCGAGCTTAAAGTAGATGAGTGGGGTATTGATGCTATTTATTCAGGTAGCCAAAAGTGCTTGTCATGCTTACCGGGCTTATCACCTTTAAGTTTTAGTCCCGCTGCAGTTGATAAAATAAAACAACGCCAGACACCCGTTCAAAGCTGGTTTCTGGATCAATCTCTAGTTATGCAGTATTGGTCAGGCGAAGGCAAACGTGCTTATCATCATACCGCCCCGGTGAACTCACTTTATGCATTACATGAATCTCTAGTGCAGTTGCACAACGAAGGTATTGAAAACAGTTGGGCTAGGCATAAGGAGCAACACAATGTATTAGCCGCTGGCTTAGCTAATCTAGGGATTGAGTTTGTTGTTCCATCAGATGAGCGACTACCACAACTCAATACCATCGTTATTCCTGAAGGTGTTGAAGACGCAAAAGTTAGAAGCTACCTGTTAAACCACTATAACCTTGAAATCGGTGCAGGTTTAGGTGCATTTGCGGGTAAAGCGTGGCGTATAGGTTTGATGGGGTATGCTGCACGTAATGAGAATGTTGCACTCTGTTTAGCTGCATTGAAAGATGCTCTTACCAATGCATAGGATGTCTATATTTAGTACGAATCGGTGATTTCAATCAGAAATAAAGGTGGAGTATCACACCCATAGTGATGTTTTTGTTATAAATATCTAGCATTTAGCTTGAGTTTACGGGCTGTGTTGTTAGAATTTGCCATCGATTCGTACTATACAGCTCAACACGCTCTATTAATGCGAGTTTAACCAAGGGGTGCTTCTGTTTTAACAGACGCTGAGATTGGCATTAGCCTTAACCCTTATACCTGATCCGGATAATACCGGCGTAGGAATGGTCATCGCATAGTGCCTCCATTGTTCTGCCGTGAAAACCGGGTCTTTTCTTAGTCTTGGAAGAGATCCATATGAAACTCAATTCTATTTTCGTGGGCTGCTGTCTAGCGCTCTCGCAAATTCCACTGTCTGGTCATGTTATCGCTCAAGAAGTCGATGAAACCAGTGATATCGAGCGCATTGTTGTTACCGCAGAGTTTCGGGATGAAAACCTTTTAGATCTAGCGAATAGTGTCAGTGTATTCGACCAAGCTATTATCGAACGTCGTGGCGCTAATCATCTAGAGCAGTTACTTAATTTCGCACCTAACGTTAATTTTACTGCCGGCGCTTCGCGCGGTCGTTTTTTTCAAATTCGTGGTATTGGTGAGCGCAGTCAGTTCATCGACCCTGTTAACCCATCCGTCGGTCTTATCATTGATGGTATCGACTTTACTGGCTTAGGCTTAGCGGCTAACACCTTAGATGTGCAGCAAGTTGAAATATTTAGAGGCCCTCAAGGGACACTGTATGGCGCTAATGCTTTAGCCGGCTTGATCAATTTAAAAACGAATGATCCCACCGATAGTTTTTATGCACGTATTGGGGCTGAGCTATCTGAATTTGATGGGCGTGTGTTTGACGGTGTTGTTAGTGGCCCTATTGGTGAGAAAGTGGGCTATAGGCTAGCAGCTCAGAGCCAAAAAATTGATGGCTTTTCTGAGAACAGTTTCCTTGGCGTTGACGACACGAACAATATCGATGAAACCACGGTGCGCGGTAAGCTTAACGTTAAAGTTAATGACGACTTAACGATTAACCTGACCGGGTTCTATTTAAATGCTGATAACGGTTATGATGCATTTGCCTTGAATAACAATAGAGTCACTCAATCTGATCAACCTGGTCGAGATGTGCAGCGTTCACGAGCAGGAGCGGTTCAAGCCCTATGGACAGGTGCTGAAAGCTATACATTAGAGGCAACGGTGAGCGGTGCTTTGACAGATAGCATCTATGAATTTGATGAAGATTGGAGCTTTATAGGGGAGTTTGCAGATGAATTATTCCCTTATAGCTCAGCAGATAGCTTTGTTCGTGACAGGCAAAACTTCACTATTGATGTGCGAGCGATATCTTCCGAAGGCCACAATATTTTTAACGGTCGCACCAGCTGGGTTGCTGGGTTTTATCGGCGTACAGAAGACGAAGATTTGCTGAGGACCTTGTTTGAAGACCTTGAAATTGAAGGTTTCTTCTCCAATGAGTTTGACACTGAAAACACGGCTTTGTATGGCCAGTTGGATACAACCTTATCCGAACGTTGGAACTTGATTACTGGTTTGCGTGTTGAATACCGTGAAGCTGATTATTCAGACAGTGCGGGTATTGAGCGTTCTGTGAGTGAAACTTTATGGGGTGGACGAGTTGTTCTGGAGTACCATTTAGCAGACGATACTCTGTTATACGGCCTTGTGTCGAGAGGCTTTAAGGCTAGTGGCGTGAATGGGCAAATTATCTCAGCTTCTGAGCGTAATGATTTTATACCTAACAGTACTTTTTTCTTTGATACAGAAACCTTGGTTAATTTTGAGTTTGGTATTAAAGGCAATTGGTTAGACAATAAATTACAAACACAAGTGTCTGTGTTCTATCAAGACAGAGATGACGCACAAGTCAGTCAGTCTGTCTTTAATCCTGATGATTTCTCTTTCGATGAATTTTTAGATAATGCCGCAGCATCATCGCAAGGGTTAGAAGCTGAGGCTGTTTATGCTGCCTCTGAGTTTTTCAGTGTTTATGCTAGCTTAGGGTTGTTAGATGCTGAGTTCGATGACTTTGAAACCTTCTCGCATGTTGACGCAAGAACAGCGTTAGAAGCGATCAATCTGGAAGGGCGTGATATTGCACAAGCCCCTGAGTACCAGTTCACTCTTGGTACTGATATTTATTTAACTGATCAATTGACATTGAACCTTGAAGTAGAAGGTAAAGACGAATTTTTCTTCTCTAATGGCCACAATGATCGTTCGGACTCGTTTGAGTTAATTAACTTTCGTTTGACTTATCAGTTAGACAATTGGCAATTTGCTGTTTGGGGAAGAAACTTAACAGACGAAGATGTTCAGACACGAGGGTTCTTCTTTAGTAACGAGTTTGGTAATAATCCAGGTAATGGTTATGCACCAGAACCTTACTATCAGTTTGGTGAACCAAGAATTTTTGGTTTGAATGTTAACTACGAATTTTAATCATAATTTAAAGCGGGAATTTAGTTCTCGCTTTTTGTAAGGAAACAGCTATGCGATTGGTTGCAGAAATTTCACTCTATCCGTTGAATGAAGAATATATCGAACCAATAAAAGATTTTATTGAGCGTGTTAATCAGTATGAAGGTTTGGAAGTTAAAACAGGCATGACGAGTACGACCGTTGGTGGTGATTTCCAGCATGTTATGGATGTTTTATCAAAAGAAATGCAAGTATCTTATGATCAGATCGGCCAAGCTATCTTTGTTTGTAAGTTCCTCAACGGTGACAAAATGAGTGATGCTAAGTAAATCGAAGGTTGTTACTAATACGTGAGCCATAGAGCGGTTTCATTGACTCATATGAAAATTAAGAATCGAGCTCATTGAACAACAATACAGGTAATGTGATTCATCATGCAAAGCGACAATGCACAAAATTGGCTATCACTATTGCAGCAACAATGGGTAGCCCAATCAGGTTGGGAAATTGTTGCTGTCGTGTTAGCTCTTGCTTATGTTTGGCTTGCAGCTAAACAAAGTATATGGTGTTGGCCTTGTGCGCTTGTCAGTACTGGTATTTATACGTGGCTATTCTGGCAAGTGACTTTGCCTTTTCAGGCCGTACTCAATGCATACTACTTGCTGATGGCTGTTTATGGCTGGCTTCAATGGAATAAATATCGTAAAGCCGAGGAGGCAATGGTCATTAAGGTATGGAGTATTCAAAAACATATCATTAGCTTGATAGGGCTGTCCGTAGCTTCTTTATTACTTATCGTCTTCTTTAGTGGCTCATTCGATTCTAACCACCTTGTTCTCGATATTGTTGTGACTGTTTTCAGTGTGTTTACGACAATATTGGTTGCCCATAAAGTACTCGAAAACTGGATCTATTGGATATTTGTGAACTCAGCCGCAATTTATCTCTACTGGAGTAACCAGCTTGTACTTACCTCTATCTTGTTCGTTATATACGTAGTGATGGCTTTTTATGGTTACTGGCAATGGCGACAACAGTTTGTACAACAAACACATGGGTGATTTGAATGGCTTATCGCTTGACGAAATCAAGCAGCTCCCTTTTTTAGGTCAGGAACTTGTTGTTTCAGCATTGCGTAGTCAGGGGTTAAGTAATAGCGCTTATCGGATAACTTGCCAAGGCCAATCGTACTTTTTAAAAGAGCTAACATCTAATAATTTTGTGATTTTAGATCGGGGCAGCTTATTTGAATTACAAAAAAAGTTGTCGTATGAATCTCTCGCACCAAAACCTATTTATCTTGATCCAGACAACCGTTTTCAGATTGACGAGTGGGTTGAAGAGGGGGACTTTGCTAACGCTCCCCTTTCTAAAGAGCAGAAGCTTCTTAGTTTGGCAAAAATACTAGCTTATACCCATACACGAACGATTGAAGCTCCTCGTCTGGATTTACAGCGTTCATTAGAACATTACACACAGAGAATAAAGCTGGAAGCCAATCAACATTTATCTGAGCAGCTAGAAAGTTTTGAACAGCAATACCAACAAACTAACGAAAGTGTTCTGTGTCACAATGATTTATCATTGGCACACTGCCATTCTTCGAAGACACATTTGGCGTTTGATTGGGAATATGCTGCCATAGGCAATCGCTTTTTTGACCTTGCTTCCTGTATACAGATAAACAAATTATGCACTGATGATAGCGAGCTTCTCATTTTATTCTATCTTCGAGAAACTAAACGACTAAGGTTGAACTCACGTTATACAGATAAGCAAGTGGCAGATAACATTAGGAGCATGTGTCCTATCGTAACTTTTACGAATGACTTGTGGATGTTAGCTTCGAAAAGTTGATTTTTGACCAAAAATTGTACTTTAAACTCTTAAATTTAACCTTCTTTGAGTAAGAGAGGCTCAAAACCTCTTTACCTTTAATTGTGCACAAGTATAATGCGCCTTCTTCCACAGGGGTGTAGTTCCAATTGGTAGAACGGCGGTCTCCAAAACCGACGGTTGGGGGTTCGAATCCCTCCACCCCTGCCATTTTCTCAGTCTACAATCTCTCTTGCAATTCTCTCTGTGACTCCATGCTGGATAAAGGTATGATAGCTGAAATTAAAGATTGCTAATGACGTATGATAAGCCATGAATTCATTTGACGAAAAACAGGTTTTGGAAAATCGACTGAGTGATTATCAGCAGTCTGTTTTGTCGGTGATGGGTATTACGCAATGGTATCTCCGCAGTGTCTCGGTTGATGATGAGCAAATAACTAAGGCTGACGATACAGAAAACCAACACGAAGTGTCTGTGCCTTCTACTTTGGAGCAGCAAGAGAAAAAAGCTGCCTCTGTGAGCGCTTTGCGCGGTGTTTTATCAACAGGTTCTGATAAAACAAAGAGTGTCGAAAGTGTCGAGTCAGTTAGTTCAGCTCAAGCTGGGTTGAATCCGACTTTCCCTATTGTGCCTCACGAGCAACCATTCGTTGACGCTGTTATTTCTTCGGTCGCTGGCGATATTCAAATACCTATCGAATGGTCTATTACAGGCAGCTTTAGTTTGTCTGGCAATAAACTAGAAACCCCCGCTGTTGAAGCTCTGATGACTAATCCATCGGCCAAAAAGCAGTTATGGCATTTGTTGAAAACCCTTCTTTAATTCATTTTTGTGTCTAACGCTATGCAACCTGTCGTCTTCGAATCATTGAGCCGAACACAATGTGACCATGCTTACTTGCTGCATCAGCAAAGCCATTCAAACCCTTGGTCAAAAAACGCTTTTATAGATTGCTTACATAAACCTTACTTCGGCTTGCAAATGAAAGTTGGTGAGCACGTTACGGCTTACTACATAGGCCTCAATGTTGTTGGCGAAATAACACTCATGGATATCGGTGTTGATAAAGCCTATCAAGGCCAAGGCTATGGGAAGGCTATGCTAAATCAATTCATGGCACAAAGTCGCTGCTTAGACGGTGAAGAGGTTTGGTTGGAAGTTCGTCAGAGCAATATGAGGGCGATTAGTTTATATCAATCAGTTGGTTTTGAACTCATTGAAACGCGTAAAAATTATTACACTATACCGTCAGCTACAGAGAGCGAAATCGACGGTAAAGAGGATGCGTTAATGATGAAAAAAACGCTATAAATAGGGGTACCCACGTATGACTCATGACGTAACAAACAAACCATTGAATATTGCCGTTATTGGCACAGGTGGAGTAGGTGGGTATTTTGGTGGCAAGCTGGCGCAAGTAGGCCACAATGTCACTTTTGTTGCGCGAGGTGATCATTTAGTCGCTATGCAAAACCAAGGACTAAAGGTCTTGAGTATTGAGGGGGATTTTACGGTTAACAATGTCGTCGCAACGGATAAGATGAGTACGATCCCGGTACAAGATATCATTTTTTTTGCGACTAAAACGTGGCAATTACAAGATGCCGCTAAAGGTATTGAAAGTGCAGTCTCCGATGATACCGTATTAATTCCATTACTAAATGGCGTTGATGCACCGAAACAGTTGCAACAGACCTATGCTGAAAAGCAGGTTTTAGGTGGGTTATGTAAAATTATCAGCTTTATTGAGGCTCCGGGTGTGATTAAACATACGGGAGCAGTACCTTATATTGCGTTTGGTGAATTAAATGGTGGTATGTCTAAGCGTTGCCAGCAGCTGAGTGAAATGCTGGAACAAGCGCATATTAAACACAAGGTATCAGCCAATATCGAGGCTGATATGTGGGAAAAGTTTTTGTTTATCAGTGCGATGAGCGCACTTGGGGCAATTACTTCTTCGCCAATAGGGCTTATTAGAGACAATAGTACGACTCGAAAAGCATTGTCTGATGTCATGACGGAAATACAGACAGTGGCGAAGGTGATGGATATCGGAATACAAGATGGCATTGTCGATAAGACCATGCAATTTGTCGATATGCTACCCTCTCAAAGTACCACATCAATGCAACGTGATATCGCGTCAGGAAAGCTGTCTGAAATAGAAGCACAACTAGGTACAGTAGTGAAATTGGCAAAAGAGTTTCAGGTAAAAACACCCGTCTCAGACTTTATTTATGCTGCAATAGGCATGCAAGTGAATGGATAACTTCCGTTTGAAAACTATTGATAGAATAACGTTTCGAGAAGCGCTAAACACAGAGGTCGATTCATTAAGGGAGCTTGAACAAAAAGTTGTTGAGGCAGAGCGGCCTTACAATGTTTCAATTAAGCGAGATAACCCTACCTACTACGATTTAGAGCACTTAATATCGAGTGAATCTGCTTGCGTTCTTGTTGCTGAAGATAGCAATAAGATTGTCGGCACTGGTTACGTACAGATCCGAACGTCAAAAGCTTCGCTAATGCATGAAAAACATGGCTATCTTGGCTTTATGTATGTTGAGCCTTCTCATCGGGGACTTGGTCTGAATAAATTGATTATGGACAAGTTGATTGCATGGGGGAAAGAGCAAGGTTTATGTGATTTTTATTTAGACGTTTACACCGAAAACCAACCTGCTATTCGAGCTTATGAAAAATCTGGTTTTAGGCAATCTATGGTTGAGATGAAACTATCTCTAAAGTGAATATTATCTCATTTGTAATAGGATCTTTCGTCTTCTGGCTTAAATCAGAAGGCGAAATGCTTTTCGATTAAACTGTGCAGCTTTCTGATACTAACCTCTAAGTAGTTTTTGCCAGTTAAATGCCATAAAAGGCATGGTGACGATAAATCACTGAATACCATACCTACTCTTAAAAAGTGCTAGTCCTTTGGCGTTAAAGTAAATCACTCTAGTATTGAGATCTTTGGTCGCCCAACCTTTATTAATTAGGTCGTCTAGTATCCATTGGCCTAACCTTCCTGACAGGTGGTTTCGCCTTTCGCTCCAATCTAAACAGGACTTACATAAAGGGCGTTTACTCTTTGCGGTGCTTTCTATCTCGGCACCTAAACTTTCAAAAAACGCTTTTCCTGAGGTTGTAAGAAAAGTATCGCTTTGTTTATCTAGGATATACCCTTGCTTGACCAATGAGTCATATAAAGCAACTGCGTATTCACCTGCTAGGTGGTCGTAGCAAATGCGTGATTGTTTTAGTTTGGGATCTGAAGGGCCTGTCGAAATATTTGGGACAAGGTTTTTTGTTGTCATCGTTAAGAGTTTTTCTATCAACTCAGCAATTTCAAAACCTTTAAGTTGAAAGTACTTATGGCGGCCTTGTTTTCTGACAATCAGTAATTGCCCTTCAAGCAGTTTGCTTAAGTGGCTGCTTGCTGTTTGTGATGTCACATTGGCTTCAATAGCTAATTCGGTTGCTGTTAGCGCTTTACCTCCCATCAGTGCCGTTAGCATGCGCGCGCGTGTTGGATCTCCAATAAGGCGAGCAATAGCAGATATATCTGGTTCCAACTCTTATACCTTTGTTAGTTCGATCATTGTCGAAGTGACGCATTGATTAACTGAGTAGACTGCCTGAAAGTGAAAATGGAGACAAGGCTAGATGACAACAACGAGTACAGGCGAAGGCGATGTAATGAAGCTCATCACCTATTTGAATCAATACTTCTTAACTGAAGAAGAGTTACTGAGCATTTTAAAAGTGACGAAGCAAGAACTTAAAGGCTACCAACAAAATTCGTTGATGCCAAAGCCTTCTTATACATTAAATTTATCGTTGACCAGTGACTCCTATTTTGGGTTGTATGCAGATACTCAGACCGTTGATTATTATGCAAAAGGGTATGTTGCTTGGCTGGGCACGGTTATATTGCTCAAGGAAAAAGACTGTGTTTTTGATGTTTTTAGAAGCCGTTATATTCATGCCGTGTTTGGTTTTAAAGATAAAGGAATTGTTATTGAAGCATTAATGGATAACGAAGAGTTAGACGTTCATGTCGAAAGCGAGTGGCAACACTTCTTGGATGGTACCTATGGATTATGCACGCGATCTGGATTGCCTGAAGACATTGCCGCTAAAGAGGTGGCAATACGGGAGATAGAAATGCTTTGTAGTCACGATGAGCTGGATAGAGAGCAGATAAACAAGTTGGCAGTTGTTGTGAACCTGTTAGACGAAGCTAGCGCACTGTTCGCACCACACGAGAGGTTGCGAAGCTCTAGAGAACGTTTAGTTAATCAAGTTCGGCGCAAATACAGACTTTCATGAAAACGCCACCCATAGCTTAACGCAGTGCTGTGGGTGGGAAGCTTGTATTATAGTATTGTATTCGCTCCTATCATGAGTATTGATGCCCATGACACCAAATAGACAGGTGTTCTGAGGAACGGTGTGCCTGCGATGTAAACAACGGCATGGACAACTCTAGATAAGAAGAAAACTTGCGACCAAGTCGCTATGTCAGCATGTGCTGTTTGAGGTGCAATGAAGCCAGCCGCGACTATGATTGCAATAAGCGCTGGCATCGTTTCTACCATATTTAAATGAGCTCGCTGTGCTCTAGCTGCCCATAGCGGTTGTTCAGGTTGTTCCTGAGGAAATTTGTCCGGATAGTTATGTAGGAATGACGGTATACCCCAAACAAAAGCGCGTGCGAGTATATAAGGAGTCCATAGTAAGAGAGTCAATAGGCCACTTAAGGCAAGGTAATAATAAGCAGTTTGCATGATGTTTATCCTGTATTAATAAGTACTAAAACCATTAAAAATGGCTTCTAATTTATGACCAAATGGATCACGAACAAAAGTTGTATATACGTTAGGAATTGGATAACCCGAACGAGCTCCCGGTTGACCATCACATTGGCCGCCATTGGCAATAGCAAATACGTGAAATGCATCGACAGCGTCTTTGGTCTCTGCGCTAAAACAGATATGTGTTCCATTGGCTTTTGAATAGGTTTTTCCGTTTGCTGGTAGCATTAATAAAAACTGCACAGTGTCTTTTCCGTAAGCAGCAAAATCTAATGATGTCGCTAGACGTTTGTTCCCCAGTTTTTCCATCAAACCATCATAAAAATCAATGGCCTGAATAAGGTCAGGTACCCCAATACTTAGATGATCGATAATATTCATGGCTTACTCCTAAGGTTGAATGGGGAGCACATGACAGGTTGCGCTCCCACATTGGTTTACAGGCTAGTGGCTGCCGTGTGTTCGATTTTCTTCCACTGCTTCTTAGCGGTTGAAATCGTTTTCTTAGGGTTCTTTTGGTATTCCTTATAAATATCTTCATTTAGGAATACGTAAAGCTTACCGTCGACAACATCAGCGTATTGTGGGTCGCCATCGAATTTCTTACCAACGGATACACCGAAAGTACAAAAGCCCCCGTTTTGAGGTGTGTACTTTTTGGCGCTTTTCTCAAACTTTGCTTTATTTGCTTCATTTTCGAAGTAGTAAGCAACATTGTTGTGTACCGATGTATATTTAGCGCTACCTTCAACACGGTTGCCAATGTCGATAAATGCAACAGGGTCGACACCATGTAAACCTAGAGGTGCGCCAGCCGCTGTTAGACCTGCAGCCACATTGTTTTCATCAGCGGCATATGCAGGCATACCAGCAACACTCATCATTAAAGCAGCAATGGCAATAATTTTTTTCATCGTATTTCTCCAAGTTTCAAATTTTTAAGTTAAAGTGATTGAGCAAACAGGTTTTGCTTAAGTCGACGCAAATATTCTAGAAAATGGTACGATTGGTCAATATTGAGTGGTTAAGTAAGGTTTTAGTGCTAAGTATTCGATACAATATGCAAACTTTTTTAGTTTTCATCTCGTGAAAAAACCCTGTTTTTGACTAAGGGTCCCAAAAATGATGCAGAGAGTCCCAGAATGGATACTCCAACAGTATCAAGTAGCAAACTATGCTATTTATAACGGCTTGTTTTTGTTTTATCACTCCGCTGAATAGGAACTATCTATGGATATCTTGACTGATATATTCGACACCCTTGATCTGAAAGGTGCTTTGTATTTTCGCACGGACTTTTCATCGCCTTGGGCGGTTGAAGTGCCTAACTTAACAGATGCGGCGCGTTTTCATTTGGTTGTGCAAGGTGTTTGCCATGTGACTTTACCAACCAGTGAAACCATGACGCTAGGCGCTGGAGATATGATTCTTATACCCAGAGGTCATTCTCATATTTTAGCTGATCAAGTGACCTACAAAGCCCCTTCTTTGGAAACTGTATTGGACGATCTTAATTACGATGGCAACGGGATTTTGATTGCTGGCCAAGGTGAGGAACAAGCAACGACCAAAATGGTTTGTGGACATTTTACTTTTAGAAAAGGAGCCGATCACCCAGTGTTGAATGCATTACCCGACTATATTCGCACAACAGCGGGAGACAGAGCGAGGGAACCGCTATTAGATGAAATGTTAAGACTGATTTCTCGACGCATATTTGTTGAAGACTTAGGCTCTGAAGCCTCAATTACACGCATGTCGGAAATTGTTTTTATTGAGCTTGTTAGAGCTGGGATAGGTAAAGATGAGCGTTTGTCTACAATGATCAACGCTTTTCGAGACAAATATATTGGCCATGCTCTGGAGCTTATTCATAAACGAACACCTGAACCTTGGACGGTTGAATCTCTTGCTAGAGAGGTAGGTATGTCTCGCTCCCGATTCTCTGATCGCTTTAGCGATTTGATGAATGTCTCGCCTATGGCGTATTTGGCAGAGTGGCGTTTGCAAAAAGCACTGACTTTGCTAGATGACTTACGCACAAGTGTGCAAGAGGTGTCGAACAGAGTAGGGTATCAATCCCCCGCTGCTTTTACGCGTGCCTTTTCTAAACGCTTCGGTGAAAGCCCTAGCCAATATCAAAAAACGGTCTGAATCAGGTGAAATTGATTGGTGTGGTAAATGGCTTTTTCAGCCTTTTAACTTTTGCAATAACACTAATAGAGATAATATAGCTTAAACAGGATTTGTAACGCTGTTGGGGCGGAATGAAAACAATCGGTATGTTGGGTGGGATGAGTTGGGAGTCAACAGTGACTTATTATCAACTTATTAACCAAGGCGTTAAAGATAAATTAGGCGGCTTACATTCTGCAAAAATGATCATAGATAGTGTTGATTTTGCTCAGATTGAATTGTTGCAAAGGCAAGGTGATTGGCCTGCAATGGCCAATGTGTTCAGTGAAAAAGCCCAGCAATTACAAAACACTGGTGCCGACTTCCTGATGATCTGCACGAATACCATGCATAAAATTGCACCTGAAATTAGTGCTAGCACCAATATTCCTTTGCTCCATATCGCCGATGCCACAGCTCAGCAATTAACCCAAAGTGGTGTGAACAACGTTGGGCTTCTAGGTACTCGTTTTACGATGGAAGACGGCTTTTATCAGGCTCGACTATCTGAAGAGCATGGAATAGATGTACTGATACCTGAGCAACAAGAAAGAGATGAAGTGCATCGCGTCATTTATGAAGAACTTTGCCTAGGTCAGTTTCTGAATGAGTCGAGAGAAGCTTATATTAAAGTGTTAGAAAAACTGCATAAACGGGGCGCACAAGCTGTTATTTTAGGTTGTACAGAGATAGCTTTGTTAGTCAAACAAGAACACACATTGATACCGCTTTATGATACCACTCGTATTCATGCGCAAGCCGCGGTTAACCTTGCCTTGGAAGGTCATGAATAAAAAAATCCTAAGTACTATAACTACCATTTTGCTAGTGGCTTGCTTCTCAATAGAGGCTAACCTTAACGAACCTGAGAATAACAAGAAACTAAACGAAGCGCTTTCTGCCATACAAGCATCGCACAACATTCCTACTTTATCAGTAGCGGTCATTGAAGAAGGGGAGTTTGTTTATTCCGCTAGTTTTGGTGAGGTCGTTGATGAAGCACCTAAATTCCGTATTGCGTCGATAACTAAGCTATTCACGGCACAAGCGATTATGCAACTTGTCGAACTTGGTATAGTGCAATTGGATGATCCAGTTAGTCGTTATATCGAGCAGTTTGATGGCAAACCAACCACCATCGAAGATCTCATGAGTCATGGTTCTGGCTTAAGGGATACTGTGTCGCCTGTTTCACCTGAAGAGAAACGCTCATTTGATGAATATTTAGAACAAAGCTTAAAGGGGAATGCCCCCTCGACTAATAGTGTTTTTGAGTATGCGGATCTCAATTTCAATATTTTAGGCGAAATTTTGCATGTAGCGATGGGTATTGAATATATCGACTATGTTCGAGCTAATATCATTGAACGATTAGGCCTTAAGGATACTTACTTTTACCAACACAATGCGAGTTTTGATGAACCAGTTTCCCCCCATCATAACTACGGTTTTGTTACTGACGCGACTCAAAGGCCCTATGACCCGAGTTATGCACCGAGCGAAGGGCTTATCTCGACCGCTACAGATCTGGCTGCATGGACGATAGCTATATTGAGTGAACACCCCGCTTTGTTGAGTATAGAGTCATATCGAGACATGCAAACACCCAGAGGTAAAACGACTTGGGGAGATCTACAAATTGCTCTTGGATGGCAGGTTTTGGGGCATGAAATTATGCAGCTGGCACAACACGCAGGCAGCATGAATGGCTACAAATCTTTACTTATTACTTACCCTCTGAAAAAGCGCGCTGTTGTTGTGTTGGGCAATGCTGAAGAAATGCCTCGTTGGGCGATTGCACAAGTAGTGAATCAAGTCATTGATGGTCAGCCAGTTACTTTACCTGAGTCTTCACAAGCTCGATATCGTCTCACTGTATTAGCTGCAGTGCTTATTATTGTCGGATTTATAGGCTTCTTTATTTGGCGACGAATAAAGCCCCGTCACTAAGATATAGTTGAATAAGTGTAAATTGGCATATTCAGCTACAAAACCATTGTTGCGAATAATAGCAACAATGGTTAAGTGTTGGCTTAGCCCTTACGTCATGATTCACCTGCTAAGAATGAAAACAGGGTGTGAGTCATGAATCAGCAGGGTAGGTTAAAGCGAGTACTTGAGTACATTGAAGATCATTTGGATGAGCCTTTAACGGTTGAAGTGCTTTGTCGAGTGGCGTTTTGGTCCAAGTATCATTTTCACAGACAGTGCTCAGCCTATTTTGGCATGGGAGTGTATCAACTGGTTAAGTTGTTGCGTTTAAAGAGAGCGGCTTTTCAATTGGCTTATCGTAACGATCTAAGAATCATCGATATTGCCTTGTCGAATGGATATGAGAGTCATCAAGCTTTCTCTCGTTCATTTAATCAAGCGTTTGGACTTACACCTTCGGCATTTAGACAAACCCCCAATTGGCATTCTTGGCATCAATATTATGACAATGTTGCTCAACTGAGGATGAAAACTGTGACTAAAACCCATCAATACACGATTGATATTATTGATTTTCCCGAAACGCCACTGGCTGTTTTGGAACATAGAGGAACGCCAGCTTTATTAAGCCACTCTATACAGCGTTTTATTGCATGGCGAAAAAGTATGGGGTTGCCACCCAGTAGGAGTAAGACGTTTAATCTCGTTTATGATGACCCTAGAGCAGTCAATGGCGAGGAATATCGCTTTGACTTAGCATGTGAATATAGGGGAGACTTGCTTGATGACTCTGGCATTGTTGCTAAAGCGATACCTGCAGGAAAGTGTGCACGATTAAGGCATGTTGGTAGTGATGACACTTTAAGCCAACCTATTGAATATTTATATGCTGATTGGCTTGAAAGTCATGACTGGACATTGAGAGATTTCCCATTGTTCTTTGAACGTGTAAGCTTCTTTCCTGAAGTGTCTGAATATGAAATGATTACAGATATCTATTTACCTATTACTTAATGACGGAAAGAGAGCGCGACGTGACATTTCTTGAAAACAAAATACCACCTCCTATAGTTTGTGCTCTTTTTGCTTTGATGATGCGTTGGTTGTCAACGGAATTGCCCATAGTTTCTTGGGACTTTGCTTTTGACAAGCTAGCCATTATTTTTATATGTATATTGGGGTTTTGTTTTTGTGTCGCTGGTATTCTTGCTTTCATAAAAGAAAAGACGACGACCAACCCATTAAAACCAGAAACAGCGTCGTCTCTTGTAAGCTCTGGAGTGTATGGTATATCAAGAAACCCGATGTATCTTGGCTTAGCTTTGTTTCTTGTCGCATTTGCAGTTTTCTTATCTTCACTGACGGCATTTGCTGGTGTTGCAGGTTTTGTTATTTATATGAATGAGTTTCAAATAAAGCCTGAAGAAAAAGCAATAGAAGGGGTTTTTGGTCATGATTATATTGAGTATAAAAACAAAGTTAGGCGCTGGGTGTAATGGGCTGATTTAAATTCACCTAACAAATAATCCGTTGTTAAAAATGACTCATTAGTATAAATTATGGTGACACAAACCAACGTTATTTTGAAAAGGACTTCCATGTTGTTTAGAGTTTTTGGACGCCTACTTTTTTTAGTCTTATTTTTTTCACCACTTTCGAACGCTGATGAGTTAACCGTAGAAAACTACGCAAAACTGCCCACTATTAGCTTATTTTCTATATCCCCGAGTGGAGAAAAAATTGCGTACCGTATAACGGACGGAGAGCGTGATTTACTTCAGGTTTATGATTTGAAGATCGCGAAAAGGGTTGGGCTTATTGATATCTCTGAAGTAAGGCCTACTTCTATCAACTTTATCGACGAGAATCGCGTCGTTTTAGTGTCTGAAGTAAACACTAAGCTCTATGGATATATCGGCCGATACGATGTGAGCTACGCGACTGTTTTTAATATTTCAAACAATAAACTTCATAAATTATTGGAACCAGGACAAGGCATATCTACCGGACAAAATCGCGTGGGTACGATTCTAGGTATCTCAAAAGATGGTGAGTTTGCTTACATGCCAGCTCGGGAAAACAGTGGAAGATATAATCTGTACAGGGTGAATCTAAGCAAAAAGAAAGAGCCGCGGATTCATCATGGCAGTACTAGCGATACGATCGACTTTTTCATGGATGAACAAGGTGAGGTAATAGCCAGAGAACGTTATGACAACGAGACGAATATTCATCTAGTCGAATCAAAAATCGAAGGTGATTGGGTCGAAATATTCAAAGAGGAAGTCGAAGTATTATCAAAAAGTTTTTCTGGATTAACCTCCGATAGATCCAAGCTGGTGATGATCGCACAGGACTCTGTTCATGAGCGGTGGGCATATTACACCTTAGATCTCAAAAGCGGTGAGCGAGAAGGCCCTTTATTTAGCCATGAAAACAAAGACGTTGAATATGTCATAACCGACATTAATAGAGTCGTCCATGGCGTACGTTATTCAGGTTTTAGACCGACATACGAGTTTTTTGACAAACGCCTGAACGCCCGTATGCGTGGACTTAAAAAAGCGCTTCCCAATAAATCCTTAACCTTGGCCGACTACACGCCAGACTTTAAAGAGATGGTGTTTTTTATGGAAGGAGACAGTAGTGCTGGGGATTATGTATTGTATAAAAAAGGTTCTATCCAGATGCTCGCGTCGTCGAGAAGTGACATACCTGTTGATGATGTTTACACGGTTTCGGCATACGAATATACCGCTAGAGATGGGATGGTAATTCCTTCGCTATTAACGCTACCAAATAATACTATCGCGAAAAATCTGCCAGCCATTATGTTTCCACACGGTGGACCAGAGAGTTATGACAAAATGGGGTTTGACTACTTTGCTCAGTATTTTGCCAGTCAGGGGTTTGCTGTTATCCAGCCTCAATTTCGCGGTTCTAGCGGATTTGGTAGCGAACATCTCCATGCCGGTAGGGGGAAGTGGGGGCGTGAGATGCAAGACGACCTTACTGATGCTGTAAATGATTTAGCCAGCAAAGAAATTATCGACCCCAAAAGGGTTTGTATCGTTGGGGCAAGTTATGGTGGTTATGCAGCGCTCGCCGGCGCAACGTTCACACCAGATGTGTATACCTGTGCAGTTTCAATTAATGGTGTGTCAGATATCAAACGCATGCTGAAAACTGGACGAAGTAACTATGGAAAAGATCACTGGGTATTGAGTTACTGGGATAGTGTTATTCGTTCAGATAGCTTGGGTGACGACTTCATCGAATCTATATCGCCGATAAACTATGTCGAATCAGTTTCAATACCTATATTGCTCATACATGGTGAACGAGATGATGTAGTCAACATTCGACAGTCAAAACGCATGTATAACGAATTAAAAGGCGCTGATAAAGACGTCACCTATGTGCGATTGCCAAAAGGTAACCATTATTTAAGTAGTGCCGAAAATAGGATGAAGGCGATGAAAACGGTGGATAAATTTTTGCGAGAACAAATCTTTCAATAGGCTCAGAATGAGCCATTGAATTGGGTTTGACCACAACTTGAGGTGATAACACCATTCAGGTAATGGTCTATGAAAATGAATGTTCAGCTTTAGCGCGTTGCCAAACTGTTGCGCGAAGTCATAGCACCGATGTTTGTTCTGCGCAACTAAATCAGGACACTTTTCTTAAGGAATTTTGCTCATACTC
>CAZXIN010000003.1:0-224725 GCA_964640795.1 uncultured Pseudoalteromonadaceae bacterium | reverse complement strand
GTCAAATGCTGCAAGAAATGGGGCGTGAGCCAACACCAGAAGAATTGTCAGAACGCATGTTAATGCCTGAAGATAAAATTCGTAAAGTCCTTAAGATAGCTAAAGAGCCTATCTCAATGGAAACACCTATTGGTGATGATGAAGATTCGCACTTAGGTGACTTTATTGAGGACAGTACTATTGTACAACCTTTGGAGTCAGCAACGGGTGGTAGCTTAAAAGGTGCGACTCAAGAGGTTCTAGCTGGGCTTACAGCAAGAGAAGCGAAAGTCTTGAGAATGCGTTTCGGTATTGATATGAACACCGATCACACCTTGGAAGAGGTAGGCAAACAGTTTGATGTAACTCGTGAACGTATACGTCAAATTGAAGCCAAAGCTTTACGTAAACTCAGACATCCAAGTCGCTCAGAGCAATTACGTAGCTTCTTAGACGAATAATACACAGTACGTATAAGTAGTTTGAAACAAAGGCGCTAATTAGCGCCTTTGTTATATCTGGATAAAAACGCATACAAAAATGGCGCAACAACAAGAATACCAACCGACATTCTAAACTCGCCCAGAGGAAATACCCGAAAAGCTCTATAGCGTTATTTTTGCATCTCAAAAGGACTCAGTATCCTTTCAATGCCATGCTTTTCTCTAAGGCTTGTCAGAGACTTCTGAGGCAAGTAATTATCAAGGGTGATTGTTAAAAGCCTTGTCAAAGTAAGCTATTTTTCATCTCCTATCTACCGTTCACTACTCCTTAAAATGCATCTCTATTTGGCTTTGCATCATCAGAAAACGCCGTCACCTGTCGAGCAATGCAATACGCTAGTTTTCCGGCAAACGTATCACAAAAAATGATAATGCCTACTTAACTCTTTATTTTACATAATTTAATTTGGTTACAATTTCGTGATTCTTTTTTGACATATGTGTCGATATTTTACCTAAACAGGATTAATGTACCCACGTCAATGCGAATTGACAATCGCCCCGCCATCAAGGTGTCTAACAAGCGTTCGCTTGCTAAGGAATGACGGACAGCTACAAAAATCTAATAATAGGTACAAGCTATGTTTACACATAACAATATCTCAAAAGCAGTAAAAATCGCGTTAATTGGTCAACTCATTACTGGTGCTTACATCCTCCCTGCATACGCACAAGAGCAAGAAAATGCACAGCCCGTGGAACGGATAGCCATTACTGGCTCTCGCCTTAAACGTGCTGAATTTTCAGAAGCCGCTCCGGTACAAGTATTGGATATAGATTCGGCCGTAAAGTCTGGTGTAACAACCGTTGCTGAACTACTCTCCAGAACATCGGTGGCCAACGGCCAACAATTCGATGCAACGTTTAATAGTAACTCAGGTAATTCAAACGCCTCAGAGCCACCTCCTAGTGGCGGCGTTGGCTCTGCCAATATCGGCTTGAGAGGTTTAGGGCCAGAGAGAACATTAATCCTTATCAATGGCAAACGTCTAGGCTCGTCAGGTGTTCGTGGTGCACCATCACAACCTGACTTATCGTTGCTTCCCCTCAATGCAGTGGAACGTATCGAAGTCATCACCGAAGGTGCATCCTCAATATATGGAGCTGATGCCGTCGCAGGTGTTATCAACGTTATCTTGAAAGACAGTAGTGACGGTGCGGAGATTACAGCTAATATTTCTGTTCCAGAAGAAACCGGTGGCGAAACCAAACAAATTAGTTTCCTAACAGGATATGAAGGTGATAAAGCAAGCTTTGTCTTCTCATTAAACTATTTTGAACGTGAACGTATAGCCGTAGGTGACAGAGCAGATTGCTTAAGCTTAATAGCACGTGACCAACAAGGTAATATTTTTGATGGATGTCGCAGCCGATTCTTCGATAATGTCATCTTGGATGTCAGCGACAACGGTATCAATCCATTAGATATCTTTAGTTTCTATACCCCAGGACAAACAGATATTGGCATACCTAACTTTAGTTCCGCGTTAAACTTACCTGTCCCGACAATCCCTTTCGTAGATATATTGGGAGATACTCAGCGTAACCGTTATACATATTCACCATTTCATAACGACAATATTGACCGCTTACAAGCTGATCTTGTGCAACCTGTCACCCGCTTTACTGTTGTAGCAAATGGCGACTATAAGCCTGACTGGTGGGGAGGCAATGAAGAAATATTTTATGAAACCTATTTCTTCCATCGTCATCTCACTAACCGCGCCTCCAACGAGCAAATATTCCCGACAATTCCAGCGCTAATACCACAAGAAGATGCCAATGGTAACTTACTGGTGAATTCAGACGGATCACTGCAATTATTTGATAACCCATTAAGCCCATTCCCAAACAACGTATCAAACATTGTGACATTAGAAGACGTCCCTCAAGAACGCGACGTTGAACTTAATCATATTCGTGTTGTTGGTGGATTACGTGGTGACTTTACTGGTAAATGGGCTCAGGACAATTATTGGTCTTATGAAGTATTCGCTTCTTATGACAGGGGGGTGGGAGATCAAACACAACCTGTTATCAATGAAACAAACCTGTCATTAGCGCTAGGAACTCTGAGATTAGACGCTGACGGCAATGCGATATGTGGTATTGGTGCAGGGCCAAACGACATAGGTTTCATCACACCAAACCCATGCGTACCAATTAACTTCTTTGCACCTTCGATATTTAACGGTGGAGAGTTTGGGGGTGGTACATTCGCAACACAAGCTGAAAGAGACTTCCTCATTGCCACACGGATCAACACGACTACTGTCGAGCAAACCTTAGTATCTGCCGTTGCCAACGGTGACCTATTCGAATTCAGCACAGGTGGAACAGCCGCTACTGCGTTTGGTCTTGAGTATCGCAGGGATCGAATTCAATCGGACGCTGAAGTTCTAGGTAGCAGTGGTTTAATCGCCGCAGAAAACCCATTGACCGAAGGTGCAACCAACGGCGCACGTGACGTTACCGATGTGTTCGCTGAAATATCACTCCCCTTCTTGATTGACAGAGATTGGGCTAAATTGCTCGAATTACAAGCCGCCTTGCGTTACACCGATGAGTCTAACTTCGGCAGTGAAGTCACACAGCGCTTCCGTCTAACTTGGGAGCCCAGCGAACGTTGGTTATTAAGTGCTTCATTCGGTACATCCTTCCGCGCACCTAATTTGCGAGAGCAATTCTTAGCGGACCAATTTGGCGGAACCAGCGGTGGCAGTGACCCTTGCGCAGTTCCTGAAGAAGTTCTTAACGATGGCGTTTATGATCCATCGCGTGAAACACGCTCTCAGGTTGTTCTAGATAACTGTACTGCACAAGGTGCTGATTTCACCGTGATTGGAACATCCGGTGTGCCTACTATCCCAGTAAGAGTCGGTGGTAATGCAGCAGAACTTAGGCCAGAAACGTCAGACAACATTACAGCATCTATCAAATGGTCTCCGGATTTAGGCGACTATAAATTAGATCTTGGTGTTACTTATTTTAGCCTTGAGATTGAAGACACCATTCGTTCCATTGATCCAGCAACAATATTAACGCGTTGTTTCAATGATGCTCCGAACCTAGAAAGCCCTTTCTGTCCGAGAGTCATACGAGATGGTAGCCGTGCTCCAGCCTTTAATTTCCCGAATTCTGTTGATGCTTCCTTTATTAACATAGGTGAAGAAACCTCCAAAGGCGTCGACTTTAACTCATTGTTAGCTTCTAACTTTGAAGCATTTAACACTGGCTTCAATTGGGAATGGTCGGTTCAATATACATTGCAGACAGAACGTGAGCTAACCATCTTTGAAGGTGAGCCGGCGGAAGACTTACTTGAGGATTTCGGCACACCAGAGCATAGATTAACAAGCACGCTAAACGTAACGAGTGGTGATTGGCAGTGGCTAACAGTATTCAGAGCTTTCTCTGGAACAGGCGCTAATGATGTTACACGCATTAACTCACTGTGTGATGTATTCACAGAAAATGATGAAATTGGTGGAACACTAACACAACCGATCTGTGACGCTGGAGGAATAGCCTATTGGGATACATCCATCAGCTATATTCAAGATAGTTATGACATTACTCTTGGTGTTAATAACGTCCTTGATCGTGATCCGCCTAGAGTGAATGCGAATGCTGGTTCGAACCGTGCAAACCGAGTTACCTCATCTGGTTATGATCAACTAGGTAGGACTATCTTCTTAAACGCAACTTACCGCTTTTAATACGAAGTCAGTAAAGTCATAAACAAATACCGGTTAATTCAATTAACCGGTATTTTTTAACAAAAACTTTGCGCTTAAATGAAGCAGTATAGTGAGTCGAACATTCTGACTATTTACTACAATTCCCCATTTTGGCCAAACTTAGCTTTGAAATATCTTCTTTCCCTTTTTCTTCATCAACAAGCTTTAAGTCAGCGCCCCCTACAAAGACACCTAGCTTAATGTATTGCTGTACAAAGTAGTTTTGACCACTCTCCGTCTTAACAATTAAGTCGTTTGGAGAAAACTCTGATTCTGTGGATATTTTATGTTCTTCTCCACCTTTGACGAGTTGATAGAAAAACACCTTCGGCGCCGATTCACCAATACATTTATCATTTACCCATATGTCTTTCTTTAGAGCTGTACCTGGGCCGTTAGGTCTATAAATATAAAGTCCGGCATTACCTTCTTCGGGCTTAGCAAACTCTTTAGCCTTGTTCGAAGCCTCTGCACTTTCCATTGGGACAGAAGCACACCCTGCCAACAAAGAAGTCGTAAGGACGGTCATTAATAGTACTTTCTTCATAGCTTCACCTTTTTTATGTATGAGCGTTTAGCGCTCTATTATTGATTTTTTTAGAGTCTCCTAGCGGAGCTGCATATACGGATTGACTATACAGATACAAAGGTGCCAGTCAGCATGTATACACAAAGTTGACTCTTCTATAGCAACGGGTTGAACAAGGTTTTTTGGCGAGACTGATGAATCAAAAAGTTTCAACATCCTGTTATAAATTAAATTGCCGCATATCCGTTGCTTTTATTAGTTATCAGCATTTGGAATATCATACTGCCAGACTTTTCATTTTAGGTGAATCACTTTTTCAGCAGCGAACAGCATTATCAATCTCATTGACTTGACCTAACCTGCCCTTAAACCCCACTTAAAGGCTACTCAACAAGCGTCAGGTGATTTTGGCGTTAATTGTCTTCTGACACGTCAAACTCAGAAAAACTGGATTCAATGCCTTTTCCATAACAAGTGGGCACTCGACTAACGGTTACAAAGCCTCCTAAAGCCATTTGAAACACAAAAGGCGCCAATTGGCGCCTTTCTTATGCTCTTCACTAACTTAAAGCTCTGCTTAGTGTATTTCACCTTTTTGATAAGGCGTTTCTTCTTCAAGCTTTTGTAGTTTGTGCTCAAGCTCTAAAGGTGAGCCTGTATTCTTCGCTAACCAATTGTATGCAGTAGGAACAACAAACAGTGTCATAAAGGCAGAGATGCTTACACCTGCAAAGATAACCATACCAATGACGGCGCGGCTTTCAGAACCTGGTCCAGAAGCTAAAACAAGCGGCAACGCACTAAACACAGTGGTAAAGCCTGTCATAACAATGGGACGTAAACGTAGAGCTGCAGCACGACGTAAAGCCACTTCAAACTCATAACCGGCGTCTCGTAATTGGTTAGCAAACTCAACAATTAATATGCCGTTTTTGGCAGCCAAACCTATTAACATGACAAGCCCTATTTGGCTGTATATATTCATCGACATACCAGCAAAATATAACCCGATAAACGCCCCCACCAAAGCTAACGGCACCGTTAACATAATCACTAGTGGATGAATAAAACTTTCGAACTGCGCAGCCAATATCAAATAAGTAATTGCTAAAGCCAATGCAAAAATAAACAACACAGAGTTACCTGATTCTTGATACAGCTGCGACTCACCTTTGTAGTCAATCGACACTTCATCCGGCAACTCAGTCAAGGCAATATTACGCAAGTATTCAAGCGCATCACCCAATGCATAGCCAGGTGCTAGGTTCGCGCTAATAGTAATACTACGAGCACGGTTGTAACGGTTCAACGTCGCAGACGTTGCTTGCTCACTCACTGTTAACAAATTACTCAATGGAATGAGTTGATTACTGCGCTGAGACCGCACGTAAAGATTATCGATGCTTTGAGGGCTACGGAAATCTTCTTCTTTACCTTCCATGATCACATCATACTCTTGACCACGATCCAAATAGGTTGATACACGGCGTTGCCCTAGCATAGTTTCTAATGTGCGACCTATATCACCAATAGAAACGCCTAAATCAGCAGCCCTGTCACGGTCGATGTTTATCAGTAACTGCGGCAATGTCTCTTTATAATCTGAATCTAATCTGATTAAGTTAGGGTTTTCCGATGCCTTTTGAATCAGTATGTTCCGATAACGGACCAGTTCTTCATAGGTATTTCCCTGCAACACAAACTGTACTGGGCGTCCTAAACCACGGCCCCCCAAGCTAGAACGCATAATAGCAAAGGCACGTACATCAGGAATTTGAGCAAGCTTGCCACTGACCTCCCCCATCAAATCGAACGTTGAACGAGTACGATCTTGCCAATCAGCAGCACCTACGACAGCAACACCCGCCGTACCACCAAAACCAGGTGTACGCACAATGACGCGTTTCATTTCACCCGTTTCCAAATAAGGTAAGAGAATATCTTCAATCTTTTTCAAGTTCGCAGCATTACTTTCGAAACTCGCCCCTTCAGCAGCAGACACCGAAACGAAAAAGTTACCGCGATCTTCTCTGGGCACAAACTCACTGGGTACTTGTTGTATTAAACCAATCAAGGCCACCACACTGCCAGCGACAAGGAAAAACGTTAATATTGGTTGATGAATGGTCTTATCAAGAGTTTCGTAATAAGCATGTTCTAATTTCCCGAATTGTGTATCAACCCACTTACCAAAACCTGATCCACGTTCACGCTTCTTAAGGATTGTCGATGCCAACATAGGGGATAATGAAAGAGCCGTTACACTCGAAAAAGCGACTGCAGCAGCGATTGCAATAGCAAACTCAGTAAAGAGTCGCCCAATATTCCCTTGCAAAAAAACAAGTGGTAAAAATACAGCAATCAACACCAATGTGGTTGCTATAACAGCAAACCCAACTTCTCTAGCGCCACGATAAGCAGCAAGAAGTGGCGCTTCACCCATTTCTATGCGCCGCGAGATGTTCTCAAGCACTACGATAGCATCATCAACAACCAAGCCTATTGCCAGCACTAGCGCCAACAACGTTAATAGGTTGATTGAAAACCCTAAGGCATACATAACGGTAAAAGCAGCCACCAGCGAGACAGGTACTGTTACTGCTGGAATTAAAGTTGCTCTTACATTACCAAGGAACAAATAAATAACCACAACAACCATAAACATAGCGATGCCTAAAGTGTTGTAGACTTCATTAATCGATTCTTCGATAAAAACAGAAGAATCATAACTGGGAACAATAAAGATATTTTCAGGGAGCGTTTCTTCAATTTGCCTAATCGCTGCTTTTGCAGCTCGGGCAACCTCTAGCGTATTGGCTTTGGATTGTTTAACAATCCCTAGACCAATCATATTAACGCCATCACCACGAAACTCTGTTTCATCATCAGCCGCGCCTAATTCCACATGCGCTACTTCACCAAGCTTAACAAGGTAGCCATCTAGCCCTTGCTTGACTGTTAGTTCTGCAAAATCTTCCGGCTTTAAAAAAGTACGCGCAACGCGAACTTCAAAATCTCGATCAGAGGACTGCACTTCACCGGCTGGTAATTCAACATTCTCTGAACGGATAACACTCTCAATGTCAGCAACCGTGATATCTCGCGCAGCCATAGCGTTACGATCAAGCCAAACTTTCATGGCATATTCACGACCGCCACCAATACGGACCCTAGCAACACCGTCTGCGATTGATAACTTATCAACAAGAAAACGATCTGCATAATCAGTCAACTCTCTGACTGATAAGTTGTCGCTACGTAAGTTGTACCAAACAATCACGTCTTCATCTGAATCAGATTTGAATACTTCTGGAGGATCGGCTTGTTCAGGCAATTGACCAAGGACTCGGCTGACACGCTCTCTAACATCATTTGACGCGGCATCAATATCGCGACTCAGCTCAAACTCGATGCTAACCGATGAACGGCCATTTCGACTGCTTGACGTCACGTTCTTAATCCCAGCAATACCGCTGATCCGATCTTCAATGAGCTGAGTAATTCGAGATTCAACAATAGATGCTGATGCACCGGGATAGTTAGTATTGATTGAAACGATAGGCGGATCGATATCAGGGTATTCTCGTAACGACAATAAACTGATCGCTACCACACCAAAAACAATTAATAACAGATTAACAACGGTAGCAAATACAGGACGTTTAACTGAAATATCAGATAAAATCATACGCCCTCCAGAATCTTAACTTTACTGCCTTCTCGAAGTCGTAACGTTCCTTCGACCACAACATTTTCACCTGCATTAATACCTGAAACAACTTCCACAAGACCAGGCTTGCGTTGACCAACTTCGATTTCCTTCTGCGAGGCGACATTATCTTGACTAATCACAAAAACAAAATGTTTATCTTCAATTGGTATAACCGCTTTTTCAGGTAACACTAAGGTATTTAGAATGCGTTTTTGCACATTAACCGTAAGCAACATACCTGGCCTCAATTTAAAGTCGGCATTATCAATATCGGCTCTTACTTGGATGGCGCGCGTAATAGGATCAACACGCGAATCAACACTACTGATTTTACCCTTAAACATTTGCCCTGGATAAGCTACTGACGTCGCCTCAACAAGCTGACCTTCCGTTACGCTCGGTAAGTTTGCCTCTGATAAATTGAAGTCGACTTTGATAACGCTAACATCATCAAGTGTTGTAATCGTGTCTCCCGGTCTCACCAACGCACCAATACTGACCTCTCTTCGGCCTAATCGGCCAGAAAACGGCGCTCTAACTTGTAATTTTTCCATTTGGGCTTTAATAACATCTTGCTGGGCGACTAAGCTTTTCACTCTCGCTTGTTGTTCATCCAGCAGCTGGGCAGACGTCGCATTCTCTTTCGCTAGGTTTGTTAAGCGAGTCAACTGTCGATTCGCTTCTTGCAGATTAACTTCAACTTCTTTCAGCCGTGCCAATTCTTCACGATCATTCAGTTGCAACAGCAATTGACCACTTTCGACAACATCGCCGTCACCGAAATCAATACTCTGAACAAACTCGGATTCTTGAGCCGTAATCATTAAGGCTTCGTTAGCTCTAGCAGTACCTAATCCTTCAATAACAACGGCGAACTCTTCTATTGCAGCCTTATGAACGACAACAGGCGTCGCATTAGAACCACGCGTTTGCTGAACAACAGTACGAGGGTAATAGATATAAACGAGCAAACCTACAAGCAGAAAAACAGCTATCCAGAGTGGAGATAGACCGGCTTTTTTAGACATTTATAAATCCTTAAATACGAATAAACACATAAGTACATCTATGACGACAGGCCTAAGCCTATTGCCGATGACTATTGATTAACGTTAAATATAGACAGTTATTTAGCATATGCTTGTTCACATTTATGTAGATGGCTACATTGCATGTAAACTGTCTCGTGTGAATATCAAAAATTGCTGTAAAACAATACGGTAAAATCAACACACGCTAACTAGGGTAAATTAAAACAGTGCAATTAATGACTGCAGCAAAATTGGCGCGAATTATAGCAGTGCTATCTACCTTTCTCATAGTCGCTTGTCGCAGCGAATCACCTTCTGAACCCGCGTGCCGTGTAGACAGGGATAGTGCAGAAAATATTTCAGGCAGTGCAGTTTGTATTGTCAGAATAGAAACGTTGATGCTTGCCATTCACAAAAAGGGAGAACATGAATTAGCATTACCCATAGGTGAAAATCAAGCGCATGAAAGTGCACAGTGCACTGCGCATAGAGCAGCTTGGCAGCTAACAGGGTTTAACTTGGAAGTTCATCAACTGCTAGGTGAAAATAATCAAGGCCTACGTTTTTACCATTGCGAACTCGATGCCGGATTTAATGGCGAAATCAAAGACTTTCCTATTCCTAGTTGGTCAAAAGACAAGACAGCAAAAATATTACTGGTAGATCCCTTTGTCACAACCAATAAAGAATGGCAAAAAACCGATGACCTTATTTTTATTCGCGACATGTTTAATCAAACAAGTAATTAGTGCTATAACCAAGTACCTAGTAACAAAGCGCGTCGGTATGACAAAATCAATTCCTTTTACTGGTCCGACATGTTAGTTTTACCCGATACAAATTTAATCACTGGTATAGAGAGATATTATGCCTAACTACAAAGCTCCCGTAACGGATATGCAATTCCTGTTGCATGATTGGCTAAAAACCCAAGATCACTATCAACAGCTTGGCCTTAACGATTTTGACACTGATTTAATCAATGAGATCCTTTCTCAAGGTAGCAAGTTTGCTGAAGAAGTTTTATCTCCTCTTAACCGTATAGGCGATGAGCAAAGCTGCAAGCTGGACGATGGCAAAGTTACCACGCCCGACGGATTTGCCAGTGCATACCATGAATATATTGCCAATGGTTGGAATGCCATGCTCGGCAGCGCCGAATATGATGGACAAGATTTACCCAATTCAATGGCTGTTCCCGTTCAAGAAATGCTTAATTCAGCCAACATAAGTTGGCGTTTATTGAGCATGCTCACCGAAAGTGCCGTGCTAGCAGTGACTAAGCATGGTAACGAACATCTAAAAACAACTTACCTTGCTAAACTCATCAGTGGTGAATGGACGGGCACTATGTGCTTAACGGAGCCTCAAGCAGGTACAGATTTAAGTTTGTTGTCTACAAAAGCCGATCCGCTGGATGATGGCAGCTTTGCCATTACCGGCAGTAAAATCTTTATATCTGGTGGCGATCAGGATTGGACTGACAATATCCTTCACCTCGTCTTGGCAAGACTGCCAGACGCACCTGCTGGGGTTAAAGGTATCAGTTTATTCCTAGTACCGAAAATTATGGTCAATGATGACGGGCAACTAGGTCAAGCGAACACACTGTCTGTGGGTAGCTTAGAAAAGAAAATGGGAATCAAAGGTTGTCCGACTTGTGTCATGAACTTTGATTCAGCCAAAGGCTGGTTAGTTGGCGGTCCGAACCAAGGGCTAGCCTGCATGTTTACAATGATGAACGATGCTCGTTTCCAAGTTGGCTTGCAAGGATTAAGCATCAGCGAAGCTTCATTTCAAGGAGCCTTAGAGTACGCCCGCGATCGTTTACAATCGAGAGCTGCACAGGGTGTTCAGCAACCAGCCGACAAAGCGGATGCTATTATTCACCACCCCGATGTGAGGCGTATGCTTTTAACCCAGAAAGCGCTAACAGAAGGTAGCCGGGCTTTATCTTTTATTTATGCTCAGCAAATGGATGTCGAACGTTTTGGTGATGATGAAGCAAAAGCAAAAGCCAATAACGTTATCGCATTCTTAACCCCCATCGTAAAAGGGTTTATGACCGATATGGGCACCGAGTTAAGTAACTTGGGCGTTCAGGTTTATGGTGGACACGGCTACATAAGAGAATGGGGCATGGAGCAACTTGTTCGTGATGCCCGAATTAGCCAACTCTATGAAGGGACGAATGGTATTCAGGCATTGGACCTTGCTTCTCGTAAGTTAGCAAGAGACAAAACAGGGGCCATGCTAGGAGATACACATGCCCTATTGGCCAACAAAGTTGCTCTGATTCAAGATACAGCAGCCAAGGAGCAAGCTGCGAACCTGCTAGAGGAATGGCTACAGACAGCATTACAAGTCAAAGCACTTAATCAAGTCGATTTAGCAGCCTCTGCAACAGACTTTATGCATTACAGCGCCTATTCATTGTTAGGTGTTCTTTGGTTGAGTATGGCAGACGTCGCTAGCCGGAGCGAGAACAGCTTAATCAAAGAAGGCAAAGCAAAGACTTGTGCTTTCTACATGAAACGCTTGTTGCCCCGTAAAGATGGTTACAAAACCAACTTACTCAACAATGCAGATGACTTGATGGCACCCAGCAATCAAGAGTTTGATTATATCTAAACTTAATGGCGCTTTAACACACAAGTGTGCAAGCGCCAGTTTAACTCACTGATAAAGATTAAAAGGGTGTGATCCCCTGAATTGCCATTTTTATGCCACTGCCCAATAAACGGCCTGCGGTATCACCCACTAACGAAGCTTTACCATGTAAAGCATTTAACTGACTCTCTAGAGTGGATGTTGAAAGCTTTAAGTTTGCGATACTTTCACTCACATTTTCATCGTTCATTTTAGCGACAATATCGGCTATAGCCTGAAACTCTTTTCTTGCTTTGGCGATGTCATTGTCAATCGACTTAGCTTGCTCTATCAATTGATGACTGAAGTCTTTGCTCTCAACTTCTTTGATTACTGAATCGACATGTTCACGAAATTGCCCAATATAACCTTCTATTTTCTTTTCAACGGACTCAGTTGCTTCTTGGGATATGCGTTTAAACTCGTCACTAGTATAAGCGTTCAGTAGTTCTTCATTTGCTTTCATTTGACTATACCCTTATTTTGCTTCAATCAAACCAAGCCCCTCAAGGCGACCTTTAAATTGATTTTCTTCAACTTTGAATTGGCTATTGGCCAAAGTCAAAACACCTTCCAATGCTTTCTTAGCCGAATTTTTACTGCTCTCCAGTTCACTTTGTGCCTCTGACAACAATGATGCAAAAAAGTCTTTACTGGCATTTTTTAAGTCACTGCTCGTTGTCACTTCTTTTGAAGTGTTGGTAACAGCTTGCTTGGTGCCATCAATCAGCGCGTCTTTAAAGGAACCAAAGAGACCTTCATAATTAAAGCCATTAGCTGTACGTATATAACGAGACACCTCTTTTAATGCTCTGGTTTGCTCTTCGATTAAACTAATTAGCTGTGTATAGGTTTCAGTAGAGTCAATATTCATCGATGCGATTTGTTTTTTCGACTTGTTAAGCTTTGCAACTTCCGTCTCATACAACTTTTTGTGAGACTTACGCTTTCCTTCTATCTCGTCTGCCAGTTTTTGTTTGCCATCCGCATACACTTTATCGATACCATCCATGAACTTCTTGACTAACTCTTCCTTGCGTTCATTTAGGCCAACAAGCTCTGAAAAATAAACCGCTGCAGCCCTATCCGCTTGACGTTGCAATTCAGTATCAGGTACTTCTATGGCAGCTACTTTATCTTTCATCCTCTTAGCGTCTTTCTCTGCTGCTAAGACTTTCGCTTCAAACGCCTTAACCTTGTCGTCTTCATCAACCTTAGAGACACTTTCTGCTTTCATTTCGTCATAAGAGATAAACAAGCCATCTGCAACACGACTATTTGTCTCTTCAATATCCGCCAGACCTTGCCAATAGGTTTTTGCCAGTATAGCCTCAGCCTCATCATATTGATTCGCCAGACTTTCATTCACCAACTTACTGGCACTTTGATCTTTTTTCTTTAACTCTTTAAGTAGAGACGCCGACTGAGTCGTCGACTTTTCTATTTCATCCAAAACCGCAACGGCGTTTTCAGTACTCACACAAGCCGTTTCCAACATGAGGGCGAATATAAGAATAGTATTTCTCATGAACTTCATTACCTTGCTCCTGCTTTGTTACCATTTGCACTACTCAGTACCTCTGTTACCGAAGCTGAGAGTGCAACATTTCCCAGCTCCGTATTAGTTAATCCACGCATATTGGCTTCTAGTGCTGCCAAAGAGGTATTGGGAACGGGTTTAAAAGTCGGGGCTCGAACCAATTCACTCCTATTGAATTTAGGTGGCGTTTTGTATTCGACAGACTCAAGCAATTTATTGAAGAGCTCTCGCAACTTGGCAGTAATGCTTTCAGTCATAAAGCCCAAGAAAAAAGCAGCCACAATAAATGAAGGTAAATTTTCCAAATTGTTTAGCGCGAATGAAGCTATGCCTCCCATAACCATTGCCAGAAAAATGAAACTGACAATGGGAGCGATCAACATGCGAGGGAAAAGGGTCAAATACGTTTTCGCAGAATAGCGTCGCTCTCCTTCTCGATTCAAACCATTGGTTTGGCGAATTAGCCACACAATGTTATTGACTAACACGCCATGCCATGTCCAGAAAACCAATTGTAAAACCCAATGCATCTCTCCCAACCACCTAAAGCTCATATAGGGTTGAGAGGAGGCTAACAGGCTATTCACTTCCTTAACAAACGCCTGTTCAAGGTCAGCCTGCCCTCCTGCCAAATTAACTAACATCTGAAAATCTTCGTGGCGGCTACTACCCTCATACTTTTCTTTCGACAGTTTGTGCCCTATCTCTTTATTCAACTTAGACAACGCTTCGTTAAACTTAATGACATCAAATTCGTATTGGATTTCACGGGTATTTGTCGTATCCAATACCTTCAGCTGACCAGAGAAGTCAGAAAGATAAATGCCACCTAGCCGCTCATTAAGGACATCATTCGCTGTTAAAACCAAACTTTCTCGTTTACCAATAATAGTCGCTCTGCGATCAGCATATTTATCCTCAAAACCCTTAAGTTTTTCTTGCACTTGCTCTTGCGTATATTGTCGGTTGAGTTCGTAGTCGTTAGTGACAAATTCTAGCGTTCTGGTACTCAGCGAAATTCCTATAGACTCTGTAGTACTATCCTCTGTTTTCTCACAATGAGAGGAGCAAGAGATTGATAGGAAGGTCAGTGAAACATAAATAAGCACACTGATTGCCAGCAACGAGCAAGACACCAAAAATGCAGGTGTTTTGCTATTAAACAACTTAATGTACCAGACGTCCTTTTCTCGTAATAAAACCTCCAAAGATCTAGCTAGATTATCAGCTCGGCTTTCTTCCACAGTGTTTCTCCGACAACAAAGCATTTACTTTATAGTGTCGTTAACGAGCTGAATCTCTCACATGAAACGTATTATTTGATGTTTTTGAGCCAATGGGTGACTTCAGTGACATAGTCACTGGGTAGCATGTGTCCACTACTAAAGGTTTTATGCTCCATAAGCTTTGATGCATTTGCCACCAAATTTTTATTGTCTTCTGGTGTAGAAAATTGATCATCTGACGCCAAGATAAGCAACCAAGGAATTGCCACTTTCTCAACAAACGCTATAGGTGATACAACAGGTACATTTTTGACAGCAGGAGGAACCATGGTGATTAAGTGGGACACATGCTCATTTTGTGCGCTCAGTATTATGCCCATTTGTGCCCCCATACTGTAACCAATAACAACCTTATGCTTAGCTTTGTTAAATTTTACAGTCGCTAGTTGCGTTATCACTTGATCATAGTCATTCACGGTAGCCTGAATCATTTGAGTATAATCATCAGCATTACCTGACCTAGCAGCCATAACACGCTCGATGGGCTTACTTCCTTACTTACGCACACCATGAGCTCGGGCATCAAGTGCAATCACACGATAACCGCTATTAACCAAATAGGCAGTAATTTGGTCACCATAAGATAAGTTACCCGGTGCTAGCCAATGCAAACTGGAGCCGGTCAACCCATGCATGAGAAAAGCAAGAGGCGCCTCCTCAGGTGTTTGGCGCTTTTGATAGATAAAACCGGTAATACGGTTACCGTCGGAGGCTTCAAATGTCAGTTGTTGAATATCGTTTTGGCTATGCGCATATTGAACAACAAGCAGTAATTTGAAGATAAGTAGTGTACGAACAATGATTGACATAAGGCTTCTCCTTTCATAGTAGTCAAGAGAATACTAAACCCGCCTTCGTCAAACGTAGGTCAAATAGCAGCCTTTTAACTGAAGCGATTCAGCCTTTTGGGTTATTGTTGTCTTAAAGTTGGATTGATTACCAGGATATTTGAACGCGACTGCCTACTTGTTCTTCACCAGAAACAATATCGAAGGCTAAGCCAAAGTGCCGACACAATCTATCGACAAGAGAGAGACCAATGCCAAAGCCCGTGTTCTTATCAGAAGCATTACCGTAACCAACACCTGTATCCTCAAAGATCATCTCACCTAGCGAGACATTAATGGTTACGGCACCTGTGTCTGTATGCGTTAAAGCGTTACGTAATATATTCCCAATGATGACAAAGGCAACTGGCTCAGGCACAGGAATGCGCATTTCACCCTCAACCGCGAGCTGAACCTCTACTGATTTAGTTTCAACTAAATGGCTATGTGTGTTAACAGCACGTTGGCACACTCGATATGCATCACAACTTATTTTCTTGCTTGCGTCTCGACCTAACCACAGCACACCCTCGGTCAGAATTTGCATGTCAGTCACCGCTGACTTCAGCCTCAAAAATAACTTATTACCAAGCTGCTCCTGCTCCATTAACTCAATTGCCCCCATTGTTATGGTCAATGGTGTTCGCAATTCATGACTAACATCACGATTGAATTGACGTTCTCGCTCTATCAAAGATTGAATCCGCTGATCACGCTCCACAATAGCCGCAGATAAGGCCTGTAATTCATCAGCATAAGATGTGTCTATCTTGTTGAGCGCGGTTGCATTACCTCCAGCAGAAAGTGCTAGTGTCATTTGTTCAATAGGGTAACTCAGCTTTTTGGCCATAGCCTGAGTAAAATATAAAGAAATGAATAGGGTCATTCCCCCCATCAAGAGAATAATCTTAAGGTAATCTTTAATCTGTGGTGTCGACTTTATATAGGGACGAGCGTTGAATAGCAGGTAAACCAACTCCCCTGTGGAAACCTTTCTAATAGCCACATGAAAATGCCCTTTTTCCTCAGCGAAGAGTTCATATGTTCCAATTCCCCATCCGACGTCAATCTGCTTTTGCAGCCACTCAGGAAGGCTTCTACGTCCAACGAAATAAGTCATCTCAATAGCTTGAACTGTACCACTGGATTTTGATGTTTCTTCTAACTCTGTCACCAAACGGTCGGCACGCTGGTTTATTTGATAACCAAAAATCTGATCTTCTAAATCAAACCCCATGAGAACCATCAAGGCTACCGATACACAAAAAATAGCAAGCATCGACTTTAGATAGTTGCTGACGATCAAGTACCTAACTTTACTTCTACTACCAGACATCACTTATCCTTTAACGATAGCCGATAACCATTGGCTCTCTCAGTTTTGATCTCACAGAAAACATCAAGCTTCTTCAAGGTTTTACGCAAATTGTATATATGAGTCCTCAATACACCAGACTCTGGTAAATCCTCTCCCCAAAGCCGATCACAGAGCGTCTCGCTGGTTACCGTGTGCTCAGCGGCCTGTATTAACAGACTTAAAATCGTCGCTTCTTTTTTATTGATTACCTCTGAACCATGGCGGCTATCGATCACCAATGTGGCTACATTAAGTGTTAGTCCACCATATGCCAGAACGCGACTATTCTTGATTTTAGGCCGACGGGCTAGAGCTTCAATACGCATCTTCAACTCTCTCAACGCGAAAGGCTTGACGAGATAATCATCTGCACCTGCCTCAAATCCGGCTTCTTTATCGTCTATTGTGTCACGAGCAGTTAACATAAGAATGGGTGTGTGGAACATCAATTCCTGACGTAATATTTGGCACACCTCAATACCGTCTTTTCCCGGCAGCATCACATCAAGCACAATCACGTCATAATCATTTGCTAACGCAAGATTGACGCCTTGATCGCCCGTGTAGGCATAATCCAAACTGTAGTCAGTGTCTAAATAGTCAGCAATATTGGCTTGAATATCGAGGTTATCTTCAACGATAAGGATACGCATACAACCTTCCTACCGATACCTATCAAAGGTATCTGTACAACAGTTTACCGAGCGTTAAGTATACCAACAGAATTGTCAAAACTTTGTCAAATACCCCTCAAAATATCGCTCTTTCATAGGCAACATGACGCTTCACATTGATTTGACACTTAAGATTTTAAGCTAACACCAATCTACGTTGATACAACAAAAAATGAGGGAACTCTCATGTCAGACCAAATCACGCTCAGAAATGTCGGGCACTTCTTCAATACGCCTAGTGGTCAAATCACACTGTTCGAATCCCTATCTAACCAATTTTTACAGAATCAAACCTATGCCATTGTTGGGCAGTCTGGTGTTGGGAAATCGAGCCTCTTGTCGTTAATTGCAGGACTAGAGCCTCCATGCACTGGACAGGTAGATTTCATACTAAACGGCAGCCCAGTATCGTCGTTAAGCATGCGTCGCGAGTCCGGTTTTGTATTTCAGCAATTCCACTTAATGCCAGAGCTAGACGCTATCAGTAATATTGCTTTGCCTCTTCGACTTAGAGGAGAGAAGTCGGCATCTCATATTGCACTGGAGTGGCTCAAAAAAGTAGGATTAAGCGGCAGAGCTCATCACAAACCTAACCAACTCAGTGGTGGCGAACAACAGCGTGTTGCCATCGCTCGAGCTTTTGTCACAAAACCTCGATTCATCTTTGCTGATGAACCTACCGGTAATCTGGATGGTAATACATCACAGCAAATAGCAGACCTCATGTTCACATTTGCCAAAGAACAGCGCAGTACATTAATTGTAGTTACACACAGTGAAAAAATTGCGGCGAGAGCTGATACAAGCTATCAACTAGAAAACGGCCAAATGGCGTGTGCAGCATGATTTCCTTGTCCATCGCAGCCAGTAACCTCCGCCACGATTTAAAAGGCAGTGACGGAAGGATTAGCTTATTTACCCAACTCATCCTGCTATTTTTTTTACTGACGTTGTCTTTAACCAGTGCCTCAATACAACAATACCTTGAAGACAACCTCAACAATCTATTAGGCGCCGATATGGTTCTCTCAGGTTATCGCCCTCTATCAAGCGAGCAAGAAAATACGCTCAAGGCACTATCTAAAGGTGTCGTATTAACCCAGCAAATCCCTATGGTCGTTACCTATCAAGATGCTTGGCAAAAAGTACAAGTGAAGCTCGTTAATTCATCCTACCCTTTGCAAGGGCAGCTTAGAATCAGTCGAACCAGAGAGGGGGTTGGTGAGGCGCACAATGAAGGCCCAAAAGAGGGAGAGATATGGATTGGTCCTCGGCTAGCCGCTTCACTTTCACTCAATATTGGTGATCAGTTATTGATTGGACGAACACAACTCTCCGTCACAGCTATCCTGTTGCATGAACCTGACCGACTCATGGAAGGCCATTCTGTCGCGATGAGAGCTATGATCAATGAAGCATCGTTACCGTTGAATAAACTAAACTCTAGCAAGCATCAGTACCGTTATTTGATCCATGCCGACGACAACCAGCAAGAACAGATTAAACAATGGCAAACGAGCAAAATCACCGACTTATCCATTATAGGTAAAAGCCAAGGTGGACACCCTCTCGCCCTCTTTTGGCAACGTACAGAAAACTTTCTTGGATTAGCTTCAGTCATTCTATTTTTTATGGCCGCAATTGCCATTGATATGACTAATCAACGCTATCTAGAACGACAAAAGCGAAGACTCGCGTTGTACTTAAGTTTTGGCGAGTCACTCACTCAATGTTTACGGATTACAAGTATCCAATGGCTGCTAGGTTTTATCGCTATTGTCATTACTGCTAGTGTATTGGCCTATGGCGCAGAATATTTGTTACTCAAACAACTCACGGCACAGTTTCCCGAAATAGTCTGGGGATGGCATATTCAAGCACTTTCTAGCACCTTGTTACTTGCAAGTTTGCTGCTCATTGCTTTCCAACTCCCTGTATTCTGGAGTCTTTACAAGGTTTCTATCATACGACTTATTCACGCTCAACAAACTCACCGTTCTGTTGCCATACGCCTATTTTGGAATGTCACTAGTTTATCTTTGTTAGCCGCTTACTATTCCGACAATCCACAATTGACGGCCCTAACGTTAGGTGCCATGGGCATTGCTTTAGCCATAATGATGTTAATAACTTGGATTATTCTTAGATTAGGCGAGTTTTGGGGGCAAAATCGACAAGGCCTATTACCTGTCGCTTTCTTTCTGATGCGCCAGCGCATTGTGAACAAAGCATCACAAATTATGGGACTGGGACTGTGCTCTCTTTTATTGTTATTCACTTTAATGCTTATGAAGGATATCGGTATCGCTATGGAGCGTAACATGCGAACACATGACGGTAATCTCATTGTTTCGGAGCTTGAATCACAACAACGTCCACTTATCGAATCATGGGCTGAACAAACAAAAAGCGAAATCCGCCAGCTTCACCCTTATACATCAGCCAAACTAGTGAGCATTAATAGAATCCCTTTAAACACTTATATCACGGTTCCAAGTGACGCTTTGGCCACTTTGCAAAATCCAATTAGATTAAGTTGGTCAAACACGATACCCGACAACAATAAGTTGACGGAAGGTAAATGGTGGCAACCACACACACCAAAATGGCAACAAATTTCTGCCGAGTCAGAAATCATTAGTGACATGGGATTAGTCATCGGTGACAAGTTAACTTTTTCAATCCAAGGAAAACTGTATGAATTTGAACTCGTCGCCGGCCACGCCTACAAACCCGGGAAAGGCTCCGTCACTTTCTGGTTTCAAATACCAGAATCCATACTCGATGTCATAACCCCAGATATATATTATATGGGCAGTATGGAGCTTCCTGATCCAGCATGGTCCGCATTAAAAACACTCTGGAAGACAAACCCAACCCTATCTTTAGTGCCTCTTAAAGAATTGACTCAAAGATATGACGATACCTTAGCTATTGTGTCTAAATTAACCATAGGCTTTGCTTCAATGCTCTTAATCATGTCAGCTTTGGTTATTGCAGCCTCAATTAAAGGCCACGAGAATAACGATAGACAAAAAAACGGTCTGCTTATGAGCATGGGGTTATCGAAATCACAGTGTGCAAAACTCAACTTATTCGACTGGATCACTGTTGCTAGCATTGCAAGTTTAGGAGCGATTATAGGCACATGGGCAGCAGGCCATCTAATTTATCAATCGCAATTTTCATTGACCTACACACCTGACTTTATGTGGTTAATCATCATCGTCGCAAGTGTCATGTCTACTGTCTGTTTTATTGGCCGACAATTTAGTCGACAAAGCCTGAACACCTCTATTAATGCACTCATGCAAGAAGGTTGATGCCTAAACATCAACCTTACCTTAATAAAGAGCGTACATGAAAGTCAGTTATTGCTTTTCATCACGCTATAGCCTCTTCCAAAAGCTACTGAGAAAGAAGATCCTGAGTCAGTTGTTGCATACTCATACTTGTATCAGAGAACTGTACACTACTGACACTTTCCATCATTTTACTTCCCATAGAAAGTAACATTGCACCATTTGCACCGTAAACGGCAACTTGGCCGTTAGACGCTTTCAGGCTAACATCTGTGCTGTTCATGTTTGCAAAGATAATTTTATTGTTTCCTTGATAATCCTGAATAGCAACACCTGAATTACCCGTCAACAAGCCTTGCAACTTACTGTCAACTAAGCCAGTTGAAGAAGTTGGTGCATTATTAAGATTCAATGCATTACCGCTATCAGACATTGAAGACTTTAGCGAACTCTCAAGGCCAACAGAAAGGTTACCGCCAGAGATTTGTTGGAGCGTATCCATTGCAAAATCAACACTGTTACTATCGAAAATAATATAATTATTATCTTCTGGACCACCATAGAGGCTTGTTCCACCGAGTGAAGATAACTCGGTCATTGGGATCATTATATTTACAGTATCACCTGCTGATGCACCGACAATCTTATCCCCAGCATTCGCAAATACTGTATGGTTAGCTTCACTCTCGCTAAGGAATATGACATCTACCTCACCTGTCGCGCTAAATGAGTTAGCTCTTTCGACGTCAATAAAACGATCAGAGCCACCACCGCCCGTAGCTTCATCAAAGCCTGTTCCACCAAATATCTCGTCATTGCCGGGGCCGCCATCTAGCTGATCATTACCTGAATTGCCAAACAACTGGTCATTGCCGCTACCCCCATCCAATTCGTCATTGCCGGAACCACCTCCTAACTCATCATTGCCGCCACTTCCAGAAATCTGATCGTCTCCGGAATTGCCAAACAAGTCGTCATCACCTGCTCCACCACTAATTTCATCAGCAAAGATAGAAGCCGTGTCATCGCAGCTCGAGCTATTTAGAAAAACGAAGTCGTTCCCTGATCCACAAGAAACAGAGTTTCCGGTGCCACCGCCGCTGGGGCCACCGCTACCACCACCGCCACCAGGATCTTCCATAAAAATTTGAAATGCACTTACACTGGCCAATGAACCACATGCAACAGCAACTACGAAAGCAATCAATTTAATATTCTTCATGATTGTCCTTACCTTACTTTTATTGTCGTTATAAATTTAAGACATGAAAACTAGTCAGTGTTGTCAATAGTACTGTGTCTCTAAACCAAGGCTGACTATCATTCATATCAGGCTTAACGCATTAGTTTTTCGTTTAATGCTCGAGAAGTAAATTAACCCAAACATGCTAACCACAGCTTGCTCAAAACGGACAAATACGCCTATAAATCAGACAAGTCCTACCACAAAACAGAAAATAAGCGTGGTAATTTTTTTGCTTTTATTTGAAGATAACTTTTCCTTTAAAAAAGCTGTAAATTTTTATGGGTGGCGTTATGTACAAAGTCCTTTTTATTCGGATAATGGTTTTTACACTTCATTTGGTATTTCTTTGCCATTCTCCGCACGCAATGGGTGCTGATCCAACACTTGTCTTCGAGCGATTCAATACAGATCAAGGCTTATCTCAAAATACGGCCCGAGCACTTCTGCAAGATAGCCGTGGGTTTATATGGATTGGCACCAATGATGGGCTAAACCGATTTGACGGATACGAATTCACCACCTTTAAATCGGATCCACAAGATAAGAATTCGATCTCAAGTAATCATATTTTCACGCTTTATGAGGATTCTAAGGGCATTATATGGATCGGTACATTTGAAGGACTTAACAGATTAGATCATGAGACATTGCGCTTTACAAGATTTCAACACGAACGAGATAACCCTAGGAGTTTAAGTAATAACCGCGTATCAGCAATCACAGAAGATGCTAGGGGCAGACTTTGGGTTGGTACTTATGGTGGAGGACTTAATCGCTTGGACTCCTCAACGGCTCAATTTACCCGATATACAATACAAGAAGAGAATGGCTCCAACGAATTAAAGAACCATATATGGTCATTAACCTCTGATAATGAAAATACCCTTTGGCTAAGTACAGGTAATTCTGTTCGTCAATATGACGAAATAACTGATCGCTTTATAAAAATCCTACCAAACTACACCTATGATGCCCAAACAATCAAAAATATTCGTCAGCTGCACTATAACGATGATAACACCCTCTGGATTGGCACTAGTTCACTCGGGCTGTTCAAGTTTAATTCACGTAAAAATACACTACTCAACTATCAACATGCCCCTGCCGACCCACAGAGCATTAGCCATAACAATATTCAGTCTATTTTAGATGACAACAAGGGTAATGTCTGGGTTGGAACCGCAAAATCATTGAATAGGCTCCACATTAACGAAGAACGCTTCAGCCAATACATTCACGACCCAACTGATGCCAGTAGCATAAATGTTGGTTTTACAATCCAAATTATACAAAGCAAAGATGAACAATTATGGTTTGGAAGCACTCAAGGCGGTATTAGCACAACTAACGTGGCGTCAGAAAAGCTAGGCCACTTCAACGTGCGTCAGACAAACATCCAAGATAAATACGGTGAAGTCAGGGCTATTATTGAAGATAAAGATCAACACGTCTGGCTAGGCACCAAAAGGGGCCTCCTAGTCCTAGACCACAATATGGATGAAATAGAATGGTTTACGCATAACCCTAATGATAATAACTCACTGTCAAGCAACGGTATTTATGCTTTACACGAGAGCAAACAAGGCGATATTTGGATCGGTACAGCCAATGGTGGTCTCAATAAATTCAACCCAAAGAATCGCCAATTTACCCATTTTAAGCATGATGAAAACAACAACAGAAGTATCAGTGATAACAAAATCCTATCCATTTACCAAGATAGTCAAGGGGTTATATGGGCAGGTACTTTTTCTGGTGGTTTGAATCGATACAATCGAGAAACGAATGATTTTACAAGGTATTTATCCAACCCTAATAATCCGAACAGCTTAAGTCGCGATAGGGTATCCACTATTATTGAAGACAATTGGGGTAACCTTTGGATAGGCCTCCATGACGGTGGGTTAAACAAAATGAATGTTGCGCGTGACCAGATATCTCGTTTTCAACATGACAAGGATAACATCAGAAGCTTGAGTAACGACATCGTTCTCTCCTTGTATAAAGACAGCGTTGGCCGTATTTGGATCGGTACTATGGGAGGTGGGTTAAACCTCTACAACAAAAGCAGCAACGATTTTACACATTTTCGTTCGCCGAAATCATTACCTAACGATGCTATTACCGGAATTCTGGAAGACGAAAAAGGGGATTTATGGTTGAGCTCTTTTAACGGCTTGTTCAAGTTTTCACCAGAAACCCTGACAAGCACTGTTTACAACCAAAAAGAAGGTGCACAGCGGCAATTTAGCTTTTGGGCAAGCTATACAAAGGGGAAAAGCGGTCTACTGTATTTCGGTGGTGACAACGGTATAAATCGTTTTGCCCCCGCTCAAATTCAGAAAAACCTCATAAAGCCAGATATATTTCTTACTGATTTTCTACTCTTTAATAAGTCCGTGGCTATTTCTCCCAACAAACAGTTAGCCCATTCACCAGCTTACCAAATTAATAAAGCAATATACGCCCAAAAGCATATTATGCTCACTCATCAGCAGTCACTTTTTTCATTTGAGTTTTCAGCACTTCATTACGCAGACAATTCGCGCAATCAATATGCTTATCAACTAGAAGGGTGGGACAAAGACTGGATAGCAACCGATCACAAACGACGTCATGCAACTTACACTAACATACCTGCCGGAGACTATACGTTTAAAGTAAAAGCTAGCAACAAAGACGGCGTTTGGAATGAAACAGGAAGTTCGATAAATATTCATATCTCTCCTCCTTGGTACCGAACCTATTGGGCTTTTCTAACCTACTGTATTGCCGGTATTGTTATGGTTTGGTTCATTGTTTATCTGAGAACCCGCCAAGCCCACTTATTGAACCAAACACTCTCAGAAAAAGTGAAAGAAAGGACAACAAAAATTGAATCACTGCTTAGACAAAAAGACACTCTTTTTGCCAATATCTCGCATGAATTCAGAACACCTCTGACCTTAATATTGGGCCCGATTGAAGCATTACTAACTGATCCAGAAGACCGGACCGTCCAAAAACAACTTCCTATGATTAAGAGAAACGCCGTCAGCTTACTGAACATGGTGGAGCAACTATTAGATATTGCCCATCATGAGCAGTTAAAAGAGCAACAATTGACCACCGTATTGGTAGGCACAATAATCGACAATATATGCGCAGATTTCGACACTGTAGCTCAGAAAAAAAACATAACATTCACCCAAAAGATAAGACAAGGCTTGTCAATAAAGTGCAGCCCAGATGAGTTCGATAAAATCATCACTAACCTGTTGTCTAATGCGTTTAAATATACACCCAGCGGTGGCATGGTCAACATAGAGCTATCCGAAAGACAAGAGGAAGTCATCATAGCAATATCTGACTCTGGTATAGGCATTCAATCATCTGATCAAAAAACTATCTTCGAGCGATTTACACGAGCCGACAATGCGGTATTAACAGGCATACATGGTTCAGGCATTGGCTTGGCCCTCGTTGACCAACTTGTCGAATTCTACGGAGGCAGAATCGAACTTCAAAGTACACTCGGCATAGGCTCATGCTTCTCGGTTATTTTTCCCTTATGTGCTAATACACAAACTAAACACGAACCTTATACACACAATGCAATACGTGATTCAGCCTTGGATAGCATTGTATCTTCACACGAAGCCTATAAAGACGAACCTCAACAAGCACTCAATGAAGTAGTAGACTTTGATATAGATACTATTCTTATTATTGATGACAATAGAGACATGTGTTTATACATAAAGGCTTGTTTGGAGCCAAAATACCAGTGCTTAATAGCCAACACACCACAACATGGCTTTCAAATAGCTCATCAAGTGGTTCCTGACATTATTATATCTGATGTAATGATGCCCAAAATAGATGGAACCCAACTAACTCAGCAGTTAAAGCAAAATAGAATAACAAGCCATATTCCTGTCATCTTACTGACAGCTGTCGCTAATCATAAAGATCGTATTAAGGGGTTAAGAGCGCAAGCCGACGACTACATGACCAAGCCTTTTGATATTGAAGAACTTCAGCTTAAGGTGTCTAACTTGCTCCATTTGCGCCAAGTCCAACAGGAGTGGCTTCAAAAAAACCTTCCCATGGAGGCATCAATACAACCTCCCCTTCTCGAATCCAAAAATAAGCTCTCATCACGTGAACAACGTTTTTTAGATAGGTTTAGTGAATATATCGCACAACATTATGAGAATGCTGAACTCTCTGTTGTCATGCTCGCAGATCGACTAGGGTTAACTTCTAGGTCACTACTCAGGAAAGTTAAAGCACTCACTGGCCTCACGGTAAATGAATACATACGTTCATATCGCCTTGAGAAATCTAAGCTTCTATTGGAACAAGGGGACAGTGTTACTGAAGCTAGCCTATCAGTAGGCTTCTTGTCTCAGCACTACTTTTCACGCTGTTTCAAGGCACGCTACGAAATGACACCCAGTGAATATAGCTTGAAGGCTACCACCAAAAAAGCTTAGCGAGCGATATAGTGCGCTTTCAGGATGAGGCATAGAATCAAAAAAGCGCGATATTAATCGCGCTTTGTTAATTCAAAGTATCGTTAGTTTATTTAGCTAACTTTCTGTAACCAATAAGTCCAAACATAGCTAACGCAAATATCATTAATAAACTTGGCTCTGGTACTTCACTTACTGTTAATTGATCAAAGTTTTGACTAATACTTAACACCTCTGGTAAACCTGCTTGAGGCACAAAAAAGCCTTGTCCAATGTCAGACGTACTTAGTAGTAAATCAGATACACCAGCACCAATCACACTCAGGTCAAAGCTAATACTAAAAGCACCACCTCCAAAAGGAAATAAATCCAGAAAGCTGAAGTTTGCACCAATACCCGGTACTTCAACTGCCTGTATGCCAAATCCAAAAAGTCCAGCTACAGGCAAATCAGTGACAATGTTTGCAGGGTCAAAGCTAAAAACCGCCGTATCAAATAACACGTCAAAGTTAAAGAAGTCAAAATCAGCAAATCCTGACCCCACAATATCAACAGCGACCGTATCACCGATGTTAGCGGTGTCAGCACTCACATCGATATTAATCACGCCAGCATTAACATTCAAACTGAATAATAAGAATAATCCTAGTACAACATTTTTCATTTTAGTTTTCTCTCTATACAACTACTACTTATTCAACCGCGCACCCTGCACGAGTACATAACGTGCTCATAACACGAACATCCAATCCATTAACAACACCATCATCGTTAAGATCAAACGATAAATCTATCTCTTCCCTCAACTGTACAGCTCTTAATAAACCAAAAATATCGTTTCTATCAACATCACCATCACCATCAAAATCACCACGAACCGCTGCGACTTCTGCTTCAAGGTTAAAGCTAACAACAACAGGATCATGGTCAGACGCTCTGTAAGGGTCTGGTGCAAAAAAGCTAAACTGCTGCTCTTCTGTTTTATTTTCAAGGTTGTAATCTAACACACGTGGCTCATCGACATTATTATGCCACTCTGTCGCATCAACCGCTTTCTCTGCTAATGATGTGTTAGCCAATACATGATCAAGATACCCCGCTTGCCCTCTAAAGATAAAAGAGTAAGCATCGTCACCCTCGAAACGCTCAATCAAGTTCACGTACCCATTATCTTCTATAGCAACGATAGGATCTTCTTTAGCGTAAGCATTTAAATCACCAACAATCACAATGTCGTCTTGTGAGCTCAATGCTTCATTCGTTTCTATCCAGGTAATTAAAGCCTCAGCTTGATCAAGACGGAACTGATTGTTACAGCCTTGACCGTCATTCTGATCTGCATTTAACCCAGTTGAAGACCCGCTACAGCTTTTTGCACGGAAATGATTAGGGATAACAGTGATAGTTTCACCATTTGAATTTAACGCAAACGTTTGAGCAAATGGTGCACGATTAAATACGTTGTCTAAGTTAATTTGAACATCACCAACTAAAGATACAGTGCTAGGCTTATACAACAAGCCTACAGCGACAAGATCCGAATCTTCAATAACACCACCACCATCAACAAAGGCATACGTCCCTTCACCTAGAACAGCATTAATTGCATCCGTCAATTGAGCAATCGTACTGTTAGGGCCGTAGCCGTCGTTCTCAATTTCAACCAAACCAACAATGTCAGCATCAATCGCTGCGATGGTTTCAACTGTTTTTACGAGTTGACGGTCGAACTCTTCAAGTGAATCAGCTCCGCGAGACGTAGGGAAACCCTCCCCCAGCCCATCGCCATTGAATAGATTAAGAACATTAGCCGCTGCAACAGTAACATTACCCAAATCAAGATCAGGGCCATTAGTTCTCGGATTGGTATTGAAGAAGGCCGGCTCAGATAATGGATAAATGCGCGGACGACCAAAACTAAAGTCCATAGGGCCGATCAAAGACGTGACTGTAGTACCAGCTCGCAATGTATTATTAGCAGATAAGCCGCCTGTAGGATAAATAACATTTGCAGGGTTTCTATCTGCAACGTTATCGTCTAAAGCGATTCTATCCAGCGCATTAGCATCAACTAACGCAATGGCTTCTGGAGAGTTCGGTGCAAACAAATGTGTAGGTGTGAATAGGCGTTGACTTGATAAGTCAAAATCACCAAAAACCCCTAAATTAAAGTTGTCGGTCACAACTAACTCTTGTTGTGTCGTTACGAACATGTTCTCAAGCGATTCACGTTGTTCAAAACTAGCAAACGGCAGTGTAAAATCAGTCGCTTCAATACTGCCAGTGCCACAATCTAGGAAGTTAGCAGAAACATCTAATTGCGTGCGGCCAAAGTTTTCAACGACTTCACCAACAATACGTACACGTTGGCCAGCGAGCGGCAGAGTATCTGTACCCGTAAAGTTAATAAACAACCCTTCTGACGTTAAAGGATTGCCATCTTCTTCATTTTGTTCGTGCTGTAAGAAGTAAAAACCTAAATCTTCAAAGCTTGCAGAGACAACAGCTTCAACAACAAGTGTTTCACCAAGTAATGGCGATTCAAAACCCTCACCTTGAATAGTATGAATGGGCGTTGCCAAAATAGTCGTATCAGAACACTGACCAACGTCAACACTTCCGCCACCTGTATCGCCACCTGCGTCACCACCAGCACCGAAAGACTGCCCTGTATTAATACTGCCAAAGTTATCAGCACTTGAACCAGCCCATACAAAATCACTTGGAGCAAATCCAGTTCCAGTTAACTGTAACGACGTACCAACCGCAGCACTACCTGCTTCAGCAACACCAATATCTTGGCTCATTACACCGTTTGCAGGGCCGTTCGTGGCACTAAACATACCTTCATAGCTTAAGAATTGAATCACACTGCCATCAGAGTCAATAAGAGCCAACCCATCAGGTCCACCATTTTGAATACCACTAATAGCAAAAGACAGAGTACCGAAGCCATTCTGTTGATCAGGAATAACACCTGTTAACGCTTGAGTATTGTATGAAGCACCACCGTTACCATTATACAAAACAATACTTAAACCGGATAAGTCTGTTCCAGCAAGGCCAGCGACTTCAACACCCTCACCGACATCACTGCCACTGTTGTCATAATGAAGTTCATTGATGAAAGGCGTTGGTGCTACAAAAGTTTGCCCTGTATTGACAGAACCAAAATTGTCAGCGCTTGAAGAGGACCATACGAAGCTAGCTGAATTAAAACCAACACCGGTTAGTTGTAACGATGTTCCTACGCCAGCATTGCCAGCTTCAGAAACACCGATATCAACACTCATCATACCCTGTGCAGGGCCATTATTAGCAACAAACTCGCCTTCATAACTTAAGAATTGAACGACATTGCCATCTGCGTCTATCAAAGCGATACCATCAGGAGCGCCATTTTGAATGCCACTGATAGGGAAATGTAGCGTACCAAAACCACCCTGCTGATTGGGGATAACACCGGATAATGATGTTGTATTGTATGAGCTCCCACCGTTGCCATTATACAACACCAAACTCATACCGGCTAAATCAGCACCAGCTAAACCTGCGACTTCGATTGCTTCACCTACATCGCCGCCGCTGTTGTCATAATGAATTTCGTTGATAAAGATAAGTGCACTGCTTGAAACACCTTCACCGCCAGTTTCACCGCCACCAGTTTCACCACCACCGGTCTCACCGCCGCCAGTTTCACCGCCACCTGAACCAGCATCATTAGTACAATTACTCGCTAAGCCATAGAGTGTTTCAACCCAGTTAGGATTGTCGATGAAAGGGTTACGGTTACCTTGTAAAGAATAAGCTCTGTCATGACGTAGACGCTCTATATCGTTAACAGGATCACTTTCATGCCATGCGATCAGCGTACACAACAACCCTAATCTTGGCTCTCCAACAGAAGTTAAGCGTCCAACTAACTCAACATCAGGCGTTAATTGAGTTGGCTGCCCCAATTGAGGGCTAGATGAAATAGGTTGCTCAGTACCTTCATAGCGAGCATCCATATAAAACATCATACGCGCAACATCACCTTTAATTTCATCACGAGGCTCAAATGAATTACTGTCAATACGGTTAGCAGGGCTCTCACTCAGAGGTGCGTCACTATTATCGAAATCTAAATTACCGCGAGAGCCATTGATAGAAATATCAGTAGGACGTAAATGATGTATATCGGTAAAGCCAAATTGACCTTGGCTAGGGAATCCATGACTATTTGGCCATGAGTGTTCACGATTCCAGTTCTCTGGGTTTTGGCTTTGAGCGCCACTACCATTTGTATTTTTCGCCTGAGAGCGTCCGTCATACCACAATATAACATTGTCAGTGTTATTGGGATCTTCATCAGTAAAGGTTAAGCCTGTCCAAATTTGTGGATAAGTCAGGTATTTATGCCCATCTTCTAAACGATCACTTAACGCCTCTCTTAAATCAGCAATAGGCGCATTGGTGTCAATTAAAGCTTGAACAGTCGCATAGTATAATGCAGCGTCAAATGCTGAGGCATCAAACTCGATAGGTACATCGTCACAACCGACACAAACACTAGAACTCACGACATTAGGATCGGATGTTCCACCACCACCAGTCTCTCCCCCACCAGTTTCTCCGCCACCGGTTTCACCACCGCCAGTCTCTCCACCGGTTTCGCTACCATCACTTGACGTTACAAAACTTGAGGAAGGAAAAGGGATTGTTGAATCAGTATTGGACAATTCACCATCCAGTTCATTGCGTCCACTAAATGACCAGTTAGCCAAAACAAAGGTATTTCCATCAGGGCCAGTATTCGAATTACGATAAGCCCAACCATCCATGTATTCCCATGGCTGACCGCTCCCATCAACAGCGATCTCACCAAAAACGTCGACAACTGCACCGTTACAGAATAGCTCTATCGCATCATCACCGTTAATTCCCGCATTCCCAGTGACAAAGTCTGGGCCAAAACCGAAGAAGTTAGTAAATTGAGTGGACTCATTGGCGACATATATGTAACTACCAGCAGTCGCGCTTCCAGTTGGAAATGTAAACTCTTCACCATCAGTTCCACCACCATTATTAGCGAAACCCACACCACATTGACTTAAATCACTAATGTCATTAACGACATAGAGTTCGACTGCCTTTGGTGTTCCACCGGTCAAGGGGCCATCAATGACACCAGATATCACGATATCACTAGCGTGAGCTGGTAACGCTCCCAAAAGCGCTAACATAATTGGGTACTGTACCTTCATAGCTTCTCCGAAATACAAGATTATTGCTGGTAAACCAGCTTGTTTTTATTTTTTTATTTTGACGTGTGATAGTCTGTTATCTCTGTGACAGCTTCGTGACAGAAATAAGAAGATTCATGTTAAGTGAAGGGAACATATAACACCATACCCTTTTTAAATTAGTTTCCCTTCCCCCTTTCATCACCTAAATAAAACTCATTCAATAGCTAAAGCCAAACAAAGAAATACCAATTTAAAATACCAAATACGCATACCAAAATGAGATAGCGTATTTATAGATAACAACATTTATGCTTTACGAAAATCAAAGCATTCATCATAGCCAAAATAAATCACCACAAATATCACAAAATGATCACAAATATATTTACAATCTATTAACATTGCTCTATAAATACCAAATAATCGAAACGGTACTCGACAACGGAAAACCAAAATCAATATACCAATTTTTAAATTGGTATATTTCAAATACCACTTAGTGCGAGAAGCGGAGTAGGTTTTTACTAAATCATTCACACGAAAATCAAAAAGGTGCCTTATGTTTCTAAATAAAAAGAGAACGTACGCCGCATTAGCCACATTATTGGCTACCCAGACTTATGCGCAAATTGTTCCATTAAACAACCCAAGCTTTGAGAATAACTTTAACGGATGGAATGATACCGACCCATCGTCTATTTCTAGCGTTGCTTTTGACGGAAACCGCTCAGTAAAAATTACCGGTTAAAATGGGCGTGTCGAGCAGAATGTTCCTATAGAAGCAAACACTCATTACCGTTTGAGTGCCTATGTCAGAGGTAATGGCACTATTGGTATTAACGCTGGGAGTATTGACGCATCAGAAAGCTCTAGCTCTGGCGATTGGACAAAAGTAAGCGTCGAATTTAATTCCGGCTCAGCGACAAGTGTCGAAATATATGCCAAACACCGCAATGGTGATTCTCGGTTCGATTTATTTTCTCTCGAAAAAACGTCAAGCTCATCGACCCCAGCACCGCCTTCAGATAATGGACAACAGATAAGTTGTAGCGCCAACAGCAACCTCGTCATTGATTCAGCCTCTGACGATGGCAGCAACGACGGAAACTTACCCAACAACACGCTAGATAATAACTTCTCTGCACGCTGGTCTTCGTTTGGAACTGATAAAGCGCTCCAATTTGATCTAGGCGCTAATGCTTTGGTAAAAGATATCTCACTTGCCTTCTTTAAAGGTAATCAACGCCGAGCTTTCTTTGAAGTTGATACATCTGTAGATGGAAGCAATTGGACCAACGTCTTAACATCAGCACAATCCAGCGGTAACACAACCCAGCTGGAAAGCTTTGATCTTATTGATACAACCGCTCGCTTTGTCAGAGTAGTTGGGCAAGGGAATTCATCAAGCAACTGGAATAGCATACTGGAAGCGAGAATTATGGGATGTACTGATGGCTCTACAATACCCGATGAACCTAGTGATCCTCCTCCACCAACAGGCAACGACAACCTAAACCCCAATTTACCGCCTTCAGGTAATTTCGAGCTGATTGATTGGAATATTAGTATCCCTGTAGATAACAATAATGATGGTAAAGCAGACACGATCAAAGAAGTTGAACTTGCCAGTGGCTACGAGAACAGCGAGTACTTTTATACGGCAGCAGACGGTGGTGTTGTCTTCAAATCAAAAGTATCGGGGGCTAAAACATCAACTAACACTAAGTTCACTCGTTCTGAACTAAGAGAAATGCTTCGTCGAGGGGATACAAGCTTCAAAACTAAGGGCGTAGGCGGTAACAACTGGGTATTTGGGGATGCGCCAAGTTCTGATCGCAGCAACGCAGGTGGCGTAGATGGCACATTAGATGCCACATTGGCCGTTAACCATGTCACCACAACCGGCTCAAGTAGCCAAGTCGGGCGCGTCATTATTGGTCAAATTCACGCCAACGACGACGAGCCGATCAGACTGTACTACCGCAAGTTACCGGGTAATGACAAAGGTGCAATATACTTTGCCCATGAGCCAAATGGAGGTAGCGACCAATATATAGAAATGATAGGACAACGCTCCAGCAATGCTTCAAATCCATCAGACGGCATCGCTTTAAACGAAAAGTTTAGCTACCGTATAAACGTCGATGGTAGTAACTTAACCGTTACCATCATGCGCCCCGGCAAGCCAGATATCTCTAGAAGTGTCAATATGAGTAACAGCGGTTATAACGACGGCGGACAATACATGTACTTTAAAGCCGGTGTATACAACCAGAATAACTCAGGAAATAGCTCGGACTATGTTCAAGCAACATTCTATAAAATAGAGAACAGTCATACAGGCTATGCGTTCTAACCTCACTTAAAGTTTCTCTTATGACTTAAGGCAGCTGATACTGCAGCTGCCTTATTCATGTTAAGTGCCCCCTCCTGAAATAGGTTGGTATAAAGCGGCTTTAATACCTTTACCCATTGCACTATATCAGCGCTTTATCTTTAGCAAAGCTGGCAGATAGCTCAATAATACAGAAAAGACCAACAGCTCCTAGTATTTAAACCACCTAACAAGATTACTCAGTGTTTTTTGCAATCTACTCATGGGTTGAATAATAAAATTATCTGTAATGACTTCAATCGGATTATCAATCACGCGTAACTTAGTGTTGAGAGATATTAAACTTTGCACATCTAATTCAAGTTTAGCTTCATCGGGTTGATAAGTAGAACCGATGGGATAATAAAACGTTGAGTTGGCCTTCATCTCAATATGTGCCCCCAATACAGCAGACACATCATTGTTGTTTACAAAGGTTGCTAGCCTATCAATACTCTTTTGATAGGCTTGCCAATCTTTAATGTAAATAACGCCGGGATACAAAGTGTCACCAGTTAAAAGCCACTTCGTCTTGTGATCATACAGAGTCATAGACTCCTCTTGATGACCAGGCGTAGGGATAAAAGTGACTTTCCTATCTCCTAGATCAAGGCTTTTTAGTCCATCAGGCCAATCAGAAGTACCCCAAAAACGTTTAATACCGTTGGGAGAAGCCTGAATAAGCGTTACGTTGTCTCGTTCTTTAAATGCAGAATCCCCTTTCGTATGGTCACTATGGCCATGAGAATGAATGACAAGCACTTCTTTCGCTCCCAAAACAATTTCACCGAGAATATTTTCCAATTCCGTATAAAAAGAAAATGTAGAACTCTCTTTTATCGCTCCGGTATCTACTACTAAAACTTTATCTGTGCCAACTAAAACGTATATGAAAGGCGCTTCATAGGTGATGCACTTATTCTGTCTGAGAATAAAACTGTGATCATCATGCTGATAAACATCAGTAACTGGATCTGAACTCAACTTGCAATTAGCAGCCCCATGATTCCAGTTTGACTTGCTAATGACATCTGGTTGTTCGGCTTCATTCGCTAAAGTAACGCTTTGAGTAATACCTCCCAACACTAGGACCAGTAAAATGTTCAATAGATAAAACTTCATTTGCTCTCCTTCACCTTTTAAAAATACATAACGTTCTGTTCGCTTTTTGTATATTAAAAAGTCACTTTCAGGCGAGTGAAGCTTTCTTAAATTTTCTGAAACTCTTGATTATCAATAAAGTCATCGCCAGAATTTACTTGCATTGCTTCATTGAACTGATCGTCTTAGGCGCTATATCAATATTGCAGATTTCAAGGCGACTATCCGAAGCTTGATGAAACTTCGAATAGTCGTATTGAGTGGTTCGAGTTACTTATAGCAAACTTAGTTCGTTGCCGCTGTTGTAAAGTTGTCTAGCGCTTGTGTCATTTTAGCAATCACTTCATCTTTATCACCGATTGCATGGCGCTCCGCTAAGTATGTTGGTGCATTGTAACTTAGGAAGACTTGTCCATTTTCATCTTTATAAGCCAGTGCTTTTAATGGCAAATCTAACCCAACACTTTGTTGAGATTGCATCAATAGCGTTCCACCATTGGGGTTACCGAAAATCAGTAATGCCGTGTCATTAAGTTCTAAACCAACACTTTGAGCTGCGCCGCTATGATTGACATTGGCAATCACTTTGAACCCTTTTTCTGTGACAATTTCCTCTAACTTGCTAATCGTGTCCGCAACCGAATGCTGACTTCTTTTTGTGATAACACCATGACTCATGATTTGCTCCATTAATTGATGACTTAATTTTGATTTATTGGCGGCGACCTCTACTTCGCGCCATACGCGGAGAAAGTTGCCACCCAAGATTTTAATAATATCTTTTTCGCTATACCCTCGATTTAGGAGACCTTGCACCAGATTCGGATAAGATGACACATCTTTTAGGTTTTCTGGCAGCGAATCACCTACGCCGTCATAATCAGACCCAATACCGACATGATCTATTCCGATTAATTTCACAACATGGTCGATATGGTCTAACACAGTATCAAGCGTTGCATAAGGGTAAGGGCTTTTTTCTTTATAGCTTTTTTCAAACGCCGCTACTTCAGCGCTGTCTTCCCCATGTTTTTCCTCAACTGGTTTAATAGCATCGTTAAATCGATTCCTCCAAGCGTTCGCGCCATTACTCACAAAACTAGAGCCGAAATTAATTTGCACAACACCACCGTTTTCACCCAGCGCTTTGATCATGTCGTCGTCCATATTGCGCTCAAATCCAGGGGTAAATTTCCTTAATGATGAATGGGAAGCAATAACAGGCGCTTTAGACAATGCTATCACTTGATAGAAAGCAGCATCGGACACATGAGAGACATCAATCATCATGCCTATTTTGTTCATTTCAGCGATCAGCTCTTTACCAAAAGGACTCAGGCCTTTCCATTGACGCCTTAAGTCGTATGAAGAATCTGAAATATGGTTGCTTTGCGAGTGCGCTAATGTGATATATCGAATACCCCTGTGGTAAAAATCCTCTAAGTTCTTCAAGTCGCCTTGAATCGGAGAGCCATTTTCCATTCCCATAGGCAAAGAAATAAGGCCTTGAGCAAATTGCTTTTCAACATCTGCAACACTCGTTGCAATAGCAAATTTATTTGGTGCCCTACCAACTATTGCCTCAACTGAATCAACAAGGCGATGAGCAAGCTTGGTTGATTCAACAGAGCGGTCTAGAGATGCTGGGACGTAAATGGACATAAAAGGTGCATTGAGACCTCCCGCCTTAGCTCTAGGGTAATCGAAATCTCCACCTTGTGTTGCTTTGGTGACATCTTCCCATTGATTATTGACGCGATAAGGCACGTCTATGTGCGAATCAACAATAATAGCTTTCTGGGCTAACTCCCTTGCCTTGCTTGAGGTTTTTATAGGGTCTGCACTAGTATGGAATGATAGTGCGGCAGCAAGACTCACCATCAATAACTTAGATGTCATAGATTCTCCGAGATAAAATTAAATAATTGCCTAGATTTTGACTCTTTCTGCCCTTTTATTAGCCTAATGGTTAATAGGCAGACGTTAAATGAAAGATTAGACTCAAATATCGCTTTTTTGTTTTTACATGGTCAAGCAAAAAACGTTAATTCTTGATTTAAATTACTATAAAAAACAAATCTGTAGTCGATACAGGTAATTAGGTCACGAATTAGCGGCAATAATAAGGTTTAAGAACTTATGTTAGGCTTTTTTTCAAAGAACAACTCAAACTACCTTCAAAACGTACTCGATCAAGCACTGGATGCTGTTGTCACTATAGACCACAACAACAATGTGATTTTCTACAACAAAGCTGCAGAAAAGCTTTGGGGTTATGCTCATCATGAAGTCATCGGCAGAAATGTTAAGATGCTCGTGCCTAAAATGATCCAAAGTAACCACGACGAATATGTAAACTCAAATAGGCGAACCGGGCAAAACAAAATTATCGGTACGTCTAGAGATGTGCAATTGGAGACTAAGAGTGGCTCTATTATCTGGTGTAACCTATCGCTGACTAAAGTTAAGCAAGATGGCAATTACCTGTACACCGCGTTTGTCAAAGACATCACGAAAGAAAAAGAATCTAAACTTATTATCGACCAAACACTTGAGCAGTGCATTGACGCAGTGGTCACTATCGACGAAAACAACAATGTTGTTTTCTTTAATAAGGCAGCTGAAAAGCTTTGGGGTTGTAACCGTGACGATGTCATGGGTAAAAATGTCAAAATGCTTGTTCCTCAAGTTATACAGTCCAACCACGACAATTTAGTCAATAGCAACCGAACATCGGGTGTCGATAAAATAGTTGGTACATCACGCGATGTGCAAGTTGAAACACTTGACGGCCGCAATATATGGGCAAATCTATCTTTATCCAAAGTCAGGTTAGAAAACAAAATACTTTATACGGCTTTTGTCAAAGATATTACTGAAGAGAAGCTCCAACGAGAAGAATTCACGACACTGTCTTTGGTTGCAAATGAAACAGACAACTCCGTTATCATTACTGACGCCAATGGCCTTATCGAATATACCAACCCAGGTTTTGAGCGTTTAACAGGCTATGCTTCCCGAGAAGTGATAGGGAAAAAACCAGGTCAAGTCTTACAAGGGGAACATACTGACCCTGAAACGAGAAAAAGAATTAAAGAGAACCTTGCGAACAAAAAGCCCTTTTATGATGAAATCCTTAACTATGATATCAGTGGCAATCCCTATTGGATTTCCCTAGCTATCAACCCTGTTTTCAGCAGCAGTGGAGAATTGACTCACTTCATATCCATTCAAGCCAACATAGACGCGACTAAGCGAGAAGCCATTGAAAATGACGTTAGGTTAGATGCCATTAGTCGCACTAACATTGTTATGGAATGGTCAAGCAGAGGTGAGCTGGTTTTAGCTAACCCACAAAGTTTAAGCACGACCAAGTTTGCTGATTTTAATCAAATGAAATCACAGTTTGATAGCTTGAAGAACTATGTAGAGAGCACTATCTGGGACAGCCTCATGAACAGTGAGTTTGTTACAACAGAGATTAGTGTCCCTAGAGCTAGCGGAGAAGAGAACGCACATCTTGCCGTTACCTTAGCCCCGGTATCAGATGCTGATGGTAAGCTTAATAAAATACTTATGTACGGTTCTGATGTATCTGAACGAAATCAGGTTATTTCTCAAACACATGGTGCCATGTCATCTGTTTTGGAGCGTATTAGTAGCATCATTCAAACAATCAACGGCATTTCTGATCAGACTAACTTACTTGCCCTGAATGCAGCTATTGAATCGGCACGCGCTGGTGAAGCCGGTCGAGGATTTGCTGTGGTGGCCGAAGAAGTACGTAATTTGGCACAAAGCACCACGGAATCAGCTAAAGAAATTAGCTCACTGATTGTAGAGACCAAAGTACATGTTGATCAACTGTCTGACTACATGAGCTCTGGTTCAGGAAAATAGCGTGTTATTAAGCGCCGATAGAAGATCGGCGCTTAATGATAAATAGGAAGCGCGTCTATTCTAGAGCGAATATCGTTAAGCAAAGTTTTATAGGCTTCACTTTCTACATGTTCATATTGGGCTGCAAATTCCTTTTTAGTCAGGCCCTCAGTCAATCCTGATAGAGAGGGGAAAAATTCACTTTCGTCAGTGACCATTGCTAGCTTTTCTTGCATAGACTTAGCTGATTTTGAGTCCAATAACACTCTAGTTAGCTTTGCTCCAGCCATATCAGCCGTAAGGTCGATAAAACTAAAGCCACTGCCGTTAGCTCCGCTATCGACTAACTCTTTTAACTCGCCAATCGCAAACGTAAGCCCATTATTAGATAAAATTTCTAAAGCAGCAGAAAAAATAAAGTGTAAGTGTAGGTCTCGCCTGCGGCTTAGCGTCATAGGATTGTTAGGCTTAGCCTTTTGACCAGCTTTAGGTTGAACATCACCTACAAACTTTCCAAATGCAGGACTGCCGTCAAAAATAGCTAAAGCGAGGATGGCCGCTTCATTTTCCTTTTCGGGTAACTTATCAACAGATTGTTTAGATACTTCTTTAAACAACAGGCTTAGATAAGCAGTGCTGGACAGGCGCTCTTGTATTGCTGGAAGCTTATTGCTACTCAGAAAAGTTAGATAGTAGGATACACGCGCTGCTAACTCTTTGTTTGAGTTATCGTTCTGAGCACCTAATATCTTTAAACGGCGAATCAAGTTGCCAAATGGTTTCAGCGTGACGACCACATTACTCCGATGAAAGTCAATTTTTGTCACACTCTTTAAACTGTCCGCCGCTATTCGCTCATCAGTGTAGGAATCAAACACCCAAGCTACTAACCTCAGCATATAATTCCCGGGCAACGAGAGGCTACCAATACTAAATTGCTGAATATTGATACCCGTGCCTTCGTTCAACAATACTTGAATATTTAAAAACCAATGACCAAAGCGTTCAGGCAGCTGATAGCTCAACGCAATCTCTGCATCAGTTTTTCTTATCAGCGCCTGGCCTCTAAAGCGCTTGTTAGCGCGTTGAAATGTACCAAATACGCTGTTCACTTGATAATCCGCAATTTTTAATTGCTGATGACTCTCACGTAACCTATAGGCGTAAATTAACTGCGTTCTCAGCGGGGCTAAAGAGTCAGCTTGCTTAAGCTGTTCATGGCTAGTTGCTGAAACAAGTGGTTTATCCTGCAACATCATCCACAATGCCAGCACGATAATCAGGAGAAAAACCAAAAAGGCCGAAAGCGTCAGATAAAACCACTTTACAAAGCGCTTACTAGCCATCTAATCAATCCAGAAAAATATATTGGTCATTAAAAGTGAGAGGGGCGAGCCTCTTAGCTCATCCTGCGAATACAGTATGGAGTACGCTATTATGACGCACTCCACCTGCGGCTCAGTAACCTAGAGTCAGTGCACCATGTCTGCGACTATCAGAAGCACCGTAGAAAAATCCATCTTTAAACTGGATAGACTGCGTGCTACCGATGGTACGCCTTCTCTCGTCCAAGTTATGTCCCCATCCTTTAAGCAAAGCCTTAGTATCAGCACTAATACCTGACTCTATGAGGATGCGATCTGGAAACCATTGATGATGAATTCTTGGTGCGTAAGTCGCTGCAGCAACATTCATTTCATGTTCAAGAGCATTCATCAATACCTGTAATACCACAGTAATGATGGTGCTTCCGCCAGGGCTACCAGTAGCCATAAAGGCTTCTCCATCTTTCAGTACCAGTGTTGGTGTCATTGATGACAACGGTCTTTTCCCGGCTTCGATGGAGTTTGCTTCTGCTCCCAACAAGCCGTAAGCATTAGCTACACCTACTTTAGATGAAAAATCATCCATTTCATTATTCAACAAGAAACCAGCGCCAGACACCATGATATGGCTGCCATAACTAAAGTTTAAGGTATAAGTGTTGCTAACAGCATTACCTTGGTTATCCATAACAGAGAAATGTGTGGTGTCAGGACTTTCAGGTGTCACATTCAGTGCTGGCTTAACATCCTCAGACTTTCTAGCCTGTTTAGCTGGGATTTGTGCACGTAGTTTCTGAGCATACTTCTTATCAATAAGCTCTTTAATAGGTACATCGAAGTAATCAGGATCACCAAGATATTCACTGCGATCAGCATAGGCTTGACGCATTGCTTCAATCAAAAGGTGTAGGCTTGCAGCACTATTGTGTCCAAGCTCTTTCAGATTATCATTTTCCAGCATATTCATCATTTGTACTATATGAACACCACCTGATGATGGTGGTGGCATTGTGAGTACTTCGTACCCTTTATAGTTGCCTTTGATTGCTTCACGCTCTACAACTTTATAGTTTTCGAGATCTTTGTGCGTAATCAAACCGTCATTGGCTTTCATTTCTTTGACAATGAGGTCAGCAACAGGCCCTTTGTAGAAGCCATCAAACCCTTTGTTTTGAATTGCTTTAAGTGTTCTTGCCAAATCAGGCTGCTTTAACACTTCACCGTATCGGTAGTGGCTACCATCCGCTTTAAATAAAGCTTTTTTAGCAGCAGGGTTTCTACCCAAACGCTCTTTTCTTGCTAACAACGAACTCTCTAACGAGTAAGCTAACACAAAGCCATCTTCGGCTAGCTTTACAGCAGGCGCTATCACTTTTTTAAGTGGCATCGTGCCATACTTTTCAAGCGCATGAATCAACCCTGCAACCGATCCAGGAACACCCGCCGACTGGTGACTAAAACGAGCCCTGCGTTGATCAACATCACCATTTTCATCCAGATATAAATCCCGATGAGCTGCACCAGGAGCCATTTCACGATAATCAATCGCTACCGTTTTATTCTCTTTGGCTAAATGCACCATCATAAAGCCGCCACCACCGATATTACCGGCTTGAGGGAATGTGACAGCTAAGGCGAACCCTACAGCGACCGCTGCATCAACGGCATTGCCACCTTGCTTAAGGATATCTACCCCTACTTTTGTTGCAATTGCTTCTTGTGAAGCAACCATACCGTTCTTAGCTATTTGCGGTACAAACCTATCCGCATAACGAATAATGGGAGTTTCATCTGCTATCGCTTGCAGAGGTGACGCTGCTGCACAAAAAGCTAATAGTACAGCACGCAATGCAGCTTTTTTCATTTTAAACATGTCTATCCTAATCATTACTAATCTGGGGGAGTTGGCTTAAACTGTTGCCATATTTCCGTTGTGTTCTAGCCATTCTTTGCGGTCGCCTGAGCGCTTTTTCGCCAACAACATATCCATTAATTCTTGTGTGTGCTCGCTGTCGTCAATGGTCAGCTGCACCAATCGCCTTGTGTTGGTATCCATGGTCGTTTCACGTAGTTGCAGAGGGTTCATTTCACCCAAACCTTTAAATCGCTGAACATTGACTTTCCCGCGTTTTTTTTCGGCTTCAATTCTGTCTAAAATACCCTGCTTTTCACCATCGTCTAATGCATAGAAAACCTCTTTACCAACGTCAATTCGGTATAGAGGCGGCATAGCAACATACACGTGACCACGCTCGACTAAAGTTCTAAAGTGTTTCAGAAACAAGGCACATAATAACGTAGCAATGTGCAATCCGTCAGAGTCTGCATCCGCTAAAATACAAACCTTACCGTAACGTAAATCAGACAAATCGTCTGAATCAGGGTCTATACCTAGTGCAACAGAGATATCATGTATCTCCTGAGAAGCCAAAACTTCACTAGAGTCGACCTCCCAACTATTCAAGATCTTTCCTCGAAGAGGCATAATTGCCTGAATTTCACGATCACGCGCTTGCTTGGCTGACCCACCAGCAGAGTCACCTTCGACTAAAAACAGTTCCGAATGATTAATATCCTGACTGGAGCAGTCGGTTAACTTACCGGGTAGTGCCGGACCTGATGTCACCTTCTTACGGGCGACCTTCTTGATTTGTCTCAGTCTACGCTGTGCATTACTGATGCACATGTTGGCCAAGTCTTCTGCGATACTGGTATGCTGATTCAACCACAAGCTAAAGGCGTCTTTCACGATACCAGAAACAAACGCAGCCGCTTGTCTGGACGACAACCTTTCTTTCGTTTGCCCAGCAAACTGTGGGTCTTGCATCTTTGTTGAGATAATAAACGAACAACGATCCCAAATATCTTCAGGCGTCAGCTTAACCCCTCTGGGCAGCAGGTTTCTAAATTCGCAAAACTCTCTCATCGATTCAAGTAAGCCTTGCCTTAGTCCATTAACATGTGTTCCGCCTTGTGGTGTTGGTATAAGGTTAACATAACTTTCTGTGACCGCTTCTCCACCTTCTGGCATCCAAATAACCGCCCAATCTGCCGCTTCATTATTTGCCGAAAACTGTCCAACAAAAGGCTCATCTTCTGGCAAAGTGACATGATCACTAACAGATTGGTATAAGTAATCTCTTAATCCATCTTCATAGTGCCACTCGCTAGTCTCTTTCGCGATTTTATTATCAAATCGAATGCGTAACCCAGGGCAAAGCACTGCTTTTGCACGCAAGATATGCAACAACTTACTGACGGAGAACTTAGCGGAGTCAAAATACTGCGCATCTGGCCAAAAGTGCACTCTCGTCCCTGTATTACGTCTACCGCAAGTATCAACAACAGCTAATTCTTCAACTTTATCGCCGTTTTCAAATGCTATTTGATAAACCTTTGAATCTCGGCGAATGTTAACTTCAACACGCTTAGATAAGGCATTAACAACGGAAATACCGACACCATGTAAGCCACCAGAGAATTGATAGTTGTTGTTAGTGAACTTACCACCGGCATGCAGTTTAGACATGATAAGTTCCACACCGCTAATGCCTTCTTCCGGGTGAATGTCTACTGGCATTCCTCGGCCATCATCCGTGACTTCCAATGACTGATCTTCATGTAAGATCACTCGAATACTTGTTGCATGTCCAGCGAGCGCTTCGTCGACACTGTTGTCGATAACTTCTTGGCTAAGGTGATTCGGACGAGTCGTGTCGGTGTACATACCGGGGCGACGTTTAACAGGTTCTAACCCGTTGAGAACTTCAATCGATTCTGCGTTATAAGACTGTTCTGACATATTCAGGATTACTATCTCGTTGGCTTGGTGACTGTTTTATTATTGCGATAATAGAGGCTGCTTAAGTTAGATACTAACAACAGGTCAATCTAGCGTCTACCTGTTGAGCCAATGATTCATTCTGTGAATAGGAATTTAGCAATATCGCTCAAGTATTTTTCATATCCAATGAAACTATGATCCCCTCCCTGCTCGACGGTCACTTTAGCCTCCCGATACCTCTGCTCAGCTTGGCGGTAATCCAGCGTCTCATCTCCTGTTTGCAATAATACCCAAAATCGATCTGACGCAGTGAATGGGTCGACATATAACTCCCTCAAAATTTCTATATGTTTGTCCTCCAAAAGGAAAACATCTTTTGTATAAGGGTTTTCATGTTCACCAAGGTATTCCTTTAACAAGATATGTGGCATGACTGCTGGGTTTATCAGCACGGCTTTACCATCAAACTGACTCACCAAATATGTAGAAAAAAAGCCCCCCATTGAACTCCCAATAAAACGCAGTTGGGTATGATTATACTGTTCCACCAAGGCCTTTAACTGCTCGACAGCCTTGTCTGGATAATGACTGATATATGGCACAACGAATTCGACTTCAGGGTACTGTTCCGCAAAAAAAGATTGCGTCTGCATTGCTTTTACAGATTGTGGTGAGCTTAGAAATCCGTGTAAATAAATAATCGTGTATTGGTTGTGATCAATCATTAAGTGATTCTGTATAGATTATGGATGTGTCAAAAGTACCGTCTTGATTCAAGTCGATAACTCTAAAGGCTGGTGGATTTATATCAAACGCAAACTCAGGCTCATGTTTAAACTGCCAACAGGTAGAGGGTGCAGCCAATAATCGCGCTTGCCCAATAGGTATGTCTCGTGTTGTATGAACATGCCCGTGAACAACCACTTTAATTACCGGGTTCTTTTCAACCAATTCAACAAAATCCTGATTATTGGTCCAGTTATACTGATCCATCCAACTATTCATTGCTATGGGATGATGATGAACGGCAATGAAGTGATGTAATTGTGGATGCTGACGAATATCTCTTTGCAGCTGATGGAGTTGTTCGTCATTAACCTTTCCTCTGCCTTGCCCAGGTACTTGGCTGTGCAAGCAATGCAATCGCCAACCTACAACCTCTACCACGTCATCTTCCCAAAACCAGTTGGGGAAACACGCTTTCATTAATCCCGCATCGTCGTGATTACCAGGTATCATCATTAAAGAAGACTCTATCTTTGCATCACGCCATAGCTGAGAAAAATGCTGATAGCTTTGTTCACTTTCATCAGCACTTAAGTCACCTGTCATCAGCACCAAATCGGGTTGATAGAGCGGAATTTTAGCGAGAACAGAAGCCAATGTATTAAAGGAATTAATGCCTTCATCAAGAACATCGTCTCCCACAACTTTGCCTTTATCAGCAAATAAATGACTGTCAGTTATTTGAACAATACGAAAACTCACGGATTAATTATTCTGCAGAAATAGGTGCTTGCTTTTTATGATTTTCCAGACAAAAGCATAGCCATTCTGCTAAGAAAATATTCATTTGCTCTTTTTCGTTACGATGCAACATCTGGTGATTAGGATAGCGATAGCTCGCTTTAATCTGCCCTATATGTTGGAAGCTTAATACCTCTGCCATTCGCGCATCATGGTAGAGCCGCACCAACATGCTAGGTTGCATATAACTTGGCGAATTATCTGGAATTTGGCGCATTTCAATACTGGTTGTATATCGACAACACTCAACGATCTTAATTTGATAACTAAGAGAAGGCGAAACATCAAACTTATAGTGTAAATCCTCTGTGTCGCAATCAGGCAGCAACTTCAAAAGCCGCCCATAATTGGCATCACAAACCGCCAACAAACTAGGTAAGTTGGGGACATATTTACTGTGATTAGTGAGTTGATTCAATATAACACCCTACGTTAATGACTGTGATTTCAAAATGTCGTCTTTATTCAGAAAAAACCATTGCATAGCAATAATAGTCCCTGAATTTTCTATTTTACCTTGATTTAACCACTCTCGTGCTGTTTTTTCTGGCACTCGATGAACTAAGATATCTTCATCTTCATGATCAAGCCCATGAACACCACCTGCATTCTCTGCGTCAACAATACCTATAAAAACATCAAGTCTCTCTGTTGTTCCACCAGGACTCGCCAGATAACTCATTGCGGGTATTAGCTTTTTAATCACCAATCCAGCTTCTTCTTGTGCTTCACGAATACAAACACTTTCTGCTGTTTCACCTTCATCAATAATACCGGCGACACACTCTATTAACCAAGGTTGTTCGGATGTCTCCAAAGCCCCTATGCGTATCTGCTCAATTAGAACAAATTCTTTCAAGACAGGATCATAAGGCAGAACAACTGCGGCATGACCACGTTCAAAAACTTCTCTTTCAACAGGCACACTCCACTCACCATTATACAACTTGTGTTTAAACCTGTACTTATGCATCGAAAAATAACCTTTGTATAATGTTTTTTTCTCTATAAGATCGATGTCTTTCTTGGCATATCGGTGAATTTGTGTCAAAACGAGTGAGCCTTACATTTTAATCATAAAGCCTTTTAGCCTACCATTAAGCTAAAAAAATGACCTCAGAAAATATTCTGTTACACTATAAGGCCTTGTGTTACTACATTTAGGTAACACTTACTTATTGATTTAAATAAAATTTATAATTGTTTGATCTGGATGAAAAGCAAACATGCCTAGCCTTTGTTAAAGGAAGAGTGTTGCTCGTATTAAATTTACGGCAGTTGAATACCTAGAATTAAAAGATAAGTGGTTTCATCGTGTCGTCATTATTTTGGTTAGAGAGATAACCAAAACTAACTATTTACATAATCTCCTCGGGAAACAGGATTATTTACAATGAAAAAACATTTACTGCCGCTGCTTATTGGAATGGGTTTAAGTGGTTTAGGGCTGAGCACTACAGCCAACGCTGATGATTTGCTACAGATATATCAGCTAGCACAACAGAACGACCCAACGCTTAATAGAGCTAAAGCGAGCAGAGACGCTGCTTATGCGGGTATTCCGATTAGCAGGGCAAACCTTTTACCTCAAATTTCAGGGTCAATTAGTTATGTTGATTCTACAAGTGAAAGCCCATTGGGTGCACAATTTATTATCGTCGCAAGTGACCGTGAAAATTTAAGTTTAGATCTGCAACTTGATTTGTCACTTTATGACCATTCTAATTGGGTGCAGCTTAATCGTGCCGAAAAAGTTGCACAGCAAAGCGATGCTGATTTAGCTGTTGTTCAACAGGAATTAATTAATCGTTCTGTTAGAGGATACTTAGCAGCACTGAGAGCTGTAGATAGCTTGGAATTTGTGCGCGCTGAAAAAAGATCAATAGAGCGTCAGTTGGAACAAACTAAGCAACGTTTTGAAGTGGGCTTAACGGCCATTACTGATGTACATGAAGCACAAGCTAACTTTGATAACACTGTGGCGCAAGAGATCCGAGCAGAGAATGAAGTCGAGCTTCGTAAAGAAGAGCTGCGTGAAATTACCGGCAAGTATCACGCAGAGATTAGCTCGCTTAACACAGAGTCTTTTGATGCACCTAAGCCACAACCTGAGCGAGTAGAAAATTGGCTGGAAATTGCTGACAATAAAAACTTAGATTTACTTAGCAGAAAGTTTGCACAAGAAATTGCTAAAGAAGATATTTCTTTGGCTAACGCCGGTCGTTTGCCAACGTTAGGTTTTAGGGCGTCAGCAGGAAGAAACAATATAACCAATACAGCACAAGGCGTATCTGCAGATTTCCCTGTATTAGATAATAGATCTCTCGCTCTCAATTTGAACATCCCGATTTATGCAGGTAATAGAGCGGGTTATCAAAAAAGACAAGCTAGACATAATTATGTTGTTGCTAGTGAAGATTTAGATCTGACACACAGAGCCACTGTTCGTTCAGTAAGAAGCTCGTTTAACGACGTCCGTGCTAACATATCAACGATTAGAGCATTTGAACAATCTGTTGTATCAGCAGAAAGCGCTTTAAAGGCAACAGAGGCAGGATTTGAAGTAGGTACTAGGACCATAGTGGATGTTCTTGACAGTACAAGAAACCTGTTTGATGCGAGACGAAACCTAGCCGGTGCCCGTTATGACTACATTCAAGCGGTAGTTGAACTTAAGCGTGCCGCAGGAACACTGACAGAAAAAGATTTGATCGGTATTAATCGAGGCTTGATCAAGAAATAAAAAATCATTTATTTCGTACAAAGCCCGTCAATGACGGGCTTTTTTATTTGGCTTAGAACTAATCCTAAAATTAAGAACATGTGAGTCTATAGAGGATCTACGCGATATTAAGTGCTCAGCGAAATGTCAGTGCCTTTGCAGCTTTTTTGCAAGATACAAACACACTTGAAAAGCGCTCAGGTTATGCAAAAATGAATAACTTCGATTTCTACACTCTAAATCAGGTGGGCTACTTTAAATCTGTGAAGCAATTGTTTTGATATAATAAGTAATGCCTGCAAAGAAAAACTCCACCGCAATTAACATCATGATCAACCCCATTAAGCGCATCATGACATTTGCACCAATTTTACCTAAAAGTTTAAGAAGCCCTTCACCTACAGCAAAGATAAATGCTGTCGCAACGCAGACTAAAAAGATACCACTCACCACTGATAATGTATGTTCTTGTGAATCAGCTTCTTGCATAAATAGAATCACCATTGTAATAGCCCCAGGACCACAAATCATAGGAATCCCTAAAGGGGTTATAGCGATATCTTTACCAAAGCTGTCATCTGTCTCCTGATCAAACTTTTTAGGGACTGTTCGACCGCGAAGCATTTCAAAGCCCATCACAAAAAAGAGAACACCACCGACGACTCTAAGTGCATTCACATTAATACCAAAAAAGCTAAAGATAGCTTCTCCTGCCATGGCAAATATCACCATAGCAACAAAAGCTGTACTACAAGCAATGGCAGCAACTTTTAGTCGCGTATTACTCGAAAAAGTTTGCGTTAACGAAATGTACAACGGCACCGCTGCAAGCGGGTTGATCATGGTAAATAACGACGTAAATATAAATAAAATCTGTTCAGTCATGACCATACCATCATTGATATTCCCAAAGTACCAGCAAGCAAATCATGTCTCATTTACCTAGCCTTAAAGTCCAATTGCTTACAACGCGTATTGTTGCTTTAGTGCTGTTAGTTTTTCCAATGCCGCTGGCTGAGTAATATTTCTCTCATCCATACGTCTTTTTGCCAAAACTTTTTGATCGTTAAGCAGCAATGCTTCAATATAATTGACATATATCTCATCCGACACATTCCTTTGATTGCTTGCCTTAGCTAAAATATCAAGCCCAGACTTTAGTTCATTCTTCGCTAGTTTGATTTTTGCCAACGTATCAAGTGCGTCTGCATTTTGAGGACTAATACTGACTGCCTTCTCCGCATGTTCTTCTGCTTCATCCAAGCGGCCATCTTCCTGATACAAATAAGCTAAGTTGTTCAATACAACAAAGTTATCAGGGTTAATTGAAATAATTGCCTCATAATTATTGATAGCTGAACTACGATCTTCTCCAATATTCCGCTCAGCTAAAAGCATTAAGCTCGACTCATCATTAGGATACTGCTCTACATGTTTGGCCAAAAAGCTTATTGCCTCTTGCCTTTTATCAAGCCTTTCTAATATAAATGTGTTCATAATAACGTTACGACTATTAGGTTGCGCTTGATACGCTATGTACGCATTCCTAAGCGCTTCATCGTACTCTTGCCTATTTGCCTGAATTCTTGCCAACATACCTTTAGCTGAGGGTAGCTCGGCTACCTGAGTAGGTAATTTGTTAAAGGAAGCTTCTCCCTGAGTATAATCACCTGTCATCAACAAGAAATGTGTGTGAATTAAAATAAGTTGAGCGTCATTTGTACGCTGTTTAATAAATCGGGTAGATAAAGCTAAACCAGCTTCAAACTCCCCACGCTGATCGAGAAAGAATGCTTGACCAAGCATCGCGCTTTTATTATCTGGCGAAGCTTTAAGCCAGTTATCATAATGCTCACTTGCCAGGTCATATCGATTGCTACGAATTGCCGCAAGGCCTTTTAAACGCATATAAACTTCGTTGTTAACTATCTCTCCTTTTAACCCATCTAGCAGTGCCAGCGATTCTGTTGCTTTACCTTCAGCTAACAAAACTCTCGCCAGTAATATGTTTAAATCGGGCGAATCAGTGTCGCCTTTCAACGCACTTTTGATTTGCTCTAGTGCTAGGTCACCCTCTTTGTTCTGGCGTTGGATTTGATAGAGCTTAGATAATAGAGTGGCATCATTCGGTGCCTGCTCAATAGCAGCACTCAATTCCTGCTGCGCATCAGTCACATTACCAAGAGCAAGTTGTGCTTCAACTAAAGCTAATCTGGCACGTGATGAGTCTGGTTCTAGTGCCACCGATCGAGCGAAATCTTCAGCGGCCTTTTCAAACTGCTTTTGCTTAAAATAAACCGATCCAGAAAGCAAATAAGGCTTACCGCTTTCTGGTTCAGATGTTTTCCACTCTTTAGCAAGCGTTAAGGCTTTACTGAAGTCATTGCTGGCCAGATAAGCGGTGGCTAAAGTGACTTTTGTTAAAGGTAAATCTGGCTGTTGCTCTAGCGCTTGCTCCAAGTCGACGATTCCAGCTAAATCGTTTAGCGACAATCTTAAGATACCTAATCGTGTTAGGTCTTCGGCTGACTTGCTGACTTTGGCTGACTTAGCAACTAATTCTTTAGCTTGTATAAAATCACCCGCACGCAGGCGCTCGTAACCTGCCGCAGAGAACAACAACGCATCCTCTTCTTCAATGGCATCTGTTTGTCCCAATGTAGTGCCTGCCTCAAGGCTCATACCTAAATTCAACTGACTTGCAGCCAATAGCTTTAATCCAGGGTGATTCTCCGGCAGTAGAGTGGCAATAATAGACAAATGTTGATTGGCAGTTTCATAGTCAGCTAACTGGAATGCCGCATGCCCGGCTACAAGGCGTAAAGCGGGATCGGCACTATCGTTTTCTATCGCCTTCTCTGTATATTCTAACGCACCTGCATAATTCTCTTGCCTAGCTAAGATAACCCCCTTTAACTGATTCAATAAAGCGTTGTTATCCTGAATACCTAATAAGCGATCAACGATAGGTTCGGCTTCGGCAGTTTGCCCTGAATCAACCAATAGGCGAGCTAAGATAAAAGCACTTGTATTGTCTTCAGGTGATATCTGATTATAACGTCTATACAAATCAACAGCTTCGTCTCGCTTGTTATTATTGAGTAGAAGGTTAGCGTTGAGTAACAATGTTTCTTCATGCTCGGGGAATTGTTCAAGTATTTGTTGAGCTTGCTCCATAGCAAGGTCGGGGTTGTCTTCTAACAAGAGCGACATAACAAGGGCAAGTTGCTTGAAAGGTGAATTTGTATCGTAAGCTTTCATCTCATCAATAACAGCCTTAGCGCCTTCTTCATCGCCAAGGTTAATCATCGACTGTAATTTGAAATAGGCTATTTGAGCGGCTTCACTCGGCTTCAAATCCGCCTTTTTGAGTTCAATCTTACTCAAAGCAACATCCGCACCGCTCTTTTGATAAGATTTTGAGAGAAGCGGTAATACTTCTTCAGGCGGGTAGCCGTTATCTAATGCTCGACTCAGTTCTTTCGTTGCAGCTTCGTATTGGTTCTGTCCAACATAAATCTTGCCTAATTCAAATCTCGCTTCAGCTGATAGAGGCTCTTTCTGAATCGCATTTTTAAGCTCCACAACGGCGGCTTGTGTATCGCCAGCATCTATGAGCTGTCTGGCTGCGTTTAGATGTTCTTCACTCGTTTGCTTTGAACAGGCAAAGAGCAAAACCGAGGTTATTAAAACCAATAATACTTTCATAAATACTCCAACTTAAATAACTCCTTGTCACATCCATTTACTCTATCTAAATGCAGCACAAATTGTTAATAATTTTCGCTTTTTGTTGCTAAAGACACAATACAAAGTCAATAGGATGTTTTATTTCTAATTCAGTTAGAATTATCTCAAATATTTTTGTTTAAAAGGCAAATAGATTAAACGTTTCCTAACCAACTACTTGTGCGTATTTTACCTCGAAAAAGTAAGCTAAAACACTGTTGCAAAAAGAAATAACTAAATATCTCACTTGGTGTATAAGCAAAATATGCGCTATAATATATCGTTATGCGTCGGTTGTGTCGCATTCATTCATTTTCACCCTTCATTCAGGTAATTTCATGAGCCAAGACGACAATATCACTTTTCAAGACCTCAATCTTCCAAACGCATTATTGCAAGCGTTGGAAAAGGTTGGTTATGAAAAACCTTCTCCCATTCAAGCGGCGACTATCCCATTGTTACTTGAAGGGAATGATCTTATCGGACAGGCACAAACGGGTACAGGTAAAACTGCCGCCTTCGCTTTACCTATGTTAGCTAATATTGATGTCGACTTAAACGCACCACAATTACTGGTTCTAGCGCCGACTAGAGAGCTGGCTATCCAAGTCGCAGAAGCTTTCCACAGTTACGCCAGTTTTTCTCAACGCATTCGTGTGTTACCCATATACGGTGGCCAATCTTACGACAATCAAATACGTCAATTAAAACGTGGTGTACAAGTGGTTGTTGGTACACCAGGCCGTGTTATTGATCATATTAAGAAAGGCACCCTGAAGCTTAATCAGTTGAAGTTCCTAGTTTTGGATGAAGCTGACGAAATGTTAAGAATGGGATTTATCGATGACGTTGAGTGGATTCTAAGTCATGCTCCAGAAGAAAGACAGACAGCTCTTTTTTCAGCAACTATGCCTGATCGTATCCGTAGCATAGCAAATAAGTATTTAAATAAGCCTGAAGTCGTCAAGATAGCATCTAAAGTATCGACTGCCAGCACAATTCGACAACGTTATTGCCAAGTTTCAGGACATCATAAACTCGAAGCCCTAACCAGAATTCTCGAAGTAGAAGAGTTTGATGGCGTCATTATTTTTGTTCGAACAAAGAATGCCACTGTAGAGTTAGCAGAAAAGCTGTCAGCACGTGGTTATGACGTTGAGCCACTTAATGGTGATATACAGCAAAAATCTCGTGAAAGAACGGTTGAACGCCTTAAGCAAGGTAAAATAGATTTGCTTGTGGCGACAGACGTTGTTGCTCGTGGGCTTGACGTTGAGCGTGTTAGCCACGTAATTAATTTTGACATTCCTTATGATACCGAGTCATACGTACACCGTATTGGCCGAACTGGCCGAGCGGGTCGTCAGGGCGATGCAATACTCTTTATCTCACATAGAGAAAAACGTTTATTGTTCTCAATAGAGAAAGCAACTAAGCAACCTATCGAAGCGATGACGGTGCCGTCAATTTCAGAGTTGAACGAGCAGCGTTTAAAGCGATTCAAACAAACGTTGTTAGAAACAACAAAAGATGAAAACATCGAAGCTATGATGCCTGTAATGGATCAAGTACTTGCTGAAATTGAAGCAACTCCAGAAGTTATCATGGCTGCACTTGCTCAAATGGCGCAAGGTAGCGAGCCTCTTGTTTTAAAAGAAAGTGATCGACCTGACTTGAAGTCTCGTCCGCCAAGAGAGAGAAGCAACGACCGTCCAAGAGGTGAGCGAGGTGATCGTGGCGATCGCGGTGACCGCAAACCTCGCAGTCGTAGCCGCAAAGCGGAACAAGGCATGACGCGCTTTAAATTAGATGTGGGTAGAGCACATGGCGTAAAACCTGGAAATATCGTTGGTGCGATTGCCAATGAAGGTAAAATCGATAGTCAGCATATTGGTGCTATTGAAATTTATGACAACTATTCAACCGTTGATCTACCTGATGGTATGCCAGATGCCACGAAACAAACATTACAGAAAACGCGAGTGTCTGGACAACGTATCAATTTACGTGAATGGTCTGATCAACCCCCAAAACGTTCAAAATAGCTAATTAATGGGAATTGAGGTTCAACTCAATTCCCTCATTTTTAAGCTCGATATAGCAGAAACCTCATTATTCCCCAAAGAAATATAAAATCCACATATTGTCTTTCGGGGTTATAAAGAAACTGTCAGAATATAAGCACTTCACGATATCAAGGTGACTTATGCGTTATTTTCCTCTTTTTGTTGACTCCCAAGAGCTTCATTGTCTCGTTGTTGGTGCAGGTGAAGTGGCCGCACGTAAGATAGAGTTGTTGCTCAAATCTGAGGCTCAAATAACAGTAGTCGCACCGTGGATGTGTGATTTTGTAGAATCACTTGTATCTAATCCGCAAATAACACTTCATCATCGTGAATTCGTATCTACAGATATCGACAATAAGAACATCGTTTTTGTTGCCACTGATAACAGCAAACTCAATCAATCAATCAGCGAGGAAGCAAAAGCTCGAGATATCTTGGTTAATGTCGTCGACAACACACCTCTTTGTACTTTTATTACCCCTTCTATTGTTGATCGCTCGCCTGTAGTTATCGCAATGAGTAGCGGCGGCGTAGCACCTGTTCTACTGCGCTACCTCCGCCAAAAGCTCGAATCAACTATTCCTCCTCAAATCAAAGTGCTTGGTGAATTTGCTGAGCGTTTTAGAGATAAAGTTAAAAAGGCCGTCAATAATGTCACTGGCCGACGTTATTTTTGGGAAGAAGTCTTTGACGGTGATATAGCAGAAAACCTCCTTATGGGTAACGATGCACTTGCAGAAGCTATGTTTGAAGAGAAGCTAACAGCAAAGTCATCGGAGAAAGTAACAGGTGAAGTCTATCTTGTAGGTGCCGGACCAGGTGATCCTGACCTCATTACATTTAGAGCACTGAGGCTCATGCAGAAAGCTGATGTGGTTGTCTATGATAGATTGGTCTCTCCCGAAATTCTGGAGCTTGTCCGAAGAGACGCTGAGAAGGTTTATGTGGGTAAAGCGCAAAGTAACCACACTTTACCACAACAAGATATCAACCAACTCCTTGTCACCAAAGCGCAAGAGGGGAATCGTGTCGTTAGATTGAAAGGTGGTGACCCGTTTATATTCGGCAGAGGTGGTGAAGAAATTGAAACGCTACTCAAGCATAATGTCGGCTTTCAGGTCGTACCCGGTATTACGGCAGCAAGTGGGGCGGCTAGTTATGCAGGTATTCCGCTAACGCATCGAGACCACGCTCAATCGGTCGTATTCGCAACCGGACACCTTAAAGATGACAGTGTCGATCTCAATTGGACGAGTTTATCTCAACCGAATCAAACATCGGTCTTTTACATGGGTTTAACCGGCCTGAATATTATCTGTGAGCAGTTGATAGCACATGGTATGAGTGCTGAAACACCTATCGCGCTTGTGCAATCAGCAACAACACAAAAGCAAAAAGTAGTCACAGGAACACTTCAAACCATTGAACCTTTGGCCGAAAAATCGGGTATCAGACCACCTGCTCTTATTATTGTCGGCACCGTAGTTAACATGCACCAGCAGATGTGCTGGTTCAAACCACAAAGCAAATAGTAACATTTACTAAAAACGGTTATTTTACAACAACCTATTTTCAGTACTATACTTGATAGTTAGTAATTACTATCGAGTAAACCACTATGAAGATAAAAACTCTCATTGTCGGTATCTTGCTATCCGTTTTAAGTTTGATGACGAATGCGAAACAAACCGCATTTAATAAGCAGCAAAATGGGAATTCAGTCCAACTCGAATATCGATGGACCGATCAATTCGGCAAAAATTATGAAATGTCTTTATCTTTCCCTAAGGAGAGTTTGAACCAATCTTTCAATAACAATAAGAATTACAGCCCCAAAGTTGCTCAGCGCTATGTTTTTCTGGCTTTGCAAAAAGCGGCTATGAAGGTAAACCCTAGAGAAGCTCGCGTAAAGCTCAACATGATAGGGCAAGACATCAGAGTCGAAGTCAACAGCCGTTCAGACAGCCACTTTAGAAAGTGGCAAAATCAGATGGCGACAGAACAAGAATCTGCTTTTGACGATTACCTTTCACAACATTATTACACGCGTTATGAAGCACCTTACGGCCAGAAAGCTGTCAAACCAGATCACATCAGATTCGCTAATGAAAGTGTTGACGTGCTGACACCTGTAGCTCAGGCATTGTATGAATTGATACCAGAAAGTAGCAGTTCTAGAGAATACATCAATCTGGTATTAAGCTGGGTACAGAGTATCCCCTATAACACCTTGGAAAATAGGTTAACATCCAATGGTTCGGGCTACTCCCCTCCCTTAAAAGTGATTTCAGACAATAGAGGCGATTGTGACAGCAAGTCAGTGCTGACAGCGGCTTTACTTAAATCTCTCATACCCGGAATTGACCTAAACATGGTGTTTTTAAACAACCATGCGCTACTCGCCGCCAACTTACCTCACCGAGAGCATGAGAAAAAAATCACTATCGGTAGCTCGGAGTTTTTACTCTTAGAACCAACAGGCCCTGCTCTTATGCTGGCAGGCCAAGTCGGAAGTCAGAGCGAGAGCGCTATCGCAGGCGGCCAATATACACTCGAGTCATTCTAATATTTGACCAACGACGCGATTGCGTCCTTGATTTTTTGCTTTGTAGAGCTGTTCATCTGCGGCTTCTATCAAATCCGATTTTCGGAACTCAGCTGTTGGCGTCAAGCTAGCAACACCAATACTGACCGTCACTACTTCGCTGCACTCTGAGCTTAAGTTTTCAATGTTTAAATTTTGGACTAACTGGCAGGCTAGTTCAGCAGCTTTGATAGACTCCTTCAGTTCAACCTCTGGCCAAACAAATATAAATTCCTCTCCACCATAACGTGCGACAAACTCCCCTCCTCGACTCGCGCTTTTCGCCAATGAGCGAGCGACAGCTCGCAAGCAATCATCTCCTGCCGAGTGTCCATAACGGTCATTGTAGCCTTTAAAGCAATCAACATCTGCCAATGCAACGCTGACAGGAACACCACGCCTAGCGGCCCTACGCCACTCACTTTCAAAATGTTCATCAAAATAACGGCGATTCGGCAATTCCGTTAAACCATCTAAGTTTGCTAATTGCTCCAACAAATCCGTCTTTTGTTTGAGTCGAATTTGATTTCTAACACGCGCTCGAATTAAGCTAAGATTGAAGGGCTTGGTGATATAATCAGAAGCACCGATATTTAACCCAATGACTTCATCTTCCGCAGAGTCTTTCGCCGTTGAAAAGACAATAGGAATATTCTGAGTTGCTTGATTTGTCTTAAGGCTTCGACAAACATCATACCCACTAATATCAGGCAAGCCGATATCCAACAACACTAAATCAGGCTGTTTTTCTTGCACTATTCGCAGGGCCTCGTGCCCCGTTTTTGCGAATAACAAACGATATTCTTGCCTTAAGAACTCGGCTAACACACTAATATTTATTGGCTCATCATCAACCAGTAAAATAGTTGGCCGCACCTCTTCAATCATAAATTCCCACTTCTTACAATTCTCGCTCAGCGAAATCAGCCAAGCGACTACGAACAACACCATCCAAATTGATAGTGGCACTGCCTGAGAAATTCTTAAACTTTTCAACCAAATAGGTTAACCCAGAAGTTACTGGGGATAGATAATTACTGTCTATTTGAGCTAAGTTACCACTACAAATAAGTTTAGTCCCTTCACCACACCGGGTGATAATAGTTTTTAGCTGGGCCGCAGTTAAGTTTTGAGACTCATCCAAAATAACTATTGAGTTCTGAATACTACGCCCTCGCATGAAGTTTATCGATTTAAACTGAATATTCGCTTTTTCCATAATGTAATTCATAGAGCCCGATACATTTTCATCGTTCTTATGCAGTACTTCTAATGAATCCGTAATCGCTGCTAGCCAAGGCGCCATTTTTTCTTCTTCCGTGCCGGGTAAAAAACCAATAGACTCCGCTATCTCCGGTGTATTTCTGGTCACAATAAGCTTTTCATATAACTTTTTCTCTACAACCATTTCCAGCGCAGCAGCTAATGCCAGTAAGGTTTTACCACTGCCTGCTGGTCCAGTGAGAATGATCAAATCGATATGTGGATCAAGTAATGCGTGTAGCGCCATCCCTTGTCCAATATTTTTTGGCGTAATCCCCCAGGCACGCCTTCCCATCAATCTCTCTCGGCTAATATCCAAAATATCCACTTCTTCATCATCTACTGCCTCAACAATGGCAGCAAAATGTTCAGTTTCGTCTAGCAGAAACTCATTAACATAAGCATCAGGCATGACCTTACGTTCAACAGTATGGATAGTATCGCGGCCTTCTGTATGGCTTTTGACTGACTTGATCTTGTCCCAGAAATCACCTTCAAAGGTGTAATAGCCTTTACTGAGAAACTTAATATCGCTGACTAATTGATCCGTGCGATAATCTTCAACATTCTCAAGCCCTGCGCCTTTTGCTTTCAAACGCATGTTGATGTCTTTTGTCACCAGCACAACCGAATTTGAGGTCTTTTCTGTTTGCAGCATCAAGGCAGCATTAATAATACGGTTGTCGTTCTCGTTGCTAGTAAAGACTTGTTGTGTGCGATCCATTGCGTGATCTGAAAAAATAGACAAACGCCCCGTAGGTGCTGTTTCTCCTGAACCCAAGCCATCCATAGAAACCCCATTAATGATTTGCTCTGGTGTCGCATCACGTAACACATCTTCCATAGACCGAATAGCCACTCGCGCGTCGCGAGCAACATCCTTTTTACTGTCCTTTATATAATCTAGCTCTTCAAGCACCGTCATCGGAACCACAACATCGTGTTCCTTAAACGACATGAACGCTAAAGGCTCATGCAGCAGAATATTCGTGTCTAATACATAAATTTTTGTGTTATCCGTGGCATTATCAGGCATAGACGTCTCCAAACGTTGAGTATGCAGATGAGAAAAAATAATTCTTAGATAAGTAAAGAAAAGAAAACCAATGAAAACACACGCAGCACGTAAACTGCTCACTTTCATTGTGTTGCATAGGCATTGTGCTCAATCGAAAGCCAAACCGCTGGAATGGAACCACCGCCTTATCATGATTGAACATCAAGTGAAATGAACTCATGTGTTCACCATAAATCACTTTTATGTCAATTTCACTACTTAATATGCATAGCGTTCACAACAAAAATACTCGGCTTGCGTCTCTTGCGCTTTTTGCACGGCTTTATCCATGATCTATAGTGAACCTATGACACTGATGCGTTAGAATCCGCGTCCGCAACATTCGACACCTCAAAAAATGGAGACAACATGCAGCAAAACAACCTATATACAGTGGGGCAACGATGGTTAAGCAACACAGAGCCCGATTTAGGTTTAGGCATGATTGTCGATACACATGGCCGCACATTGTCCATTTTTTTCCCAGCGACAGAAGAACAACGAAGTTATGCCATGAATACCAGCCCATTGACGCGCATTACCTTTGATGTGGGTGAAACAGTGACGAGTATAGATGGCTGGCAAATGATCATCGAAGAAAGAGAGGAATTAGAAAACTTATTCTCTTACCATGGTACGAGGTTAGATACCAAGCAACGCGAAATACTGCTGGAAACAAGGCTAGACCATAACTATCAAATGGACGATCCTGCTCAGCGATTAATACAGCATCAACTTGACCACCCTAAATGGTTTGATTTACGCGCAGAATGTTTACAATTCCAACATGGTCATCAAACCTCACCTTTGTTAGGTCTTGTGGGTGCGCGAGTAGACCTTATTCCTCATCAATTAAATATCGCTAACCAAGTCGGCCAGCGTTTTGCTCCCAGAGTTTTACTTGCTGATGAGGTGGGTTTAGGGAAAACCATCGAGGCTGCTCTCATTATTCATCAACAAATACTCACTGGCAGAGCCAAACGCGTGCTCATTGTTGTTCCCTCTAGCTTAGTGCATCAATGGTTAGTTGAAATGCTAAGGCGAGTGAACCTTGCCTTCTCTATTTTTGATGAAGAAAGGTGTGAAGCGTTAGCTAGTGAACAAACGAACCCATTTGAATCTGAACAATTAGTGCTCTGTAGCCTAGATTTCCTGACGCATAACAGCCGTTACTTTGAACAAGCGACGCAGGCGCCGTGGGATTTGATGGTCGTTGATGAAGCCCACCACTTAACTTGGTCACCAGGACAACCCTCTCAAGAATACCAAGTGATAGAAACACTTGCAGAAAGAACGAAAGGTGTACTCTTATTAACAGCAACACCTGATCAACTAGGCCACGAGAGTCACTTTGCGCGCTTACGCCTACTCGACCCCGATCGCTTTTACGATTACAACGAATTTATAAAAGAAGAGCAACAATATACAGCGCTTGCTCAAGCTATTCGGCCTCTGCTTGAGGATCAAAACCTTGATGATGAGCAAGTCTCTGCGCTCAATGCTTTTTTAGATGACCCTATTGATTTAAATCGCTTGGACTCAGAAGAAAACAAAAAAGCGTTAATAGATGAATTGATTGATCGGCACGGTACAGGGCGCCTCTTATTCCGAAACAGCCGCTCTGGCGTGAGTGGATTCCCTCAGAGGAAGCTGAATCAATACCCACTTGCGATGCCTTCTCTATACCGCAAGCTCTATAAAGATGATTCTCTGTCGCTAAAACAAAAGCTACACCCCGAAAGCCATGCAGAGGTTATTAATGACTGGCTAGAGCAAGATCCCAGAGTGAGTTGGTTTCTAGATCTATTAGAAGAGCTTAAAGGAAAGAAAGTTCTGGCGATATGCTCAAGTGCTTCGACAGCCATGCAACTAGCCGATTGGTTCAAGCAAAAGCATGCCTTGAGATGTACCTTATTCCATGAGGGCATGAGTATTGTAGAGCGAGACAAAGCTGCCAATTATTTCGCACAAGCAGAGGACGGTGCTCAGGTTCTCATATGCAGTGAAATAGGCAGCGAAGGCAGGAACTTCCAATTCGCACACCACTTGGTACTTTTTGATCTGCCGATGGTGCCGGATCTTCTAGAACAACGAATTGGTAGGCTTGATCGTATAGGTCAAACACAACAAGTTAATATTCATGCACCTTTCTTTAGTCATAGCGCCCAGCATGTCTTATTGGATTGGTATCATCAAGGGCTGAACGCCTTTGAGCAAACCTGTCCAACAGGCACCACCGTTTATACAGAAGTTGAAGAGCTGTTACAGGAAGCTCTGCATACTGCCAATAATGAAGACGCAGCCGATGAAAATGAGTTAATCGCACAAACGGCAACATTGCACCAGCAGCTCAAACGACAACTAGAGTCTGGTCGTGACAAATTGCTAGAACTTAATTCGTCAGGGAAGCATAAAATCACTTCCCTACTCTCCAAAATTCAGGACTCAGACGATGATCCTACTTTAGAGCGTTTTATGATGCGTTTGTTTGACGCTATAGGCGTCTTACAAGAGGAGAAAGACGATGCCTGTTACTTGCTGAAGCCAACAGAATCAATGATCAGTCAGCTACCAGGTATGGGGGAAGAAGGTTCAACGATTACCTACGAACGCTCCACCGCTATTCAGTTAGAACATGTGCAATTCTTTAGTTGGGATCACCCCATGCTACAGCATGCCTTTGACATGATCTTAACCGAGCCTTTAGGAAAAGCGTCCGTAGGCTTATGCAGTAATAGGCAATTACCACAAGGCAGTTATTGGCTTGAATGCTTGTTTGAAGTATCTGCTCAAGCAAAACCCGAATTACAACTGAATCGATTTTTACCACCGACTCCTTTTACGATTAGAGTCAATAATCAAGGACAACAAGTTGATAAGGTTTGGCTGTCGGTTTCTACAATTAATCCGAAAACGGCGACTCAGCTAGTACAGGCACTACAAGCACAAATCGAACATGCTTTGGAAAAAGCACAGCAGCATGCGAACGACAAAGCAGAGAAATTGCGTACTGAAAAACTCAATAACATGACATCGTTATTGACCGGAGAGCTCATGCGCATGCAACAATTAAGCGAGATTAACCCTTCGGTACGTGATGAAGAAATAGACTATTTGCGCTACCAACTTGAGGAACTCACTCAGCATATTTCTCAAGCAAAACTCAGCTTGCAGGCTATTCGATTAATTGTGAATAATCACTAATGGCCTTACTACATTATTCTCCACCCATGAATCCGTATTTACGTATTCTTTATCGGGACGAATACCTGCTGGTTCTAGACAAACCGAGTGGGCTGCTCTCGGTGCCGGGCATTAAGTTCAAAGACAGCTTACAAAATAGAGCACAGCGCGTTTTTCCAACAGCAACGGTTGTTCACCGATTAGACATGGCAACATCTGGGATTATGCTCATGCCACTGCAAAAACAAACACACCGTGTGCTCTCTTCTTATTTTCAACAACGTTCAATCAAAAAGCGGTATTTAGCGCGTGTATTTGGTGTACCAAAAGAAACATCTGGTGAAATCAATCTGCCACTCATTGTGGATTGGGAAAACAAACCCAAACAAAAGGTTGATTACGAACATGGGAAAAAATCGCAAACATTTTGGCGAGTTCTTGGAACAAAAGATAATGAAGCGTTGATAGAACTAAAGCCCATTACAGGACGTTCACATCAACTACGCGTGCACATGCTGAGTATGGAGCACCCTATCCTTGGTGATAGGCTCTATGCACACCCGGACGCATTAGCGATGGCAAGCCGGCTTCAACTCCACGCAACTGAAATTAGTTTCGAGCACCCTGACACGGGCAAACCAATGCACTTTGTGAGTCAATGTGAGTTTGAAAAAGACTATGAAGATCAAACGATTGAGTGCTCACTCTAAAGAAACAGCCTGTACTCACCGATAAGCTGATATGGTTCATCAAATTTGCACTAGAACACTCTGTGACCAAGAATGAAATGATCAGGTTAGCAAAAGCGTTAGGCACGGCGATACTGTTGACGACAACGTTAACGGCAGAAGCGCAAACGCTCGATCCGCTCGACATGCGCACCGACGATGTCAAACGCAGGCTATCTGAGAATCAATTTGAAATCCTTCTAGCCGGAGAGCAAGAAGTTGCGGTTATCATCCAAGAGTCTACCGTCGCTATATCAAAAGGTGCAGTCATTATGCTCTCAGACACGGGGCAAACCCCTTTAGGTTCTCGGGCACTCGATGCGGTAGCAACGCTACTCAATCAATACGGCTGGACAACATTACTGGCGGCACCACCAATTATAGGTTTATCACAAGACACCGGTGATACAGATCAGGACAACAATACCGTTGAAGAAGTTTTGCCAACGTCAGGGCTTCAAGTCATCATTCAGAATAACTTCGACACTCATCAACAACAACTTCAGTTACTGATGCAAAGTTTGCTGGACAAAAGTGCTGAATACCCAGGGTTTGTCGTTGTCTTATCGGAAGGGACGACTGCTGCTTGGCTTGCGAAAATGTACAACGAACAACTCATCACAGAACCCGATGCATTTGTGTCTATGAGTGCTTATTGGCCTCAAGTTGATTTAAACGAGCAGATAGCAGGGTATTTAGCTAACACAAGTTTTCCAGTATTAGATATGTATAGCCAATGGGATAACAAGTGGACAATCACCACTGCTGAAAAACGAAAAATAGCGGCCGTCAAAGCATTGAAGCTACATTTCCGACAGACAGAATTAGTGGGTGTCCCTATAGGGCAAGGACAACATCAATATATCACCAAACAGATTATTGGTTGGCTAACATTTATGGGCTGGTAGCCTTCCTGAGTATTCCCTGCTACACCAAATCACCTATTTCAGCACTTCTTTTTTAATCACTAATTAATCTTTAGGTGAGCTCACCGTTATGAAAATGTTCTATTTGTCATACTGAAAAAATAATCCCTTGAACTATAATTCAATATGATTCAGGACTTTCGATGGAGGTTGACTGCCTTGAACATCGATGAATTTATTAAAAGCAAATCTAAACAGCTCGCTTACTATGTTAGAGCTTTTTGGCAGCGACAAATCAGCTATGCTGAACTGGATTTATATTTCTGGGATACCATGGAAGAGTGGAATCACATTAAAATTGAGTCCACTATGCCTTATAGTCATAAAGAAAGAGTATTTTGGCATTTATTACATCAAATACATTACTGGCCTGAGATAAAGTTGCTCAATGATCACTATCTCCGTTCGGAACTAAATACTTGCATGGTTTATCTTGAAGGTGAAGGTCAGTTTCCTCTTGACTGTGTCGGTGTTCGCCCCTAGCTGCTGAGTATAACGCTAAGGGCTTTGCTGTATCTTTACGCTCTTTACTTCGTTTCTTGTGAATAATGATTGAATCCACCTGCTTAACGTGATCAAATACACGACAATACCTCTCGACATTTAAACCCTATCAATAATAGTTTGATTAATTCATTTAAAGAACAACTGCAACACTACGCGGATAAAAGACTCATCACTGTCTTTATCTTTGGCATTGCCAGCGGTTTTCCCTGGGTCATGATTAGCTCAGCTATGTCTGCTTGGCTTAAAGATGAAGGGTTAAGTCGATCAGCTATTGGTTTGTTTGGGTTCATTTTTACCGCATACTCGATTAACTTTCTCTGGTCACCTTTGTTAGACAGAGTGCGAATTCCTATACTTGGTCAAAGGCGAGGCTGGATTTTATTAACTCAGCTTATTATAGTTGCGGGCTGCATCACATTGGCGAACATACCCGTACAGCAACAACTTTATGTGGTAGCGCTTGCTGGCTTATTTATCGCCATATCTTCTGCTACACAAGATATCGCCATCGATGCTTATCGTATTGATCTCATTGGTCATAGCGAACAAAACAAAATGACTGCTGCCGCCTCTGTCGCTACTGCGGGGTGGTGGACTGGCTATGGTGGCTTGGGAGCTGTACCATTTTTGATCGTGGATTCTCCTAATTGGAGCTGGCCTGAAGTGTATTATTTGCTAGCAGCCATTATGGCCACGATTGGCTTTTTCACCTTCTTCGCCAAAGAACCAATAACGAATAGAGAACAGGTGCAAGAGCAAGCAGCAGCGCATTATCAAGCTCTGCTCAATGCAAAAGCACAAAACGCAAGCCTATCAACACGGCTATTCACTTGGCTGTTAGTCACTTTAGTCGAGCCTTTCAGGGATTTCTTTCAACGCAATGGCGTCAAACTCGCTTTATCCATCCTTCTGTTTATTTTCTTATTTAAAATTGGCGAGGCTTTTCTTGGGCGTATGTCATTAGTTTTTTATAAGGAATTAGGCTTCAGCAATAGCGATATAGGCACATACTCTAAACTCGGCAATTGGTGGGTCACCATAGTTTTTTCTCTATTAGGTGGCATGGTTAATATCCGTTACGGTATTGTTAAAGGACTTATTATTGGTGGCATTGCAATGGCTGCTAGTAATATCATGTTCTCAGCTATGGCGCTTGTTGGGCCCAATAAAGCGTTATTCGTAGCAACCATTATCGTCGATGGATTTACCGCAGCTTGGAGTACAGTGGCGATGGTCGCCTTTATTTCGCTCATGTGTAATAACGCATTTTCAGCGTCGCAGTATGCATTAATGGCATCGGTCAGTGTATTGGGGAGAACCTTCCTAGCATCTTCTAGCGGTATATTAGTTGATTGGATGGATGGAAATTGGCCGTTGTTTTTTGTGCTGACAGCTTTAATGGTTATACCTAGTCTACTCTTTTTGTGGTCGATCAAAGAGCAGGTTGATCATATCGAAAATCAAAATAAAATGACGAGCCGTTAAAGCGCGTTAATCTCTATTTTTAATGGATCTGCAATGAAACAGTATTTAGAACTCTGCCAACGTATTATTGATGAAGGTGTATGGGTCAACAACGAACGCACAGGTAAGCGCTGTCTGACGGTTATCAATCACGACCTAACCTACAATGTTGATGAGGGTGAGTTTCCACTCGTCACTACACGTAAAAGTTTTTACAAAGCTGCTATCGCTGAAATGATCGGCTACTTAAGAGGTTATAGCAGTGCAAAGGAATTCCGAGAGCTAGGTACAAAAACTTGGGATGCCAACGCAAACGACAACCAGAGTTGGTTGAATAACCCAGCGAGAAAAGGTACAGACGATTGCGGTTTTATTTATGGCGCAGTCGCAAAAGGTTTCCCTAAGCCTGATGGCGGTAGTGTCGACTTAATCCAAAAAGTGTATGACGACTTAAAAGCAGGTAAAGATGATCGGGGTGAAATCATTACATTCTACCACCCAGGAGCCTTTCATCTCGGCTGCTTACGCCCTTGCATGTACAGCCATCATTTTTCAATATTAGGTGATACGCTTTATTTGAACTCAACACAAAGAAGCTGTGACGTTCCATTAGGCCTGAACTTCAATATGGTACAAGTCTACTTCCTGTTAGCGATTATGGCCCAGATAACAGGGCTAAAAGCGGGTAAGGCGTATCACAAAATAGTCAACAACCACATTTATGAAGACCAACTTGAGCTAATGCGTGATGTTCAGCTAAAACGCACACCTTTTGCTTCACCTAAATTACATATTAACCCTAAGATTAAAACCTTAGAAGATTTGCAAACTTGGGTGACCATGGATGACTTTAAGATTGAAGGATATGAACACCACCCAGCGATTCAGTATCCTTTTTCAGTCTAAACAGCCCATGCTGATTTTATTTATGTCTTAAGCTTTCGCAGCGAGGTTACTCTCTCGTCTATAAGCAAAGATCATAATAGCTACGCCTGCAATAATCATAGGTAGGGACAGTAGTTGCCCACGTGAGATGAAGTCAGCATAAAGCCCTAGGTGAGCATCGGGTTCACGGAAGTATTCAACAATGAACCTAAAGCTACCATATCCGGTCAAAAACAAGCCAGAAACAGCGCCAACAGGCCTTGAAACTTTAGAGAAATACCAAAGGATCATGAAGAGTACAAAACCTTCCAAGAATGACTCATATAGTTGAGATGGGTGCCTTGGTTCTGGTCCAGCACCAGGAAACACAAAAGCCCAAGGAACATCTGTCGTGCGTCCCCAAAGCTCAGCATTGATAAAGTTACCTAGGCGCCCAAAACCTAGCCCCAATGGAACGAGGGGAGCGACAAAGTCACCAACGACAAATAAAGACACTTTTTGTCGACGGGCAAATAACCATAATGCGGTGACAACACCTAATAATCCGCCATGGAAAGACATCCCTCCAGTCCATATTTTAAACAAATAGAGAGGATCTGCTAAGAACAAGTCGAAATGATAGAACAAGACATAACCCACTCGTCCGCCAATAATGACGCCTAAAAAACCTTGAAATAATAAGTCACTTAACTCTTCTTCATTCCATTTTGTTGTCGACAAACGCTTGTTTGCTAAAAACCAAGCTCCAGCAAAAGCAACAAGGTACATCAGGCCATACCATCTTAAACTAATGGGACCGAGGCTAAATATTTCTGGATCAATCTGAGGAAATGTAAGGTAACTACCTGCCATTAAGCTATGCTCCAAGCGCAACATGATTAGGGGTCGAAAGTTCTATCTTCGCATACCTTCGGTATAAGAGACCGCGCTATTGTATCCTGCTATAGGTTGAATACCAACGCACATTCATAAATAGTGACAATTGTAGCGAGGACTGGACACTTTGATGCATGTATTGTGTTCAATTTAAATACATTTATGGCAAAGCACAGATTTGCAGATCCTATTTACCAGCCCTGACTAGCCCACCTAAGCCTTGCGATTCAAGCAGCAAACTGATTTCTTGCTTTACATCTGCAGGGGTTGTTTGCAGTAAAACACGATTCAATAACATCTTCGCTGAAGCAAGAGGCACACTTCTAACCACCCACTTTATTTTTTGGATATTGTGACTATTCATGCTTAATTGACGATAGCCCATCGCCATTAACAGCAAAGCGCCACCAGGGTCTCCTGCTAACTCGCCACATAAGCTTATCGGTACAGACAACTCATTGGCTTGTTCAACAATATGCTTCAGAGCATTGAGCACCGCCGGATGATAACTATCATACAAATCAGCGACTCTGGCGTTGTTACGATCAACGGCTAATAAATACTGAGTTAAATCATTACTACCAACAGAGAAAAAGTCGACTTTTCCGGCAAGCTGAGGCAATTGATAAATCACTGCGGGCACTTCGAGCATCACACCAACCTTAGGCTTACATAGCTCTTGACCAACTAAAGCCGCATCCTCTTTTACTTCATAGTAGGCTTGCTTGATAAGGCGATTTGACTCAACAACTTCATCAACACTGGTGATCATCGGTAACATAATTTGCAAATTATTCATGCCAATACTGGCCCTGAGCATGGCGCGTATTTGAACCAGAAAAATCTCTGGGTGATCAAGAGTCAACCTAATACCACGCCAGCCAAGGAAAGGGTTCTCTTCAACAATAGGAAAGTAAGGTAAGGGTTTGTCACCACCAACATCAAGAGAACGCATCGTCACTATTTTGCCGCGATAAGCTTCCAGCATAGAACGATAAATACTGTACTGTTCACGCTCAGACGGGAAACGCTCTCGCAACATAAAAGGTATTTCAGTACGATATAAACCAACACCTTCACTGCCCTGCCCCAACTCAATATCGGTTGAAAGCCCAGTATTAATAAACAGCTCTATCGTACAATCATCTGGTGTCAATGCAGGAAGCATTGCTTGCTCAGAAATCGTGCTGGACAACTCTTGCTCTTCAGCGACTAAATGCGCAAATTCACGATGGACGGATTCGGTAGGAGCAATAACAAGCTCACCAGAATAACCATCCAGAAGAATCAATTTTCCATCTAACATCGTTAAAGGTACATCAGACAACCCTAAAATAGCAGGCAAGCCCATAGCTCTGGCTAAAATAGCGGCATGAGAGTTAGATGAACCTCGCATTGAAATAACCGCTTTGAGCTGGGTTTCTGAATACTCGGCTAACATAGAAGCGGTCACTTCATCTGCTATCAGAATAAACTCGTCAGGTAATACTTTTTGTTGAGTTTGATTCTTTAGTAGGTGGCCTAACAAGCGATTACCAAGATCTTCAACATCGACAGCACGCTCTTTCATGTAGGGATCATTCATACCACGAAACTGTGACGTATAATGGTCGACCACCATTTTAAGCGCTGACGCTGCATCCCATCCTGTACTAATTTTACTCTCAACTTCAACACCAAGACTATTAGCATCAAGCAGGTGATGGTAGAGCTGAAAGATGGCTAATACGTCGTCTGCAACATCGTTCTTCATCTTTTCACGAAAGCTATCGACTTCATCTCGAGTCAATTTTACAGCAACCCTAAACTCCGAAAGTTGTTTCGCAGTTTGTGTACTGCGTTTTAGAACGATATTAGTGATATCAGGTCTTGCATTAGGTACATAACCCACACCTATGGCAAGCCCAGACGCACCAGGCACGCCACGCAAGGTTCGGTGATGTTGTTTAAGTCGTTTCTCATCAGCCAGATGCAGCCCACCACGCGCCTCGGTGTGCACAACTTCTAATGCCATCTGAGCAGCTAAAGTCGTCAAGAACGCTTCTTCATCTTCACTGAAACGACGTAACTCTTCTTGTTGAACCGTGATAACACCCAGGACTTTTCGTTGATGAATAATAGGTACACCAAGAAAGGCGTAATACTTCTCTTCTTGTACCTCTGGGTATTCTTTAAAGCGAGGATGAGAATGGGCGTTTTCAATGTTGATCGGCTCTTCACGTTGTCCGACCAACCCAATGAGGCCTTCATTGAACCCAATGAAAACCTGACCAACAGCTTGCTTTGATAACCCCTCAGTTGCTGTTAGTGCGAAGTGCTGACTTTTATAATCAGCTAAGTAGACCGCACAACAGTCTACTTCCATAACATCCTTGAGGCGTTTTGCTAACAAAGCTGTAGACTCATCCAGAGTGGGAATTTTATTCAATTCCTGAACGATTCTTTTAAGATCCGCTAGCATGGTTCGCCTCTAGTATATATACCACCCAAGATATTAGTTTCGACGGCGGCGCCTCGAACCACCTGATGATTTGCGTTGATGTCCCGGCATCGCAGCACTCACAAACTCCTTCATGACACGCCGATAAACATCGCGTTTAAAAGACACAACATTACGTATTGGATACCAATAGCTCACCCAACGCCAATCATCAAACTCTGGGTGGCCCGATTCCATCAAATTAACTTCTTCTTCACGACACCGAAGTCTCAGTAAAAACCATTTCTGCTTCTGACCAATACAGACAGGAGAGCTCCCCTGCCGAATGAGTCTTTTAGGGAGCTTATATCTTAACCAATTTTTTGTTACTGCAACTATTTCAACATGTTCTGGTTTTAAGCCTACTTCCTCGTGTAATTCTCTGTACATTGTTTGTTCAACAGTTTCACCTTCATCAATTCCGCCTTGTGGAAACTGCCATGAATGTTGGCCATAGCGCCTAGCCCAAAAAACCTGCCCAGCTTTATTGCATATGACAATGCCAACATTCGCGCGGAATCCGTCTGCATCTATCACTCAGACCCCTAGCCACATAACTCTTTAATAGTTAGCCATTCTTCCATAAACTACCCCCAGTAGCAATTAACTAAGTTATTGACTGGCTTACTGATTATACAAGCCCTTGACTATCAACCTGACATACGCAGTAACAATTTAAATGCAAAGCTTACTTCTCCCCCCAAATTCAGTTGAACAATTGCTCGAACGAGCTGAAACTCTAGCAGGCCTTAATTTTGCTGAGTTAGCCGACTTAGCCCAAGTAGAATTGCCTGAACCATTCAAACATCACAAAGGTTGGACAGGGCAAGTGATTGAGCTTCTTTTAGGTTCTGACGCAGGTTCTAAACCACAACAAGACTTCCCTGAATTAGGCGTAGAGCTAAAAACAATCCCCATCGACAGCGATGGAACACCATTAGAAACAACCTATGTGTGCTATGCCCCGTTAATTAACGTTGCCGGTATTCATTGGCAAAACAGTAACGTTAAAAATAAGCTTTCTCGTGTTTTATGGATACCTGTTGAAGGGACGAGAGGAATTCCACCAGCACAACGCAGAGTTGCCATGCCAGTACTATGGTCACCCTCCCCTGAGCAAGAAGCCACGTTAGAACAAGACTGGCAAGAACTACAAGACATGATATGTCTTGGGCAGGTCGAAAAAATTAACGCAAAAGTCGGGCAGGTACTACAGTTAAGACCTAAAGCAGCCGACGGAAGCGCGCTAACAGAAGCCATCGGGGTTGACGGCCAAATCATAAAAACCCGCCCTAGAGGTTACTATTTGCGTAAACACTTTACGCAGAGCATTATTCAGAACCACTTTGGTTAGTGACTATCACGTATTTCTCTGCAAACGCCCAAGCAAGCTACGCTCAGTTGAGCATGCCCATTCTGATTCCAACGGGTGCAGCCAACGGGATATCACTCTCACGCAAACCAAACTTGATCCTATCAATATCACCATCGCTACTGCGCAATACAAATTGCATAAATTCTGATGGCCTTCTCACAGAAATATCAGTAATACCGTCACCATCATAATCAGCGAGTATTGGGATGTCTCCAGCTTGCTTACCGAATTTAACAACTGTCATTTCATTTGAGCTACTATTCAAAATATACCATCTTGTCGTGGATGGTCTTCTGATGACAATATCTGTTTTACCATCACCATCAAACTCACCTGTTAGTGGGATATCACCGTCAAACAACTCAAAGTCAACCTCATGAACGGATGCATCACTGGAATGCCTGATAAACCACCTTTGATTGCTCATACTCACATAAGCAATATCATCAACACCATCACCGTCAAAATCTCCGGTCAGGGGAATATCATTAGCATCGCTAAAGAATCGATGGCGTTCAATTTCATCGTCTGATGAACGTTTAATGTACCACAAACCGGTAGATGGTCTGCGAACAGCGATATCGGTAATGCCGTCACCGTCATAATCTGCAGGAACAGGTATATCAGCGGCTTGCAAACCAAACTTATGACGCTGAATCCCGTCACCTTTGTCTGAGCCTCTGTTTGAGCCACTTGAATTCTTGATATACCACGTTTGATTCGACGGACGCCTAACGGCTATGTCTATTATTCCATCGCCATCAAAATCGCCAGCTACCGGAATGTCTTGCGCTCGCTTTCCAAAAACGTGTCTTTGTACCTGCCCATCTGACGAGTTTTTAACATACTGAAAGAATGTACTGGGCCTGCGCACAGCTATATCAGCCTGACCATCACCATCAAAATCATATGCTGCACAAACTCTCGCTACCTCACTGTCTAGTGGTACGCAATCCCTAAAATCAAGAATGCCATCGCCATCATCATCCTTATCTTTATTATTGCCAATGCCGTCTCCGTCTGTATCAGCAGTTTCACTAGCATCAAAGGGTAAATCATCTTCTGAATCTTCAACGCCGTCATTATCATCATCAGTATCTTGATTGTTTCCTATACCATCATTATCGGTATCAAGCACTTCTGAATCATCATCATGTAAGGCGTCTAAAACCAAGACATCCTCTAGATCATCAATACCGTCATTATCATCATCCATGTCTTTATAGTCAGGGACACCATCGTGGTCAAAGTCATCTAAAAATACTGTGCTTTGATCTTTGCCGATAACTAATGCTCCAGCTACAAGCACTTCAGATCGATTATCTAGCGCATCAACTCCTTTAACCCTAATATGCGCTACGCCAGCTTTATCTGGCATTGGTAATAACGCACTATATATATCTCTATGTCGAGTAAAATCGTCCTTCACAACAATCAGGTTCTGCCAACCTTCATTCATCTTAAATTCGATTGTCACATTCTCCAATACAGGTTCTTCCATAAAGACAGCATTAATGCGCGAACCTTCTTTATCAGGACTAGTGATGATAGTGTTTTCATAAGTTGGGTAGATATGCAGAGGCGCTGGAGCTTTAACAACATCCACATCAGTCCTCTTATGCAGTCTAATAAAATAACTTGAATGGTATTCGGCATCGGCTATAAAATTTAGTAACTCTCCGCTTACCTCATTAAGATCACAGGCATTAAAATACCTAATTGAACTACCATAAAATCCTGCCGAACCGGACAAAATGCGTCCACCATTGCAGTACAAATCATATTTAGATTCTGCTTCCCTTAATCTATCTGACGCTTCAAAGTAAAAAAAATCAAAGAGGTTTTCCGCACCAACAGAGAGCTCTAACCTGTCATCTACATTGTTATAGATAAAATAATGGAGTGGCGATAAGAGCGGGGCGGTAAAGTTAATATCTGATAAAACACTATTATGAAAAAGTAAATCATCAGAGGCATCATCCACAAAATTGAAGGTAGTCCATTTTTTTATCGTATTGGAATGATCAAACTGTATATTAGTTAGTTTTTGATTGTCAGCACCACTATAGGTTCTTTCTTGTTTCAGAACCCCGATATTATATAGACCTAAATCATAATTGTTCTGGTCATCACGAGAAGTACCGTGAAGTTCTATTTTAAAAGGCTGTTCAAAAACAATGGGGGCCTGAGTTTTATTTTGAGCGGTTAGAATGAATCCACTAGAACTAAACCGGGAGGTTGGATAGTAATCAGGCTTGGCTCTCTGTAACAAATCTAATTCTACAGTGACTGCTTCACTCGGGTTTACATTAAGTGATAGCTGAGAAGTCTCATTATGGGCAACTTCAATATCCATATCCTGCCGTATGCCAGTGATTTTCTTATTAAACGTATAATACCTTGCAATATTATCTGACTTATCCCTGTGCGGATTGAAAGCCGCTGCCAACCTAACAGTAATATCATCACTAGTATTTGAAATATAAAGCGGTTTTTCCCTTAAATTAAAAGATGGCTCTATAACAGTCGTGGAATATCTCGATTGCTCATGACTGATATCTAACAAGTAACGCTCTTGATAACGTTCTGGTGAAACGATCTTGTCATCTTCATCTTTAAGGTGGCTAAATTGGATTTTACTGATGTCCTTAGACTCAATAAAAGTTGCACTGGAATCATGCGATACATCGATACCTTCATTTATAATAAGCTTTATCTGATCAGAACCTTCCTCTATCGCCCACGCACTATAATCACCAATGGGTAAGTAGTACTCCGACTTTGCATAACCATTGACGTGATACAAACCTGATCGCTGATTCAAGATATGCAGTTCCGCAGGCCTAAATTCAGGATACTGCATCATTAAAGTTGCCATTTTAGAGAATACCACTGGCACATTGATGGTTTCAGCATCAGATTCAACACCTAGCTGGCTTGTTAGAAAAAGTGCATTACTTTCTTTCAAATTATAGGTATTAGTGTCAACAGTTACTTCTATCTCAACCGACTTACTTTGTTGAGGTGTTAGTTCAAACTCAACGCTGCCAATTATTCTATACTCAATGCCGTTGTGATCTGAAGGCTCTATTCTCAGTGAGACCTCCTGATTACTCCCACTTAAATTAGTAATGCGCAACTCAGTTGTGCTAGACCATACGGATTGGGAAGCGTCAATGTTGCCTAGGAAGATGGAAGCAGGTGATACTGATAACTTTCCGTTTATTGCTTCAAAAACATTAACAAACCCAGCCCCTTGTGAAGCACTATCAATATCATCAAACCTTTCAGCAGTTGTCACGAGACGGGATTTAACATTCGCTGGCGTTAAGTGCGGATATTCTTGCAATAGCAGTGCGGCAGCGCCTGCAATATGAGGTGACGCCATAGAAGTGCCTGAGAAGTAGCACGTTGGATTGACACTGAACTCATTGACACAAGGGGATTCTATTGCTTCACCTGGTGCACTAATATCCGGTTTTAAATAATCCACATTTCGAACAGGACCTGCTGAACTAAAGTCAACAATACCACTATAGTCTCGATTACTGGCTGCGACAGTAATCGCACCACGTGCACTCGCGATACCACCAATAGTGGCAAAGCCACCATCATTTCCAGCAGAAGTGACAACCACAATGCCTTGCTCAACCAGCTGATTAATCAGTGTGGGTATAGGACCATCGGGGGCTCCGAAACGAGAACCAAGGCTTAAATTAACGACGTCTGCACCATCATCCGTTGTGGGATCGCCATCAGGATCAGCTGCCATCTCCAGACCAGCCAAAATAAACTCTGTAGGGCAATTATCGATGCCACACACTTTATAGGCATATAAGCTTGCCTCGTAAGCAACGCCTCTAACTTGTCCATTCGCGGCAGCGATACCCGCCACATGGGTACCGTGACCTAAAAACCGATAGATGTCTTCATCTTCAATAGGATCATTATCATCATTGACGAAATCATAACCACCAACCACTTTACATCCTTCTCCAAAGCATCCGCCAAGAGATTCGTGTGTATAGTCGATGCCGGTATCCAGAATGGCAATCTTAACCCCTATACCAGTAATATTATTGTCACCCTCATCTTTTTGCTGCCACACCTGATCTGCTTTTATTGCTCGGGTACTATGCGTAAGTAATGGGGCGTAGATTCTATTGGGAGTTACTGACTTAACGCCATTAAATGATTGAATAGCAGCTATATCGTTCTCGTCAGCGTAGATCACCATCGCATTAATAGATTTTGTAAAGTGTCGCCCTGAGAACTTCACTAAGCCTTGTGTTCGAGCGCTATCAACAAAATCAGTGTGCTGTTTAAGTAAAGAGGCTTCGTAATTATCTATGCGCTGACTTAGGCTAGGCGCATTAGCTTTAGTTAAAGTGGTTGCTTGCGAAGTCGTCCCTGTATTCAAGACTTCCTTTTGCATAAACTGAGCAACAGACTCTTGCTTAAAAGTCACTATCCAGCTATCGGGAACTACTTGCTCGACTTGGCTGGAAGTAGGCACAGAGGGAATATCTTCATCAGGGCGCTCAACAAAAACCCCATTTTTCTCAACTGTTCTGGTTGTTTTTACTTGTTGAGAGGTTAAGTCGTTCTGAGGGTTTTGAGCATAAGTAACATTGCTGAATAGTGAGGCTGACAGTATCAATGTAAACAATAACGCGCGCATGTCCCTATACTCCGTAAATTCTATTTAATCGCTTTCAGCAAAACCGACCAAATAATAAAATGTGATGTCGGTTAGTAAAGACTCTATACACCCCGTCTCAAAAACTCAATATTTAATCACAAAATCATCCCAAATATATCACAAGCAATGCCAGCTGAACTTTTCCTATAAGTAGATGATAGTCTTTGAGTTAAGTAATCTATAATGTGCAGACTCTGAGTAGCCCCACACCGCCTTTTCAGGCTTATCTGAGTCCGATCTAAAAAAGTTAAACATGCTGTCGCATCCTGCTAATAAAAAGAGTGATAAGAAACTAACCACTAAAGGTTTTCCGAGTATCTTGCTGATCCTTAACATCACGCTTCGTGCCCTTGTTCATCACCATTAGAAGTCAACAGTACTATTGCTTAGCCTTTTGAATTAACTTATCCCAGTTGGGGGACTCTAAACGGCTGACATCATCTTTTGACAACTTGAATTCAAATACCTTGCCTTTATTACGCAAAAACACTCGTGAGCCTAAATCCACCGCATTAAATTCAAACTCAAATTGCGCACCTTCTTCTAACAAGGCATCAATGTCATCAATATGGGTAGCTATATATTCTTCATCTAACTCCAAAATGCTATATATCTCTCGCCCTCGCTTATCTGTGGAATAAAATTTAAGTCCCTTCGGTAAAGTGCCTCCGTGGTAGCGCTTATCAACTTCAAAAGCATCATGCTCAGCAGTAAAAAAATCTATATTATGCACCCACACATGCCCTACATGGCCGGTGAAAACATACTCATAATTGTGCTTTTTATGTACTAAATCCCAATAGGCTTTCGAGAATACCGCACGGCTTGGGTCCGCTAAATGGCGATTATGGTCCTCATAAAAGAAGTTCAGCTCTTTTTGCACGAAGGCCTCGCGGTCACCAGCCTTGTAGATATTGTTGGGTCGGAATTCCTCCCAATCTTGCTCATAAGGTTGCAGTTGTCCGTGGAATATCTCAACTCTTCGGCCTAAGCCACTTAACCACACAGAAACAAAACCATTGGGTGCAGCACCAATGATCAATAAGTCGAAAGTACTTTCTTCTTCCTCATCAAGTAACTGATAAGGCACATGCAGTAGCTGCCTAACGTACTCAACATCAAAATCAAACCGACCGGTATAGAAAGTATTCTCAATCACTGAATACACATTTACTTCTAAACCAATAGGGATACCATAAGCCCTCTCTCCCATAGTGCTAGAAGTAATCCGATTACCCCAACTTAAGCTATTGATGTTATCGCCTTCTTTTAAGGTTAGCTTTCGGCCGTTTTCCAATAATATATGGGTATTAATAAAACCCATTGGTGCATAATAATGCGCAGACTCTGAGTACCCCCACACCGCCTTTTCAGGCTTATCTGAATCCGATTTAAAAAAGTGAAACATGCTGTCGCATCCTGCTAATAAAAAGAGTGATAAGAAACTAACCGCTAAAGGTTTGCTGAGTATCTTGCTGACCCTTAACATCACGCTTCGTACCCTTGTTCATCATCATTAGAAGTCAACAGTGCTATTGCTTTGATTTTTGTAGTAATTCATCCCAATTGGGGTTCTCGGTTCGTCGCACCTTGGCTTCAGATAGTTTCAACTCCATGACTTTTCCTTTATTACGCAAAAACACTCGTGAGCCTAAATCCACCGCATTAAATTCAAACTCAAATTGCGCACCTTCTTCTAACAAGGTATCAATGTCATCAATATGGTCTGCAATATAAGCTTCATCTAACGTCAGATTAGTGTGTATTTTACGACCACGTTTATCCGTTGAATAAAATCGCAGTTCTTTAGGTAAAGTGCCTTCATGATGCGTGGCATTAACATCTAAAAAGTCATACCCCCCAGTAAAAAAACTGATGTAGTGCACCCACACATGCCCTACATGGCCGGTGAAAATATACTCATAATTGTGTTTTTTATGCACTAAATCCCAGTAGGCTTGGGAGAATATCGCACGGCTTGGGTCCGCTAAATGGCGATTATGGTCCTCATAAAAGAAGTTCAGCTCTTTTTGCACGAAGGCCTCGCGGTCACCAGCCTTGTAGATATTGTTGGGTCGGAATTCCTCCCAATCTTGCTCATAAGGTTCCAGTTGTCCGTGGAATATTTCGATTCTTCGGCGTCGACCACTTAACCAAACCGAGACAAAACCATTAGGAGCACCTCCAACCGTTAACAGCCGAAACATGACTTCCTCTTCTTCATCAATTAAAGCATAAGGTGTATGCAATAGCTGTTTAACGTACTCAACATCAAAATCAAACTTGCCGGTATAGAAAACATTCTCAATCACTGAATACACGTTTACCTCGAGACCAACAGGTGTACCATAAGCTCGTTTACTCATAGTGCTGGAAGTAATCCGATTGCCCCAATTTAAGCTATTGACGTTATCACCTTCTTTTAAGGTTAGCTTACGTTCATTCTCTAATAAAATATGGGTATTAATAAAACCCATTGGTGCATAATAGTGCGCGGACTCTGAGTATCCCCACACCGCCTTTTCAGGCTTACCTGAATCCGATTTAAAAAAGTGAAACATGCTGTCGCATCCTGCTAATAAAAAGAGTGATAAGAAGCTAACCGCTAAAGGTTTGCCGAGTGTAAGTATCATTAACTATCCTTGGGCCATTAGTCAGGCCGACATCGGCTGACCAATGCAAATAATTCAGCCTTAGTTGTTTAAGCCAGAGGGGTTGTGCATTAGCGCCCGGATGCCAATCATTGGCCTCTGATTGTTCGCCCGTCATCGACACCCCATAAAATTTCTGACTGTAAGTAAAAAGCTTTTCTTTGGCGACTTGTAACACCTTGGAACTTGAGAAATCGTAACCCGACAGGTTAAAGTTAGCCAGTCCGCTGGTATTGGCAATATCTATCATTAAGTCCAGAGTGATTTTGGCATAGTCAGCCGGTATTTTTTGCTGGCAGACCGCTGAGTAACGCGTACGTACCTGAGGAGGAGCATAAGAACCCACTCCCTGAGGCGGATAATAGCGAGACTCTTTAATCTTAACATCCTTTCTTATGCTTATTGTTGTGTCTATTGCTGCTGTGTTTGTTGCCCAGTCGGGGATTTGGTCTACTTCATAGAACCAACCGCCTTGTATCAAGAAATGCATCAACCTGTCTCGCGTATGCGCATTTTCTGTTTTAAATAATTGGTAGTTATCAATACTCACATCACTGCGGTAACTGCCACCCACATCAGAATGGCAACCCGGCAAAAACACCTCACAACCGTCTTTCACACTTTTACACAGGGTTAATGAAAAGTTCTTTCTGAACTCGTCTGCGGCACACAAGTGGGCGACATACTTGGCTTTTCTGACAGCACTAAGGTGCAGTGATTTAGTGGCTGAGATAAAATCAAGCTCAGAATAGTCAAACGACTTTTGCCCTTTGGTCCGGTCAAAATACGAGGCCACGGTATCGTATAAACCGACAAAGCCTAGGTTAACATTGTGTGCTCCCTGCCCTTCCTTATGGTATAGGCGCTGAATCTCATTTTTAATCACATAACAAAAATAACGTGCAGTGGCTGCTCCGCGACTAAAACCAAACACATCTAGATCCAGTGTAACGACAACTTGCTCATCACTTATGCCATCAATTTCCTCCTGAATAAATTCGTTTAACTTATCAATGGCTTCCTGTATTTTGGCTTTAATCCCTGTCTCACCACGACCAGCACCTAAACCTGCAGCTTGACTGGCCTTATCCGCCAAATGCTGTTTACGGGCAGAGACATCCCAAAAGCCGTCGTTGTAATCAGCCACACCACGCGCTTCATCCATGTCCTCAAACTGTTCATTGTCAAAAGTACCAGCCCCGGTAATATACATTGGGACGCTTTCGTTATAGCCTTCTTTCTTGAGCGACTTATTTTCCAGAAAGTGAATATTGGTATAACCATTTTCAACACTGCCGCCAGCATCAATTTTGCCATCGGCTTTGAGTGCCTGATATTCCTCGGTGGCTTGAGTACGATAATTAATATCAAAACGGCTGTTATTTGTGCCATCAAAAAAGACGGTGAAATGATACTTTAGCTCTATCGGTGGTTCGACGGGCAGAAATTCTTCGTCATTCAGTGGGCATTGAGCAATTAGCTCGCTGTTCTTTTCTTCCATGGGCTAATCCATTAATGAGATAAGGTTTTGTGTTGGTGTGCCGCTACTGCATAACTGCCATGCTGATTCGGCCCTTCTCAATAGCCAAACATAATGCTTCAACGCGATAGCCTTCTTTATGTTCGGTATCAGGCAAATGCTCTGTCAGATGTGTCATAGGCAAGGTAACGTTATACTGCACGATATAATCCAGTAATAACTTAAGGTTGGAGAGCTGCTTGATTTTATGCGAGATAAGCAATTCAACTAAGATCTTCCCATCATCGCCAATTAGTTCACTGTTAGGGTATTGATTTTTTAGATGTTCCTGACAAGCATTATAAATACTCGACCAATCGAAGTTTTGTGCCATTGCATCCATATGCTCTGCGCTTATTTTAAGCATGAATATCCCTAAAAAGTTGCTACTAATATAGTCAAAGCGGCATATTAACAACCAGAATGAGAAAAATAAACAACATAAATAAAATCTAAAAAATGAGTTATTTACACATAAATCATTAGGAATAGCTTTGGCATATAAATCATGGCAGCTGTTCAAGCTAGAAACCAAGTACGACTAAATCCTTTATTGTCAATGATATACGCCGGAACTCAGAGGTACGGATATCGTATAAATGTTAGAGACAATATCTGAAATTACTTACAGTTGCCTCTTACATAAAGAATATCTAAAGAACGTTGAAATAAAACACTAAATAATCAATTACCAATAGGGCTTTATTTTCACAACTTGTTTACGTGACTGTTCCATAATACCCAGTAGATGTTGGACTTTATCTTGAGACCAAGTTCGCAGAGATTCAAATTCCTTAAAAGACTCTTCGTTGTCTTCACTTTTACAGGCATCGTCAACTTCATCGAGTAAAAAAGAAAGGCTATTTAGCTCTTTAATACCACTGAGCAGATCAAGCCATAAGCTTCGAAATTGATCCCGTTCCGGCGAGTCGTAAAGGCCAGCCAGAAACAGTCCATTATATTGAGTTTGCCTCAACACCACTTCACACAGAATATATTGTTCAGCAGTCATAGACTTCTTATACGGCATAATTTGTACAATGTTATGCCAACTTTGGGTCAACCGACTCTTAGCGGAATGAGCAATCGGTCTTTGCCAAGCATCACCTTTCTTACGCCAAGGCTTATCGTGTAACATATTCACTATATCCAAACACAGTTGGCTATAGAACGTTTCTGTCATACTCTGCTTCGGATCATGCTGAATTAATAACCCTTCACTGCGACCATGAAGGTAGCTTAAGAAAGCGGGACTTTTGTCAATAAGCTTTCTGTATAGTCCCTTTCGTGATCGAAATTGCTTAATGCGTACCAAGGCTTCAATCCAACTCCACTCCGAAACGAGCGCTGACAGCCGTTGATGAAGTGCCAAAACATCTTCGCAATCAATGCTAGGCATGAACAAAACGAGTGCTTGAAGAGTTAACCTCATTCCCTGGTAGACATGGCCTAAATGCCGTACTTTATTTTGTAGAAAGTAAGCTTCTTGGTGCCTCTGCCAAAACTCAAAGCCATAAGTCACCGCATTAATAAACGCTTGTTCGTTAGTATCCGACTCACCTAATGATAATACCTGTAGGTTGCTGCTGGGTTCTTGAGCATCACGAGCAACCATAGCGTAACCTCGAGCTGCCTTACTTTTATTGCCCAATCTCACCGGTATACTTTCAGCAATCTTCTTTGCTAACTGACAAAGATCAGTAACTTCACCTTGTTTTAATTCTAATTCAATCTCACAAATAACACTTTGCTGCTCATCAACAACAATAGCGCCGTGATCAAAAACTAATTCAATTTGACTGGTTTCATTATAATCAAGAAGAAAGCTCGTTCTTTTAAAATGCGTGGTGAATAACGGAAGCAACGCTACTTGCAATGATTCTGCGTTAAGCGAATCTGGCCACACGCTTTCCTCAAAAAGAGAGAGGTCAGGCTTATCATTGCCCAACACAACATTATATTCTGGCCGACTGTGCAAACCTCCAACAACCTGTCCCTTAGTCTTAATAGTTTGTTCAAACTGGTTATTTTTACCGCGGACCCTTAATCCAATATCATGCGCACGTAACTGTTTATCAGCGGTATCGTAATACTGATTATAAAGTTTGGCTTCGTTCATCGTGTACTGCTGAGAGAAGTTTGATTCTAGGTAGCCATGCAATAACTCACCTGCATTCTCAGGCACTAATAATTTCAGCTCAATTTCACTTTCCATGAGATTGGGATAGGACTCAATAATGTTAAAAGCTAACAATACATCGGAATATTATGTCCGCGCAACGATATTGGCTTTTCTTATTTGAAGAAGCAGTTTGTCGAATGCCTGCCGTTCAGTTAAACCGGCGGTATCAATTGTCAACAAAGGGTAATCACTTACGCCCTCTTCCCAGTTGTCATAGTCTCTTTGAATAACAGATTGCCAAGTCGGTTGAATCAAATTGGGAATGTCTGATTGTCGTGCTTCAACTCGACTACGATGTTCATCCTCATCAGAACAAATCACCTGAACATCAAGGCATTTGGAGCCCGTTTGTTTAGCTATATGCCACCAAGCGTCCCTGCTTTCATGCACGGGATTAGTCGAATCAGCAACAACCGTTTGTCCAAGTAACAAGTTTTCTTTCGTGACACTGAATGCAATGCGATAACCTTCATCATAGGTGACATCAATACCAGAATCTTTCATTGCCTGTTCAATGGTGTCGATCCTCAAATAGATCATATTTAAACGCCGAGCCAACTGTTTAGCTAATGTTGTTTTTCCAACACCCGGTAAACCACTAAATACAACTAACATCTTTGTCCTTCTTAATTTTCGAACCGAAAAGATACCGAAACACACATTACGATACATAATACGGCAATAGTGCTATGAACGGCTTGCCTTTCTAATTTACAGCCCCTACTATCGAATTATTCTAACCATATAGGCGACGACTTAAGAATGTTTTACCGCTCGATAGCAATGTTTCTATTGATAATGGGCTCGATAGCTCAAGCACAAACTAACAATGGAAGTAACGAGGAACAACAAAATGTGGAGGGGGAAGAGCGATACATATCCGACGATCTCTATACATTTATACATGCAGGGCCTGGTCGTAACTTTAGAATACTGGGTTCTGTTACAGCGGGAACAACGGTGACTCAGATACAAGTAGATAATGAAAACCAATACATTGAAATTATCGACGATAAAAATAGAAGAGGTTGGGTTGATGCTAATTTTGTTATGGCATCACCGAGCATTAGAAGCCAACTAGCATCGCTTCAAGAGAACCTTTCTGCAGCTGATCAAAACTTGGATCAACAAGACCAAGCGCTTAATAGCTTAAATAGGCAGTTAGCAGAACTGCAGTCACAAAACGCCACTTTGAAGCAGCAAAGCGAAGAACTAGAAGTGCAGCGAAACGAGCTACAGCAAAAATTGTCCGTACAGGGTAAATCAGAACAACAGCAATGGTTTATTCGCGGAGGCGGCATAGCCATAGCCGGTGTTGTGTTAGGTATTATTGTGGCCTATCTTCCTAAGAAACGCAGACGAAACGACGCTTGGATGTAGATCCAACCAGTTTGATATAAAAAAAGCGGCAAATGATGCCGCTTTTTGCTTATATAAGGCCTTAGTATTTAGCAATACGCCTAACGTAGAAATTAATTTACGCTAAAACGTCAATCTGACGTAAAAATAAGTTTGGGTTTCTATGACTTTCAGCTATGCTCGCCCAGCTCTGCAGCTCTAGAGTTTTCAAAGGAAATCGGCTGAGCCTTTCTCTCGTGTCACTATCACTACAAATGCGAATTTGGGGGGTACTATGTTACTAAAAAGCGATCTCACAACAACCTGCCCATTGAGGCAAACCATCCGAGATTTTTACCGTATTGATGAAGAACAAGTCATCGAACATATCTTGCCGTTAGCGGAGGTCGGTGTTTCCGCCAGAAGCAGAGCCTGGGAGAGAGCACGACAAATGGTGCTCAATATACGTCAGGAAGAGGAAGGTAAAGGTGGTGTAGATGCTTTACTGAATGAGTACTCTTTATCGTCTGAAGAAGGCGTAGTACTGATGTGCTTAGCAGAAGCCTTGCTGCGTGTGCCTGATCGCAAAACGCAAGATTCTCTGATCCGCGACAAGCTATCCAAAGGAGAATGGAGCCAGCACTTAGGTAATAGTGACTCCCTGTTCGTTAATGCCTCCAGTTGGGGGCTTTTAGTGACAGGTAAATTAGTTAACTATTCCGACAAACAGCAATCCGATCAATTTGGTGTTTTAAAACGAACGATAGGCCGTTTAGGTGAGCCAGTTATTCGCTCCTCCGTACATTTAGCCATGAAAATCATGGGTAAGCAGTTTGTTATGGGAACGACCATTGATGAAGCCATTGAACGAGCGAAAGACACCGAAACTAAAGGCTATGTATACTCCTATGACATGCTAGGCGAAGGTGCAAGAACTATGCACGACGCTCAGCGCTACTACGATGCTTACATGAATGCCATCCATGCGCTGGGCAAAGCAGCAAATGGTAAAGGTCCGGTTAAAAGCCCTGGCATTTCGGTCAAACTGTCAGCCATCCATCCTCGCTATGAATTTACTCACAGTGATCGTGTTTTTGAAGAGCTTGTACCTAAATTAAAATCTCTCGTATTAGTAGCAAAACAATATGATATTGGCTTTACAGTGGATGCTGAAGAAGCTGATCGTTTAGATATCTCATTGGACATCATCGAAACCGTGTTCACCGATCCAGAATTAGGCGATTGGGAAGGCTTTGGTTTAGCTGTTCAAGCTTATCAAAAACGTGCGATTTATGTCATTGAATGGCTAGAGACATTGGCAAGACGTGTAGGCAGAAAAATGATGGTTCGCTTAGTTAAGGGAGCTTATTGGGATTCGGAGATAAAAATCACTCAAGAAGATGGCCTAGATGATTTTCCAGTTTTTACCCGTAAAGCGACTACCGATGTCTGCTACAAAGCTTGTGCTATTAAACTCATGGCTGCGCGGGATGTTATCTTTCCTCAATTTGCTACCCACAATGCATACACTGTCGCGACTATTCTAGAGCTAGCGAAAGGCAATAATCAAGGTTACGAATTCCAACGTTTGCATGGCATGGGTGAGTCTCTGTACGACCAAGTGGTCACCATTGATGAAGTGCAATGTCGTGTATACGCTCCCGTCGGACAGCATGAAGACTTGTTGGCTTATCTCGTTCGTCGGTTATTGGAGAATGGGGCTAACTCATCTTTCGTTAACGCCATTGTCGACGACAGCAAACCGGTTGAAGAGCTATTACCCGATCCTGTAGAAAAGCTGCAGGATTTACGCAATAAACGTAATACCAATATCACCATGCCTATTGAGTTATACGGTGAAGAGCGCCCTAACTCTAAAGGTATGGATCTAACTGACATAAACCACTTGCTCCCCTTAAAAGAAAACCTAGATGCGTGGGTAGAAGACAACATCAAAGACACTTCTACAATAAGCGAGGATCTGGTCGCGGTGCTTAATCCAGCGAATCACAATGAATTAGTGGGCAGCCTAAAATATCACGATACTGAAGGTATGACAGACATAGTCACACGAGCGGATGCTGCCTTTGAAGACTGGTCTAAAACAAGCGTAAAAGAGCGTGCGAACATATTAAGGCGTACAGCTGATATCTTAGAACGTCATCGCGATGAATTAATTGCTATTTGCATCAAAGAAGCGGGTAAATTGACTCAAGATAGTATCGATGAAGTCCGTGAAGCCGTTGACTTTTGTCGCTATTACGCGGCGCGCGCTGAAGAACTCGCTCTCGATGAAAGAATGGAACCACGCGGCGTTGTCCTATGTATTAGCCCGTGGAACTTCCCATTGGCTATTTTTTTAGGACAAGTAGCTGCAGCAATCGTTACCGGCAATACGGTCGTTGCTAAACCCGCTGAACAGACTAGTTTGATTGCCAAACGCGCTGTAGAGCTGATGAAAACTGTTGGCATGCCAGAAGATGTTGTTCAACTCGTATACTCAGAGGGACGGGCCGTCGGTGAAAACATTGTCACAGATGAGCGTATTCAAGCTGTTATGTTCACCGGTTCGACAGCGACAGGCAGCCTTATCTCAAAAATTCTAGCAGACCGTGGAGGGCAACAAGTCCCGTTGATTGCAGAAACCGGTGGTCAAAACTGTATGGTAGTGGATTCAACAGCCTTACCTGAGCAAGTTTGTGACGATGTCATTAAATCTGGCTTTCAAAGCGCTGGTCAACGCTGTTCTGCTCTCAGGGTATTGTTCTTACAAGAAGACATTGCAGATACTGTACTCACCATGATTAAAGGTGCGATGAAGGAATTATCTGTAGGTGATCCACAATTCTTATCGACCGATGTCGGTCCAGTTATTGACACCAAAGCCCTCAACGCATTAAACGCTCATGTAGAATACATGCAAAGTCAAGGTACGTTGTTGTTCGAATGTCCTTTACCAGATATGGGTGAACAAGGGCATCATTTGTTTGCTCCTCGACTTTATCAGATTGACAACCTCTCTGTGTTGAAAAAAGAAGTGTTTGGTCCCGTCGTACACGTCATTCTCTTTAAAGGCTCGGCGTTAGATGACGTGGTTGAGCAGATTAATACCACTGGTTTTGGCCTTACAATGGGTATCCACACGAGAATAGAGACCCGCGCCGAAGAACTAGCCCGAAGAATTCGTGCTGGAAACATCTACGTAAACCGCAATATGATTGGTGCTATTGTCGGTGTACAACCATTCGGTGGCCGAGGATTATCAGGTACGGGTCCCAAGGCTGGTGGTCCTAATTACCTGTCCAGACTCGTCCGTGAAAAACAAACGCCTGATGAAGACGAAACGAATTACGAAACAAAAGCCAACATCAACATGGTTGAAATTGGTGTTGCCGAGGAGCACGTGCTTGGCTTGATGGACTTAGCAGTAAGAGCAGCTCATATATGGCGCAATGCACCACTGAATAGCCGTATCTCCGCCATGCGCCAATTACTTGCGAAAATTGCCACCGTCGATATTGTCGATGAGCTTGCGGATGACTTAGCTAAGTCATTATCGGATTCTCGCTCCCAATTAAATCAGATAGAAAAGCAACTCAAAAAACCAAAGGTACTTCCCGGTCCAACAGGTGAATCTAATTTACTTTATCTTGAGCCAAGAGGTTGTGTGGTTTGTTATGCCGATCAAGATACTGAGTTTAGTTTTTGGTTAATGTCGATTGTTTCAGCTCTCGCTGTTGGTAATACAGTTGTTACTGCCGTATCAGATAGATTCTTTGAAGAAGCTAAAGCCATTAAGGACAAACTACTTCTTTGTGATGTCGCTAGAGGTGTATTGCAGGTGGTAAAACACGATAAGCTGAATGCGCTTTTGCATCACGACGATATCGCTGGAGCCGTTGTTGATAGTAACAGTGCTAGAATGGGCTACTTCAGTCAGCAGTTAGCTAATCGAAGTGGTGCCATATTACCAGTGATCAGCGCAGAATATAACGACACCCTTATTCAACGCTTAGTCACGGAAAAGACTGTCAGTATTGATACGACAGCCTCAGGTGGTAACACGTCATTGATGACGCTTGCTGAAGACGAGGAGTCCTAGAACAACTCGTTTATTTCTGTGCACGAATAAATAGTATTGTTAAGCGTTTATACAGGAATCATGGTGAGCTCTGTATAAACGGCTTTATCTAAAAAGCAATGCGCTTGTTTCTCTAATGCCCCCCATTAAATCAATGGTTCTCATCGATTAAAAAAGTCGTCAATAGTTTTAAGCTTTTACTCATTTGCTGATTGATCCGATCTGGGAATAACCTGTTCATCAATTCAAGGCGATCGGCCTTTGTATGCCAAATCTGTCCCCATTGCTTTTCTGTTTTACGTTCACAAGCAGTCACTTTTTCATTGTCTATGCAATCCCAAAGCTCTGGATGTATAGATTGTGAATAGCCGTCATTACCGTCTTTGCCATCAATAGAAAAGTTTGTGGCTTCTATGTAAGCGATTGGCATGCCTGCACAAGCAAAAGGTGCGTGATCAGACCAACTTCCAGTTTCACCTGACGGATACCCAGAATAATCAGGGTGAAGAGCAAACCCCTCTTCTCCTAATGTTTTATTAGACAGTGCCATCAAATGCTCCCTCAATCGAGTATCGTATTGATAGTTATTCGGTAACCCTTCGCACTTGTATGGCTCACTATGCGCACTATGAATGTATAGTTTGTCACCACCGACAATGGTATCCATATTGATCATGCCGACATAATGCTTACTTTCATCTTGAGAAAGTGAATTCACGAAATACTTCGAACCTTGCAAACCGATCTCTTCCGCCCCAAAAGCTACCATCACCACCCCATCTTTTAGGTCGTCAACCGCTGACAAGCTTTTAGCCATGGCTAACAACACAGCAACACTCGCTCCATTATCAATAGCGCCACGACTACCTCCCTTAGCGTTAATTGAATCATAGTGAGCTCCCAGAACCACACTATTTCCTGACCTACCAGGCTTATACGCAATGATGTTGCTAGACTTTCCAAGTGCCTCTCCGTCTCTCATTTTAGCATCAAACGGTTGACGCTTAACTTCGTACCCTAGCTCAGACAGCTCATTTTCAATATAATCTGCGGTAGCCTTTTCTGTTTCAGACGCAGCTTCACGAGGCCCTATCCCTCCTTCTCCAACTAAATGCTCTAAATGCTTTTGCGCATCAATAACCTGTGTTGATAACGGCAAACCTAAGTTCGCTGAAAAAGCTGAAGTCGTGCAGCAAAATACAGCCACAACACTAAACAACGTAGCGCCAATATTTTTAATCATAGATTTACCTTCTTGTGAGGGGTTGCTTAGCTCATCTAAGTGCTAGTTTTTCTGTCAATCGGATAAAATCAATCCATCCTGAAACCTTTATGAACAAGGATCTTATCACTTTTTCGAATAATACATTTGCTGTAAAGTAGCGCAACATTTAGGTTCAGTTAATGGAGAAATCATGAATCTGCTGGTCAAATTTCTAAAAGCACTCAACTCTGAGTCTAGCCCATGGCAAATCGCTATTGCTATTACGTTAGGTATGATTGTTGGTTTCACGCCATTGTGGCGATTGCATAATGTCGTGCTACTGCTTATCGTATTATTCTTCAGGGTAAATATTGCAAGCTTTATCGTTTCAGTGATCATGTTTAGTGCTCTTTCATTCATCCTTAATCCCCTTATTCTAATGACCGGCGATAGTTTGCTCACGGCAGAAGGCTTAATGCCACTGTGGATAGCATTCTATAACACTTCTATTGGTCAACTCAGTCAGTTCTATCACAGCCTCACTCTTGGCGGTTTTGTTGTCAGCATACTCTTAGCTATTCCAGTATTACTTACAAGTCGCGTTATTGTTGTTCAATACCGAGAGAAAATAATGGCTTGGGTCAATAAACTTAAGGTAGTGGAAATGCTTAAAAGCAGCAGTATTTATCAACTTTATCAAAGTATGGGAAGCTAAAGATAATGCAAAATATTCGCTGGCAAGGCTTAGCAGCCTTTATCGCTATTGTAGGCAGTATTGCTGCTGTATCACTATTGTTCTTAGACACTTGGATTAAACTAGGTGCCGAAAAAGGTTTAGGAAATGCATTAGGTGCTGAAGTTAATATCGCCAAGGTGACTCATACGTTATCACCTTTTTCAGTCACACTGACTGAAGTTCAAATGACTGACGCTGCAGCACCGGAGAACAACAAGGTGCAGGCTAAAGTCATTTCAGCCGACGTTGAGTTACTCCCTCTGCTGATGCAAAAGGTTATCATCAATCAATTGCAAGTGTCTGGTGTTGAGTTTGATAAGAAACGTACAAGCTCAGGTGAAGTCTACAGAAAACCTAGTGAGCAGCAGAGCTTTTTTCCTAGCTTTGAAGACAAAGATATTCAGTTACCCGACATTGACGAACTCATCGCCAAGTCGCCGCTGAAAACAACAAAAGCTATTGAAGATGCTGAGCGAGCCTATGCATCGCATAAGGCAAAACTCGAAGCGCAATACCAATCATTGCCCACTAAAGAAAAGTTGGACAGTTATAAACAGCAAATCGAGTCACTTAAAGAGACGGATTATAAGAACCCCGCTGAACTCTTAGTTGCCAAAGAGAAATTCGATAGCATTAAACAAGAAATGCGTGCTGATAAACAAAAGTTCACTGATTTCAAAAACTCAGTGGCCGAGGCTAAAAACGATTTGTCACCTAAAGTGGCAGCGCTTAAGGCTGCTCCCGGTGAAGATTATCAACAACTTAAAGGTCTTGCTGCTGGTGATTCGGCTGCCATCAGCGACGTTACAGCTATGGTATTTGGTGAGCAAACGCGTGTTTGGAGTGAGAAATTACTCGTAGCTGTCGAACTCGTTGGGCCTATGCTACAAAGTAATAAAGAGCAAGTTGAAGAAGAAGTAAAAGATGAAGGTCAGTGGTACGAGTTCACCGACACCACACCGCTACCAGACCTACTGATACGTAAAGCCACTATCAGCGTCAGCTGGCAACAGAAAGCGATTGATAGTCAGTGGCAAGACATCACTAATGATCATAGTAAGTTAGGTCGACCAACTGTTTTTTCCGTGGATGCGGATAAAACAGATGTTTGGAAGAAGCTTATTTTAAATGGCGATTTATGGATTGATGATTTAGGCATAAAAGCCAATCAAGCATGGGAATTGGCTGGACTTGCTTTACAACCTAACGAGATGGTGAAGGAAGACAAGCTTTCTGTTGCTTTAACCCAAGCACGACTTAATTCCGTAGGCCAGCTGTCCATCGAACAAAATGAGCTAAAAGGACAAAGTAGTATAGACCTTGGTGCGCTTAAATTAGACGCACAAGGCAGCAATAAGATAACGAATATTATTGCCAATAGCCTTAACCAATTAACTGATTTGAGCATTGATACAGGCATTAGTGGCAATTTAGATGCACCATCATTTTCATTTCAATCAGACTTAGACAAGAAACTAGCCAACGCCCTAACGGGTAATATTAGTGAAGAGGCTCAAGCTAAGTTGTCAGAACTTCAAACAAAACTCGATGGACAAGCTAGCAATGCAATTGGAAGTAATGACCAGCAAATTACACAATTACTTAGCTGGGAAGCGTTAGCCGATGGGAACTTGCAAAGTTTGGACGGTCTACTCAAATCTAAGTTAGATAGCGTAGTTGACAAGGAAAAAGACAAACTCAAAGAAAAATTACTAAAAAAGCTTAAGTTCTAATGAAATTAATAGAAACCCTGTTTATCTTTATGGCATAGACTTGCATAATGGCGTGGGTGAAGCGAAAAACTTATGTCACCCAACATGCTGTGAGGAATACCAATGACCAAAGTTGTTACCGCATTATTGCTAAGCTTATTGTGCTTATTGCAGTATCGGCTTTGGTTTGGCAAACATAGTCTTCCTGATTTACGCTTAATGCAAAAAGAAGTTGAGATACTCACAACCCAAAACAACAACCTTGCACAAAGAAATAGCCTTCTTGCTGCTGACATTCAAGACTTAAAAATAGGTTTGGATGCTATCGAAGAAAGAGCCCGTAACGAATTGGGATTAATCAAGCAAGGCGAGACTTTTTACAGAATTTTACCAAGCGAATAGCGCTTTAACCTGAATGTCTACATCACATCAAGAATCATATACTGTTGTTGTACCTGCTGCTGGCGTAGGCAAACGTATGGGTGGCGATATACCAAAGCAGTATTTACAACTAGCCGGAAAAACACTGCTGGAACACACGCTAAATAACCTGATTAAACACCCGTTGATCGATAAAGTGGTTTTAGTTTTAGGCCCCGATGACAATTATTTCAAAGAAACACCTTTATCCAATGCACATTGGATTGAGACTGTTCACGGAGGCAAAGAGCGTGCTGATTCTGTACTTGCAGGGTTAACTCACGTGCTGTCACACCACTCCACTAAAGGCGATTGGATATTGGTACATGATGCTGCCAGACCGTGTGTGAAACATCAGGATATATCACAATTGTTATTGTTACGTTCTGGGCTCTCTGGCGGTATACTCGCCGCTCCTGTTAGGGATACGATGAAACGCGCTTTTGAGGACAATTCGCGGATACAAAAAACAGTCGACAGAAACAATTTATGGCACGCATTAACACCGCAATTTTTTCCTATGGATGAACTGTTTAGTGCTTTAAAAAGTGGTCTAGAATTAAAGCTCAACATAACAGATGAAGCATCGGCAATGGAGCATGCAGGTTACCCTGTACGACTCATTGAATCAGATGCTAGTAATATTAAAGTTACACGCCCTGATGACCTTAGGCTAGCGGAGTTCTACTTAACATCAAACATTTAAAAAGACTATAAATATGAACGCTTTATGATGATAAAGCTAAAAAAATTTAACTTCAATCAACAATAAGAACGCGATGAAAATAAAAATAGGTCATGGCTATGACGTACACAAATTTGGTGGTGACGGGCCTATCATGCTTGGTGGTGTCGCCATAGACTACGAACAAGGTTTAGTGGCCCATTCAGATGGCGATGTTTTGTTACATGCAATATGCGACGCCCTATTAGGAGCTATGGGACTTGGTGATATTGGTAAACACTTTCCTGATACAGACCAACAATTTGCAAACGCAGATAGCAGACTATTGTTAAGAAAAGTCTATGACCTTGTCCAACAAGGCGGGTTTAAGTTAGGCAACTTAGATTGCACCATCATAGCTCAGGCACCGCGAATGGCATCTCATATTGATACCATGAGACAGCGTATTGCAGAAGACTTACAAACGTCTCCTGAAGACATTAACGTTAAAGCAACGACAACAGAAAAGCTTGGATTTACTGGCCGTAAAGAAGGTATCGCCTGCCATGCTGTTGTACTTATCACATCTTAATTTTTTGGTAATACTTTGAATCAACAAAACATCAATCTATTCCCCTCCTGTGATTGGCAATACCTATATGGCAAACCTCAATCAAAAGGCGCTTTCAAAACAGTTCCGGAAGATTTTCAGGTCGAAGAGGTATTGGGGTATGAATTGACCGGTGAAGGAGAACATATTTATGTCTGGCTGGAAAAACAGAATCTCAATACAGCCTTTGTCGCTGAGCAATTAGCAAAGCAATTTAATATGCCACTACGGCAGGTAAGCTATGCTGGACGAAAAGATAAAAACGCAACCACACGTCAATGGTTTGGCTTACATTTACCGGGAAAAATTGATCCTGACTTTGCTCAGTTTGACTTAGAAGGTGCAAAAATCCTGCACCATATTAGACACAATAAAAAACTCAAAATCGGCAACTTAAAAAGCAATAAATTCACGCTCATTGTGCGTGAATTGGAATCAGCAGAGGACTTAGCGTATCGCTTAACACAAGTCAAAAGCTCCGGTGTTCCTAATTATTTCGGTCCTCAACGCTTCGGAAACAATGATAGCAACTTGCGTTTAGGTCAGACGCTAATCGACGGGCAAACAGTACGTAACAGAAATAAGCGTAACCTAGCAATATCGGCTTTACGCTCATGGTTGTTCAATCAAGTGGTCAGCGAACGTGTGAGTCAATCGCTTTTTTCAAGTCCGTTGGACGGCGATGCCATGATGCTAAGTGGTAGCAATAGTTTTTTTGTCAATGATGGCACCGACACACAGCTCACAGACCGAATGAACAATAGAGATATCCAACTTTCAGCACCGCTTTGGGGGAAAGGTGAACTCGGCAGCACATTGAAAGCTCGACAGCTCGAAAATGATGTAACGTCTCACTATAGAGCACTATGTCAGGCACTTGAAGGAATAGGATTGGAGCAGCAGCGCCGCGCGATCAGCTTATATGCAAGCAACATGGATTGGCAGCTTGATGCGGACCAATTGACACTGCAATTTGAGCTACCAAGTGGCTGCTTTGCTACCTCGGTGTTACGAGAATTAATCGACTACCATGAACCAGAAAGAATACCTTAATGAAGATATTACTAAGCAACGATGACGGTGTTCATGCAGAGGGTTTAGCTTGCCTGCATACAGCGATAAAAGATAAACAACATGATGTCACTGTTATTGCTCCTGATCGCAATTGTAGTGGCGCAAGCAACGCATTGTCGTTACATCAGCCACTGCGTATGCAACAAATGCCGACAGGGTTCTATTCGATTAACGGCACACCATCCGATTGTGTTCACCTCGGTATTAATAGCTTTTTAAAAGATGACCCACAACTTGTTGTGTCAGGTATTAACCACGGCCCTAATTTAGGTGACGATGTGATCTACTCAGGCACGGTGGCTGCAGCAACAGAAGGGCGCTTTATGGGCTTACCAGCTATTGCCGTATCACTTGCTGATAAAAAAGGAACCTTCTTTTCAACGGCTGCGCGTATAACCGTTGAAATCATTCAACACTTGGCCGAACACCCACTGCCAGCAGATCAAATACTCAATATCAATGTCCCCAATTTACCCTATGACGCAATCAAAGGTATCAAGGTAACAAGGCAAGGAAGACGCCACAGAGCAGAATCTATGATAAAAACAAAGGATCCATTTAACCGAGACATATATTGGTATGGTGGTATAGGTGAAGAGCAAGATGCTGGCCCCGGCACAGATTTCCATGCTGTAGCTCAAGGCTATTGCTCGGTAACACCAATAACTGTTGATATGACGGCTTATCAAAGCTTAGACGATATGAAACAATGGATAGAAAAACTATAAGAAATGACACAATCGATGATTAGAGTGACACGCAAAGGAGAGCATTTAGCCAACATTCTCCATCAAGAAGGTATTAAGAACACGCAGGTGTTAAAGGCAATAGCCAGTACACCAAGAGAATTGTTTATGCCTGATGCGCTAAAACACAAAGCATACGAAAATACCGCGCTCCCGATAGGACAAGGACAAACAATCTCTCAACCTTATATTGTCGCTAAAATGACAGAGCTGTTGTTGGAGAAAAGCGGACAAATTCAATCTATATTGGAAATTGGCACAGGCTCCGGTTACCAAACAGCTATTTTGGCGCAGCTTTTTCCTAAAGTGTATTCCGTCGAGAGAATCAAAGCATTGCAGTTTCAAGCAAAACGTAAAATGCGGCTTTTGGATTTACACAACGTATCAATGAAACATGGTGATGGCTGGCAAGGCTGGCAAAGTAAAAAGCCCTTTGATGCTGTCATTGTTACAGCAGCGGCAAGCCAAGTGCCAGAAATGCTAAAGCAACAACTTGCCGAAGAAGGAAGGTTGATTATTCCTGTTGGTGAACAAGATCAGCAGCTACTTCTTATAGAAAAATCTGAAGATGCTTTTTCCCAAGAGGTAGTTGAAGCGGTTCGATTTGTTCCATTAGTACCCGGCGAGATCATTTAACGTGAAGAGAATACAGAAAAGAACCAAAAGCCAAAGCGCCCTACTCTTTCTCAAAGGTATGATGATGGGGGCTGCCGACACCGTACCAGGTGTTTCTGGCGGCAGTATTGCTTTTATGACAGGCATTTATGAGGAACTTATATACTCATTAAAACAATGCGGCCCTGCCGCTTTATCTGTTTTGTTTAAACAAGGGATAAAAGCCGCATGGCAGCATGTTAATGGCTCTTTTTTACTCACACTACTTTGCGGCATCGTGCTCAGTGGATTGACGATTGCTCAAGTCGTTTTATTCTGGCTAGACGAGTACCCCGTGCAGCTATGGTCATTCTTTTTTGGGCTTATCTCTGCGACCACTTGGTCAGTTGCTAAGCATATCGATCATTGGAAGCTGCCGACTTACCTTGTTTTTATTCTGGGAACAGCAATTGCCTATTTCATAACAACACTAGTGCCTAGTACTGTGGAAACCACTTACATTTCTTTCTTTCTTGCTGGTGCTATTGCTATATGCGCGATGATACTACCAGGTATCTCTGGCAGTTTTATCCTACTTCTCATGGGTATGTACAGCCCTGTGCTACAAGCTTTAAAGGATATCAATTTACCTGTTATTATTGTGTTTTCAGGTGGCTGCGTCACTGGTTTACTTAGCTTTTCCCATGCATTGAATTGGATGTTTTCAAAACATAAAACCATCACTTTAGCTGTACTTGGTGGTTTTCTACTTGGCTCACTCAACAAAGTGTGGCCTTGGAAAGTAACACTAGAATCCACAGTTGATAGTCATGGAAAAAGCATTACGCTCGTTTCTGATAACGTTTTACCGCAAACTTTTGAAACAATGACTCAACAACCCGCTTATTTCGTTTCATCGATGAGTTTAGTACTATTGGGTATCGCTATTGTCGTGTTAATGGAAAAGTTAGGCAGACACTAAAAGGGTTTGCTCTCAGGCTCCTGTACAAGGTTGTTTTGATATTGAAAGCAAAGAGAATCTATCAAACTATTACGCTGCTCGTTATAGCATCTTGGCTTACATCATGCTCAAGCCGCACAATACCAGCTCCTGTCGTTGATATTGGCGCAGGCAAAACACTTTCAAAAAAAACTGCGAACCCGAATAGTGGCACGACCTACATTGTTGCCAAGGGCGATACATTATTTTCAATAGCTTGGTATACCAATAAAGACTATAAGACGTTAGCGAGAATTAATAACATTAAAGCGCCTTATCGAATCTACCCCAAACAGGTTTTATCACTAGTAGAACGGCGACAAAAAACCGTCACTTATAACCCAAAACCGTCAAAGAAAGCTGCAAAGACACAAAAAAGTGAATCAAATAGAACAAAAACGTATATCGCTGTTGACCACAAAAAAAAGCAAGCGTATGGTGATAGTACAAACATTGCCCAAAAGGACAGTGTTGATTCAAGCGGTGCTATTGATTGGCAATGGCCAAGCACTGGTAACGTAATTAGTCGTTTTTCCCTAACGGAAAAAGGGAACAAAGGCATTGATTTAGCCGGAAAGCTTGGTTCGCCCATATTAGCGACAGCAGACGGCAAAGTGGTATACACAGGCAATGCTTTACGTGGTTATGGCAATCTTGTAATTGTTAAACATAATGAAGACTATCTAAGTGCTTATGCACACAATGATGAAATCCTTGTAAAGGAACAACAGCGAGTTCAAACAGGGCAGACAATAGCCCGAATGGGTAATAGCGGCGCGCAACGAACCAAACTTCACTTTGAGATTCGTTACCAAGGTAAGTCAGTTGACCCTTTGCGTTACCTACCCAAACATAATAACAATAAATAACTACAAAAAACGGCATTAACACAATGTAATAAAAACAACCCAATCAGGAGATACTGTTATGGGTCAAGTCAAAACCGTTGTTGTAGAAATTGAACCCGACGCTGACGTTGTAGTCGAGGACAATTTATCACCTGAACTTGAGAACGATGCTACTGAAGCAGTAGACGAAGTCATCGCAAATCAGGAAGAAGTACAGAAAAACTTAGATGCAACTCACTTGTATCTAGGGGAAATAGGCTATGCGCCGTTATTAACAGCGCAAGAAGAAGTCCACTTTGCTCGCCAAGCATTAAAAGGTGACGAAGCATCACGCAAACGTATGATTGTTAGTAACTTGCGCTTAGTTGTAAAAATAGCTCGCCGTTACAACAATCGAGGTTTAGCGCTATTGGATTTGGTAGAAGAAGGTAACCTCGGACTTATTAGGGCCGTCGAAAAGTTCGACCCTGAGCGTGGATTCCGTTTTTCGACATACGCAACTTGGTGGATACGACAGACCATTGAACGGGCTATCATGAACCAAACGCGTACAATTCGTTTGCCTATACATGTTGTTAAAGAACTAAATGTTTACCTAAGAGCTTCAAGAGAGTTAGCACAGAAGCTCGATCACGAACCCACAGCAGAAGAAATAGCCGAGTCACTTGACAAACCTGTGAAGGAAGTCAGCAAGATGTTGCGCTTGAATGAGCGTATTACGTCTGTTGATACCCCAATAGGCAGCGACAATGACAAAGCCTTACTCGATATGATTGCTGACGAGAAAGGCCATGGCCCAGAAGATGAACTTCAAGATAAAGATCTTAAAGTCAATATTATCGACTGGCTAGGAGACTTAAATCCAAAGCAAAGAGAAGTACTTGCTAGACGATTTGGGTTACTAGGTTATGAACCTTCAACGCTGGAAGATGTTGGTGCTGAAATAGGCCTAACACGGGAACGTGTTCGCCAAATCCAAGTAGAAGCATTAAGACGCTTAAGAGATGTACTTGGACACCAAGGTGTAGATTTAGAATCTTTATTTGGTAATAAATACAGTTAACCCTATTTAGGGTTAACTGGTCCCCACCCAATCACTCATTGCTGATAAACTGACGATACTGCGAAGTAATATGTAAATTGCACGGTCTATCTGTACAATGTCATATCGACATTGAATCTCGGTGAGACTAGAATACTATCCAAGATCAAATTGACCTAACCATAAACAATTAAACGAATATAAAACAATCTATAACTTAATGACCACGACTTTAGTTCTACAGAATGCCCGCATCTATTAGATTGTTCCTTTCGGCATCAATATCATTTATGTTTTATTTCGCATGGGCTTATTGGGCTAACTCAATGGCCACAGACGATCGCGTAATGTTAACACGTACGGCATTTATTCAAGGAAGCTATAGCGCCATAATGACGGCTGGCTTTACTTTCGTATTAGAGTGGGCGTTATTGAAGTTTAGAAACAGTCATTTTCCGACTTGGATTATTGCCCCACTGCCACCACTGACAGTGCAGTCACTCCTCGTCATTGGCATTAACGTAATTAACCACACACCAAACCTTTGGTTAACAGTTGCTCCAAGTATCTTATTTAGCGGGCTGTACGGCTATGCATACTGCGCTGCACTGCTGAGAAGAATAGACTGATTCACTGTTTCCATGACTCCCAATAACCTTTAACACCAGTCATATTAGGTCATTGATGCACAATCTTTGTGACAATCAATATCGTTTTTTCACTGTTAGCGGTTGATGTAACTAGCCGGAAAAACAGCTCACTTACCTCGATTGAGCTGTGAAATCCATACATTGAAACTCATGACATGTTTTGGAATTTAAAAAACAACTGAGAGCAATATGATGAGTATCAACTCACCATATAGTCAATCATCTCTTTAACTTTCGTCAGTGTTTGCGGTGCATCTTGATAAACGTGATCAATAGACGCTAAATTATCTTGTCCATCAACACGATCTAAGAAGAAAATGCCATTTAAGTGATCAATTTCATGCTGCACCAAGCCAGCATTTTCACCTTTCATTGTTTTTGAGTGCTTATTCGCAAACTCATCAAAATACTCTACAACAATTCTCTGATGACGAGTCACTTTCGCCCTTAAGTTATAAAAGCTAAAACACTCCTCATCAAACTCAAACGTTTCTTCTGAAAACTCTGTAATAACAGGGTTAATCATAGGAACGAAGACGCCATCAATCCTAAGAAGAATCATTCTCACAGCAGTACCAGATTGTGGTGCTGACAAAGCGTTGCCGTTTTCACTGGAAATTGACTGTATGCCGTTAAGCGTCTCTTTCATTCTTAATAGCAACTGCTGAATTTCATCACCAAGGATTTCTTCAGACGTTAATTCTCGTGAAGTTTCTCTTAAAATGGGATCGCCTAATTGCACAATTCTCATCATTATTCCTAAGTTAGCTGGATAGTTATTTCGCGTTCACTGTGACTGAGTGTTATTTCATCAGCTTTTTGACTTCGCCAACAATGTCTTCAACCTCAACACGGCCAATAGCACCCGCAAGGTTAAGTAATTTAGACTTTTGTTGCCATTGATATTTCAATTCGCCTTGTAGATAAATGTAAACTGCTGGTTGCAGAAAATAACCGTCCACAGTTTTCTTAACATTAGGATGAGAGGTGCTAACAGGGTTTTTAAGGTCCGAACGGAATAGTTGACCAGCATCCGTAATAAGAGGGAAGCTTAACCCGAGTGAACTTTGTAATTTTGAATTTGTACTCTCAGAATCAACAGAAACACCATATAAAGCATGACTCCCTTCGGGGAGATCTTTAAAAGCACGATCGAATTTACTCAAGTATTTTTTACAAAATGGGCACCAAAAACCACGGTATACATTAATGATAACGAGGTCATTGCTATTTATCAGTTGTTCGTAGTCTGACTGTGTTTCGATACGTGTCATGTTTAACTTTACTCAGCTTAGCGTTTAGATGTTGTCGTATATACCTAAACCACTCAAGAAAGAGTGGTTTAGGTAGGTTTGGGTATAGGACCACGAGCAGACTTAAAAACTTCCCTGTTATAGATGTAAAAATCAATTTTCCCGCTAGTTAACGGAAGAGAACATGACTCCTCTTCTTATGTCGCTATGATGCCCATTACATTTCCAAGTGACTGACTTTCTTCATCGGTTGCTTGCGCCTAATGATACCTCTCATCAGTATCAAAACGATTAAAGCAATACCGCTAAAGCTACCGCCACCACTCTCCCCGTTATTTTCCGACACGGGAGGTGCCACTGGAGGTGCTGGCGGAGTCGGCTGCGGTGGTGGCGTTGGTGGAGCCGGGGTCGAAGCTGCGGAATTAGGATCTGTTCCCGCAAGAAACTCTTGTAAATTGGTACTGCCATCATTGTCTGCATCTTCCGAGGCATCATCAGCATTTAACGGGTCGAAGTTATTATCAATTTCGAATTGATCAGGCATGCCATCATTGTCGTCATCTTCATCTGCATTATTTCCAATACCATCATTATCAGAGTCAGTAGTTTCGGTGCTATCTTGAGGGAGATCATCATTAACATTGTTAACACCATCTCCGTCGGTATCATGCTCACCATCCAAGCGTAACTCATCTAGAGGCAACCCAGCGAAAACAAGGCTGACTGGCTGCTCAATCTGACTGTTACTACTATCAGCAAAAACCTCGATAAAAGCACCACTTTCACCGTCAAACTTCAATATTTGATTGGTATCCATACTACAAATGTAAAGATCACCTTCAGGGCCGATAGTAATGCAACTCGGTTCTCCTAAACCACCCGCTCCAGTGGTAATAAACACCCCTAAAAAATCACCTGCAGCGTTATATTGTGTCACCGTGCCACTGCCAGCATTAGTGACATAAATATTGCCGCTCGCATCAGCGACCATATGTTCTGGCAAACTTAACCCTTCTGAGATAAAGGGCACTCCAACTTGCCCTGAATCCTGAGCATTCAAGTCGACAGACACTATCCTATTACTATTGCGCAATATGATAAGCAAGCGGTTATCAGTTGTTACCAATACATCACGAGTCACTTCATTGTTGCTAACACTAGAGGCTAAATTATTGCCATCGGAAGAGAGTGAGAATGAGTCAACAAAACTTGGCGCAAAGCTGGAGCTAAAACCATGACTAATGAGTAATGTGTCATTATCAATAAAAGCAATATGTCCAGGGAAGTTACTTGATAGGTCGGAACGATCTATTATTAGCCTCACTTCATCTATTTGAGGATCATATTCAAATATTTCACTCGAAAAAATAAAGAACAATTGCTGCGAAGGGGATAAAGTCATATCACTCCTGAAAGAGAAGCTCAGCGGATTGCCTTCAATCAAAGTATCAACGAAATCACCCGTTTCAGCATTTAGGCGAACGATTGCTCCAGTACCTGCGCTTGCAACCCATGCTTCACTTGTCGACAAGCTATCGATTGGAGAAAAATCAGCAACTCCATCATTGTCATCATCAAGATCTTGTTTGTCGCCTATTCCATCGCCATCAAAATCCAAGAAATCTTGAAAGTCGTTATCAAGCACATCAACATTTTGTCCAATACCATCACCATCACTATCAACTGATTCGTTAGCATCAAGAGGTAAGTCATCATCAATATCCTCAACACCATCGTTGTCGTCATCTGAATCAGCATTATTACCTATGCCATCGTTGTCCGTATCAATAGTTTCGTCGGGATTGTTGGGAAATTGATCAGCATTGTCACCAACACCATCTAAATCACTGTCTAGTACCTCAGTCTCATCAAAAGGGAATGTGTCATTCACATCAAGTGTATTGTCCCCATCACTATCGATAGAGCTTTTAGGAGGCGCTACAACAACAGCAGTAGAAACAGCTGGTCGTAACCCTGCATTTCCCGGTGCAAACTCATTAATTATTCTCGCGTTGTCAGCCACTACTGCACTACCGCAGGCTCCCCCTCCACACTGTAAATTAGGATTCGAAAATACGTTGAATCTAAGGCCTCGATTAGCATCCCCAGTAGCAGCAGAAGTCATTATCGTATTAAATTTGTTGCTTACAACAAACGCACCAGCGAATGGCAAGGCTCCTTGAGGCTCATTATCAACACGTTGGTGTCCGGCACCAAAATTATGTCCTATCTCATGTGTAAAAGTGTCTAGGCAGTTTGACCCACCACTAATGCCAACATTGCTGATATTAATTAATGGTCCATTACGAGGAAAGCGCGCGACGCCGCAAACTTCTCTCTCATTAAGGTCGTGCGTTCTAATCATTGATACGATGTCAGCGCCAAACTGATCCCTCAATGCAGCAACATCAGATAGGGAAGGATCAATTCCGCCATCCCTATCCGTCCGTAGAGCAGCATCGAGATCTGTTAGTGCCCGGAGATCTGATTGTTGAAAATAGTCAACAAATTGAGTATGAACAAGCCTGAGCTGCACCGAAATATCGCTATCAACAAAAGCCTGATTAGCTCTCATAACTAGCTGATTTAATAGAACTTGCGTCATCTCACCCGGAAACTCATCTACAATATTCTGTGTAAAAAGAAGCATCACATCAACGATGACCTGAGTTTCACCGACAGCAGCCAGCTGATTAGCGCCACTGATCACAGCACTAGAAATCTCGCCAATCACATCATTCTCATATATTGGTGAGAGTATCCCCGATAACCCAATGTCGATGATAAATAGCTCGTCACCTCGTTGTTCAAAATAAAGGTGTTGGCCACCCCCTCTAATCTCTCCCATTCCAACCCCTTCACCTTGCGTAAAAATAACTTGCCTTGGTGATTGAGCGATATTGGCTTGGAGGTTAAATGAAATATCGCCATTGCTATGGTGAATCATTTTTTGATGTTGAATCACTAACGGGTGATCAATCAGCGGAAAATCGAAGATATAGTCTGCTCGGTTCGCCGAGCTTTCAGTTAACAGAGCATTGTTATTCACTGAAAACGAGCGAATAGACTGTTGGTTAAACTTGGCAAAATGTGCAGGTACTGGCTGATTTGAACGTGAAAATTTTGGTGCTTGCTTCTCTAAAGCAGGGATATTGCTTGCCCATAAAAAACATAGGCCAATCAATACGGTAGGGATATGTATTTTTCTCATCTGAGTTCCTTCTGTTACAGCTAATGGCATTATCCAGACAGCATTTTAATGTGAGAGCGTGTTGCTCCAATGCCCTTTAAGTAAAATGCCTTGTCATATTAATTCCTCAACTTTCAGTCACATAAGTTGATATTGTGTTAATTATTTAAAGTGAATACTCCCTCTCTACCTTGGCAATTCGAATGGTAAAATCACTGTACCATTTCTCCCTACCAAGCCGTTGCGCTTCTCTATGCTCCATTTGTTGTTTCCATTGTTTTATGGCATTTAAATCGGTCCAATATGAAATAGTAATACCTACGCCATCTCTTGCTGATTCATACCCTAAATAACCAGGTTGCTTCTCAGCAAGCTCAACCATTCGCGCCGCAACATTACCATAACCTTCATCAACATCAGTGCGTAGAGAGGTAAATATTACCGCGTAATAAGGAGGTCTAGGCGTTGTTGCTATCATCAATATTACTGCCTTTATATTTCTGTTTGCTTAACTTGCATCCAAGCGTTTTCCATCTGTTTCAAATTACAATTATCGAGCGAACCAAAGTCCAAACACATTTGTTCTTCAACCTGACGAAAACGCTTCTCAAACTTTACATTTGCTTTTCTTAGTGCCGTTTCGGGGTCTACTTTGGCATGCCTCGCAAGATTAACCACGGCAAATAATAAATCGCCGACTTCCTCTTCAACTCGCATTGGGTTCTTCGGCGTTGTATCCAACTCAGCCAGAACTTCGTCTATTTCTTCGTGTATTTTCTCAACCACTGGCGGTAAATCAGGCCAATCAAACCCAACTTTGGCGCAACGTTTTTGTAATTTCATCGCTTTTGTCAGTGGCGCTAACCCTTTGGTTAGCCCTGAAAAGATGCTGGAATCAGTTATTTCACCCGCTCTCAGTTTCTCTTGTCTTTTAATCTTGTCCCACTGCGCATTTAAGTCAGGTAGATCTTTTGCTTTTTGATAGTTTTCACGATCAAACACATGAGGATGTCGGCGAATCAACTTTTGAGAGATTGTCTTGGCAATATCCTCAAAATCAAATACACCTTGCTCACGTGCTAAACGCGCATAGAAAACAATTTGAAAAAGCAAATCTCCCAACTCGCCTTTGATGTCTTCCATAGTGCCATTTTCAATAGCATCAGCAACTTCGTAGGCCTCTTCAAGCGTGTGAGGGACAATGGATTTAAAATCCTGCTCGAGATCCCAAGGGCAGCCCCTTTCTGGCTCTCTCAACTCGTCCATCACCCATAATAATTGACTAAGCTGAGGATAAGCTGAATCGTTGGTTTCGTGCATGAGGTAACTTATTGTAGAAGGTTAACTACCTTCTATTATTGCAGAATGCGGGTGACCTGCTCAACGCCTTTAAGGTTCGACAGTCGATTCATTGTTTTAGACAGAATAGCAATATTTTTCACTTCCAACGTTACCACTACTCTCGCTTCATTGTATTTCGTATCACTGGAGCTATTAACCCCCAGTAACGTCACTCTTTCATTGGCTAAAACAGTAGTAATATCACGTAACATGCCATCGCGATCAACGCACCGAATATCGACTTGTGTGGTAAAGCTGCCACCAACATCATTGGACCAATTGACATCAATCGCACGTTCTGGAGTTTGCCTCAGCAATTGCTCTAGTTTATCGCAATCTTGCCTGTGCACACTCACCCCTCGACCGATAGTAATGTAACCTTGCACTTCGTCTCCTGGTAGAGGACGACAACACCTTGCAAGTTGAGTGAGTAGATTCCCTACCCCTTCAATTTCAATACTATCCTGCTTAGTAGGGCTGGCACTTTTGGGTTGCTTAAGTCGCGGATCGACATCAAGTTCTGGTGCAGCTAACTGCAATAGATAGTTAACCACTTGCCTGAAGCTAACATCCCCTGCGCCAATAGCAACGTATAGCTCGTCGACTGTTCTAAAATTAAACTTCTCCCAAGCTTTGTTCGCATCTTTCGGATTCAAATGCGCTTTAGGTAATTCTGTATCGAGAATGTCTCTTCCGGCTAAAAGATTCTTCTCTCGATCAAGCTTCTTGAACCATGTTTGTATTTTTGCTCGTGCACGTGATGAGTGCACATACCCTAAAGATGGATTCATCCAATCACGGCTTGGGTTGGGCTCTTTACTTGTCAGCACTTCAACTTGATCACCCGTTTGTAATTGGTAAGTGAAAGGCACAATACGCCCCGACACTTTTGCGCCATTACATCGGTGGCCAACATTACTATGTATATAGTAGGCGAAGTCCAAAGGCGTTGAGCCGAAAGGCAAATCAATGACATCGCCTTTTGGGGTAAAAACATAAACACGATCTTCAAAAACCTGGCTTCGAAGTTCTTCAATAATGTCACCACTATCGGAGACATCTTCTTGCCACAACAAAATCTTACGCAGCCAGTTGATTTTCTCATCATAACTGTCTTGGCCGGAGGTATTACCCTCCTTATATTTCCAGTGTGCGGCAACACCTAATTCGGCGTCTTGATCCATTTCTTGTGTACGAATCTGAATTTCTACAGTTAAACCTTGAGGCCCATTAATAACGGTATGAATGGACTGATAGCCATTGTTTTTTGGGGTTGCAATATAGTCATCAAACTCCTTGGGAATGTGTTTCCATGTCGAATGAACAGTACCCAACGCGCTATAACAATCTTGCATCCGCTCAGCAATAACCCGCACGGCCCGAATATCAAATAATTCAGAAAACTGCAGTTGCTTCCTCTGCATTTTCTTCCAAATACTGTAAATATGTTTGGGGCGACCAAAGACTTTCGCACGTATATTATGCTTTGACAAAAGCGCTTGAAGGTCGTCAACAAAATCACGGATATAATTTTCTCTAACCGTTCTTTTTTCATCAAGCAATTTGGCGACTTTTTTATACGTTTCAGGGTGAAGGTAACGAAAAGAAATATCTTCCAGTTCCCATTTAAGCTGGCCAATACCTAACCGATTGGCTAAAGGTGCGTATATTTCAGCGCACTCTTTTGCAACAAGAACACGTGTTTCTTCATCTGCATCTTTAACGGAGTGTAGTTCACATATACGCTCAGCAAGCTTAATTACAACAGCCCTAACATCCTCTACCATTGATAACAGCATGCGTCGAATATTGTCCGTTTGAACTTCTGAGGAAGGATTGTTATATCGACCACTAAAATGTAACGTGCGAATAGCATCCATACTGCGGACGCCTGAAACCAGTTTCTGTACCTCTGGAGAAAAGCTTTCTGCTATTTGATTATCGTTGAGTCCATGTTGCTGGCAATAGGGATAGACAAGTGCCGCCAATAAAGTCGTATCGTCCATGTGCAACTGGTGTAATATCTCAACCATCTCTTGCCCGATTAATAAAATATCAGGGCTATCAAAAATAGTAGCGAGTTTGCCTTTAGTTTCAGCAGAGAGCGCTAGCGTTGCTAGCCAATCACTGAATCCGGGACGTATATCTTGGTGAACCTTACGCGTTGAAACCATGAGCTATCTATGTTCGTAAAATCTAACGTGCTGGCAAGAAAAGTGCCATTAGCTCAATGTGAGACGTTTGCGGAAACATATCTAATACACTTACTTTAACCATTTCAAAGCCTTTTGATTGCATAATTTTTGCGTCCCGAGCAAACGTACCTGCGTGGCAAGAGACATATAATATTTTTTTCCATTGTAATGGATTCACTTGCTCAACAACTTCTTTTGCACCAGCACGAGACGGATCAAGCACCATCACGTTGCATTGATTGATACCTTCGTACTTTAGCGAATTAGCTTGATTAAGATCAATACAATCAAACGCTACATTTTCGACTGCATTCAGCTGTGCATTCCTGCTTGCTCTATCGACCATTGTTGCGATACCTTCAAGACCTATGGCCCTGCAACAACCATCTGCCAAAGCTAGGCTAAAATTGCCAATACCGCAAAACAAATCGGCCAATATATCTTCTTCTCCAAGCGACAGCCAATCACTCGCTTGTGCCACCATCTGCTGGTTAACCTTATCATTGACCTGTATAAAATCGTTTGGTTCACAATAAAGTTTAGTTTTACTCCCTGACGCTATGTACATGTTCTCGTTAGCTTTTGACAATGTTTCAAATTGGTTTTTATGTATTTCCAATACCAATTCTAAATCTAGCCTGTCTGCAAAGCCTCTCAGTAATTCTCGGTCTAACTTATTGATGTCTTTAGTGAACCTGAACGCCAACTGCACACCATTATTTCCTCTAAGCATGCCAATATGACCAAGGTGCTTCAGTCCAACTATTTTTGGCAACAGCTGCTTTAGCTCTGGTAGCAACATATTTAGCGATTTATCTAGAACAGGACAGTCGTTGATATCTAATACCGCATTATTGTTTTCTGATCTAAAACCCAGTTTGATAGCTTTTATATTTTGTGCGTCAACAGCCAAGCGCGCTTTTCGCCTGTAGTGCCAATTGTCACCAATCAAAGGTGGCTGCCAAGGAACTATGTTTACCCCTAGCTGCTTTTGAAACAAAGAGCTTAAAGCACTCTGTTTTTGAGATAGCATATACTCAGCGTCAGAGTATTGCGTTTGACACCCACCACACAGCTCAAAGTATCGGCAATTCGGTTCAATTCTGTGCTCATTCTTATCAAGAATTTTAATCAAGCTACCTTGTGAAAAATTTCTCCCGCTAGTTTTAACTTCTACCTCACAACGCTCGCCCGGTAAAGTCTGAGGAACAAAAACAATTGGATTATGGTGTCGACAAACACCTCTTCCTTCATGATCAAGTCGATCAATTGTCAAAATCAGTTTTTTACGCTGCTTTTGTTTTTTAGGTGCTTTAAAAATACTAACCATAATCAGCTAGGCTTCAAGAATAACGGTAGCGATAGCATAATGTATCTCATCGGCTATGGTTAAAAAGCAATGCTTGATATGCATTTTCTCGCAAGTCTCAGCTAAGAACCCTGAATATTCTAGATAAGGCTGGCCATTATCATGATTCAGTACCGTCATTTGCTGCCATCCGACACCATTACCGATCCCCGTCCCTACAGCTTTTACCATCGCTTCTTTGGCAGCAAAACGTTTCGCTAAATACCGCGCAGGAAATTTACTTTGCTGAAACAGCGATAATTCAACAGGCGTTAAAATACGCTCAGCAAGTCGAGTGGATTTTTCCAGTTGCTTTTCCATTCGTGCAATTTCAACAATATCCGTCCCCAAACCAACAATCGCCATTGCTTACCTCTATTTAAACGACTTACAACCTAGCTTCCAACATAATACGTTTCATATCTGCCACGGCTTTGTGCAAGCCATCAAAAGCCGCTCTGGCAATGATGGCATGACCAATGTTCAACTCATATAACTGAGGGATTGCTGCGATTGGTTTAACGTTGTGATAATGTAAACCATGTCCTGCATTCACTTTTAGCCCCAAACTATCAGCATATTCAATACCTTGAACTAACTTAGCTAGTTCAGCTTGCTGCTCACTATAATCGATTGTATCGGCATATTTACCTGTGTGTATTTCGATAAAAGTTGCGTTACATGCTTTCGCTGCATCTATTTGCTCTTTATCGGCATCAATGAAAAGCGACACTACTATGCCAGCATCATTCAAGCGCTGACAGGCCTTTTGGATGTTATCAATATTACCGGCAACATCTAGACCACCTTCGGTCGTTAACTCTTCACGTTTTTCAGGCACCAAACAACAAAACGTAGGCTTAGTTTTTTCAGCAATGGATAACATTTCTTCTGTCACCGCCATTTCGAGATTCATGCGCGTATTAAGCGTTCGACTCAAAATCTCAACATCTCTGTCAATGATATGCCGACGATCTTCTCGCAAGTGCACAGTAATACCATCGGCTCCTGCTCTTTCTGCGACATCAGCAGCGTGCACGGGATCAGGGTACTGAGTACCTCTCGCATTTCGAATGGTTGCTATGTGGTCAATATTGACGCCTAGTAAAATATCTTTCATTAAATCTGCTCCATTCTGGCAATACCAATAAATAAATCTTCAACGCTCGCTGAGTAATCACTTATTTATTGCTATTGATATACGTGAGAATAACTCTCTACTTTTTAACGGTTTATCACCTAATAATGGGTGCAAAGCCATTCGAGTGATTTTTTTGGCGGCTAACAAAGAGGCAGGCTGCCACTGCAATTCTGAAATAGCCAGTAAATCAGCGCCGTGAAAACAATGACGATGCTGATGATTGTTGTCTAGCAATTGCCATCCATGCTCAGAAACAAAAGCATAGTAATTGCTGGCGTCAATCGCACGGTCATTCTGCCATTCGGCAGAAAAATCGATGCCATATCCTAATGAATTTAACAAACCAAACTCAAACTCTCTTAATAAAGGTTCGATATCCTGTGTCATTAAATGAGTTAATGTTTGGCAATAAAGATTGTATATTTCGGGGTACGGGAACTCTTTTAATAGTAATCTATTCAGCAGTTCATTGAGATACATCGCAGAAAAAAGAGAATTGCCAGACAACCTATAAGCTTTACCACAAGCTTCAGTATGCCCAAGGTTTTTAAGCTCTCCTTTACCAGAAAGAGAGAATTGTAATGGCTGGAATAGTTGCAAGATACTCTTCTTCGCATTTTTCTTGCCTCTGACTCCTTTAGCAACAACACTCACTTTGCCGATCTGCTCGCAAAACAAATCCACCAATGCGCTTGTCTCACGGTATGGGCGGCTATGCAATACAAAACCATCAATCATGTCATCCATCATTCGCTACTCAGGCAACCTTGATTCGAACGACTTTCATAACCTCAAACTCCATACCGACGACAAGTTCCGTATCAGGATAGTAAGTCAAATTGACTCTTGCACCTTTAAGGCTTTTGTATTGCTTCTTGCGCTTAAATTTGAAAGGAACCTCATACCCTTCTAACATCACCGTATGTTGAACCCAATCTCCATCCACTCTTTGGACATGTGATGACACCTTCTGATCTTCTGAATGAGTCAAATCAGGATGTTTCGCGAGTAATTTGTCGACAGTTTTTTTCATAGCAAGACGATTAGATAATACAGGCCATAGTCTACCTGATATGTGAATTACTCTGAATGGACTTCACGAAAATAAATCCGTATATATTGGTATTGTTTCAAAAGATCATCACAATTTGGTATTTGCCATTCACAAGGAGCGATGCATCTATTATCTTGGTTGTACCATCTAGTTTATGGGGACGTTAATGAAAGTTTGGATTTTACTCGCTTCTTCACTTGTTATTTTTGCTTGCTCGAAAGAATCAGAGAAAACGGAGTTAATGATACATTTTGAAAATGCGCAACGGCAAACGCAATCCGTCGTTGACAAAGCCAACGATATTCTCGATAACAAAATAGCAGATGCACCTCTCGAAAATTTAGCTGAGCTTGTTTATGCGAAAGAAGTAGCAGACGAGGCTAAAAATGTCTTCAAAAAGGCACAGATATTCGATGTTGAGCAGCCAGAGGTGGATGCACTTTTCAGTAAATTACACCGCCATGATTCAGCGCTAGCATATAAAGCGATATCGTTGATGCAGGAGATGACTCAAAAGACCATCAATTTGCGCCAACGGATAAACGATATAAAGTCCCAACCTTATTCAGTGAGTAAGAAAGCTGGCACTGATAACATGGTTGAATTTCTCGGTGAACAATACAATAAGGATATACAAAACTGTTGCTTAGACGACCTCTATCGAATAAATATTATGCTACGCACATCACCTGAAGAAAAATATACACAACTCAGTAAAGCTATTGGAAGATCCATTAATGACTTAACCAATATTTTAAAAGAGGAACGCGGCGGTCAACTCTACAAGCAAGAGTTGGAAGAGCTCGCTAAAAGCATAGAGTAGCTACCAAATTTTTCGGAATAAAAAGTCACTCTAAAGGAATAAACATACATCGAACACTCTTGTTAACTCCAACGCTTAGATTTAAGTCAAGGTAATATGACGGCCGACATATCATACTACTTTAAGGGCTTATTGTTCTTTTCGTATAAGAAACGAACAAAAATAAACAAGTCCTAAATTGGAGAATAAAAATTCAGTGGGTATATTTATAAACCTGTAAAGTTTTGTATCACTTTATACACCAACTACTACTGTACTTAAAATAGACTACACTTAGTTTTTTGGTATACTTTTTACGACTACATTTATTTTTTGGCTGTACTTTGAAGTCCACATTAAACAGATTGTCCTCAGCTACGCCTAATATTTCAGAAAAGCTCAATCGCTTTACAATGGATATCGCGCAAGCCAAGTCAGAAAGTGCAATCTATATGATGTTAGCTGAACGCTTGCCGCAGATATTGCCTGCCGATCGGTGTAGTGTTGCCCTTCTAAATGAAACCACAAGTGATATAGAAATATACGCACTCAGTGGCAACGAAGGAGAATTGTCTGTTGGTGCAACTGTCCCTTTTAATAATTCATTTATTGGCACGGCAATACTCAATAGAAAAACATACAGCCATTCCGCTTTAGAAAAAAACAATCACATAGATGCCAAATTATTGTATCAACAAGGTATCAAAAGCTGTGTCAATGCCCCTATTCATTTTAGCCATAAAACGGTTGGTACAATTAACATAGGTAGTTATCAAGAGGATAATTACGACAAGAACTCTATCGATCTTTTGAATTTGGTGACATCGATTGTCTCTACCAATTTGGAAAGACAACGCTTACTTGAGCAAGCACAATCAAACATCCACGATTACAGAAACTATACTTTTCAGCTCGAAGAGCTAGCCAAAGTATCAGAAAAGCTCTCTTCTGCTTCAAGCGAAGATGACGTCTTTTCAATGATCACTAACTCAGCTAAGCAGATTACATCCGCTGACAGGGTAAGTTATACCGTTCCAATAGCGGGTAAAAATGAGTTCGCGATTAAGCGAATACTCGTTATCAGCGAAAACTTCGTTTCGCAGAAAAACATGCTAATGACAGGCACTGCGATGGCGCATGCATTAGAAACAGGTGAAGGGCTCTTTTCCTCGTCACTTGGTGATACCGAATACACGGATCATAGAATGTTGTCCAATTTAGGGCTTAAGTCGGCATGGAGTGTACCGGTAAAAGTAAAAGGTAAGGTCATCGGGTTACTCAACGCTGCAAGCGTTGAGAGCATAGAAGATGGCGCACAACACCTCCGTATACTCAGCATGCTTAGTGGCATCATGAGTGCAACGCTATCAAGGGTAGAATTGCAATCAGAGCTTACCTACCGAGCCTCTTTCGATGAGCTAACTGGCTTACCAAACAAGAGTCAGCTCTATCGTATTCTTAATGACAGTATTCGCGATCCTTCTCCAACGCCTTTCACTATATTATTTGTTGATCTCGATCGTTTCAAAGCTGTTAACGATACACTCGGGCACGAAATCGGTGATCGCATCCTATGTACAGTTTCTTATCGCATGAAACGTCAGCTTGGAGAAAAAGACATTATCAGCCGCCATGGAGGCGATGAGTTTGTCATACTGCTCGATAACTGTTCAGACAATGAGCACGCTGCCAACATTGCTGAGAATATCATCAACACCATAAAAGCTCCTATACACATAGGCCAACACGAGATTTATATAGGTTGCAGCGTCGGACTCGCAAGCTATCCAGAGCATAGTTCATCGCCCAGCGAGCTACTGAAGTTTGCAGATATAGCGATGTACTACGCCAAAAAAACGGGTGAGAATAAAACAAAATGGTATTCAAAGGCGCTATTAAAAGAAGTTGGATTAAGACAAAAAATAGATAATGATCTCAGGAAAGCTATCTCCAACAATGAGCTTTTTCTAGTTTACCAGCCTTTACTCACCGGTAATAAAATAACGGGGGTTGAGGTCTTACTAAGATGGAAACACCCAGAACTAGGTCATATAAGTCCTGATATTTTCTGTGAAATTGCGGAAGAAAGAGGGTTCATTCAAGAAATTACCTTGTGGGTTTTGGAACACAGCCTTACCTTTATTAAGCAGCTACATACTCAATACCCCTCCATTTATGCATCAATAAATATTTCAGCAAAAGATTGCTTAGATGCCGAGCATTTTCAATTGGTCATACTCGATGCACTAGCACAAAATGGGATCCCCGGTGATAAGCTTGAACTTGAGATAACAGAGAATATGCATTTACAGGATTTGGAAAAAACCAAGCATTTATTCCAAAGTTTAAAATCTCATGGGGTCCGGCTAGCTATTGATGATTTCGGTACCGGTTACTCGTCACTCACTTATTTATTGAGTTTACCTTTTGACACCCTAAAGATTGATCGCTCCTTTATAAAAGACATTCATGCTAACCGCAATCAAAGAGACATAGTTAAAGGAATTATAGGTGTCGCAAATAGCTTATCCATGTCGTGCATAGCGGAAGGCATAGAAATCATTGAGCAACAAGTGTGTTTGGAAGAGTTAGGCTGCAAAAGGTTTCAGGGATATTTGCTATCAAAGCCTCTAAAAGAACAAGCATTATTAGAATTTTTGCAAAACAATCCAGACAAAATTTAAAAGCCGTTCAATACCACCTCAAACGACCTTCAAACTTTCAACCAACAATTGCAGAGACACTCTGCCTCGAAATTCATTGATATCTAATTTGTAAGCTAAATGAACTCTCTTCGCACTTTGATTGGGCCATTCCTGAAGATCAACATTAAAAGCTATTGCATCAATCAATTGCCCTGCACCATTTTCTACCATCATCTTCAAGTGCTTTTGCCCGACTAAGCGTTGATCTTTAATAGCAAAAACATCATCAAAAACGGGCTCAGCAAAACCCTGCCCCCATGGCCCTGCATCCTTCAATAGTTTTGCGAACTCTAGTGTGAAATCTTCTTTCTGTAGACTGCCATCTGTCTGCACCTGACCTTGCAGAGGCTTTCCTGCTAACCACTCTTTACACACTTGCTCATAAACTCGCTTAAACGCACTCAAATTCTCTATTTTAAGTGACAGCCCAGCAGCCATGGCATGACCACCAAACTTATCAATGATATCAGGATAACGAGTGTTAATATCTTCCAACAAGTCACGTATATGCAAACCAGGTATCGAACGAGCGGATCCCTTGACGATAAAATCGTCCTGATGAGCGAATGCAATAGTCGGTCGAAAATACTTTTCTTTAATACGCCCCGCAAGAATACCAATAACACCTTGATGCCAATCAGCTTCAAAGAGAACCAAACCATCGGGCATGTCCTCTGTATTGACCTCCAATGCATCTAGCGTCTTGATTGCTTCTTGCTGCATAGACGCCTCTATTTCGCGCCGCTCTCTGTTTAAACTATCTAACTGCACCGCTAACGACCTTGCTGACGCTTCATCCTCAGTCACTAGGCATTGTATACCAATGGTCATGTCATCTAAGCGTCCAGCAGCATTTAACCGAGGCCCCAAGACAAAGCCTAAATCTGAAGCAACGAGAGATTTATTACTTTTACCTGCAACTTCAATTAACGCATTTATTCCTGGACGACACTTCCCGCTGCGGATACGTTGAATGCCTTGATGTACCAGCACTCGATTATTCATATCTAATGTGACAACATCGGCGACTGTACCCACGGCAACAATATCGAGTAAAGTCGCTAAATTGGGTGCTTTGATACTCCTAAGCTCAAACCAACCCACTTTTTGCAAGTGTGTTTTTATTGCTAGCATCAAGTAAAACGCTACACCAACGCCAGCAAGGTTTTTTGAGATAAACTCACAACCCGGTTGATTAGGGTTAACAATGGCATCCGCTAAAGGTAGTGTTTCTGCTGGCAAGTGATGATCTGTAATCACAACCTTCATACCGAGCTTTTTCGCTAACGCAACACCTGCAATGCAAGAAATACCATTGTCTACGGTGACAATAAGCTCAGCACCTTGCTGATGTGCTACTTCCACAATTTCAGGGCTTAAGCCATATCCGAAGTCAAATCGATTCGGCACTAAAAAATCATGTTTAACACTACCTAACTGTTTAAGTGCCAGCATGCACAAAGCCGTACTTGTCGCTCCATCAGCATCGAAATCTCCGACAATCATGATCTTACTTTTATCACGAATTGCGTCAGCTAAAATAGCAACGGCTGCATCAACACCTTTTAGCTGATTAAAATGTGCAAGCGATGCAGTTGAGCGATCCAGCTCTTTCGTTTCTTGCACACCACGACTCGCATAGATTTGCTTTATTTTAGGGTGAAGGTTCGATGGTAGATGACTGTCTTCACAGTTAGGGCGTCTGACAATATTCAAGAGTTTCTTTTTCGATCTGCTGGTAAGAAATTAATCATTAAGATGATGAAATAGAATGGCGAGTGAAGCAACAGAAGAAAAATATTTAAGGGGTTTAAATACAATCATTTAAACCCCTTAAAGCGTATTAACGAATAGACTGTAGCGTCTTCATTAATTGCTCTGGTGGTTGATACCCAGGCACCATGCTGCCATTTTGTAAAACAATAGCGGGTGTACCTGTTACACCAATCTGGCGACCAAATTCATACTGCTTAGCCACTTGTTCTTTGTCACAAGTACTGCCTTTTCTAAAGGAGTCACCTGCTTTAGCTTTTGTTAGCGCGTCTTGTGGATCTTTGTCACACCACACAGAAACCATATCTGTATAGCTTTGGCTCTGAATACCGCCGCGAGGGAACGCTAAATAACGAACGGTAATACCCAAGTCATTGTATGCGTCTATCTCGTTATGTAATTTACGGCAATAGCCACAAGTAATATCAGTAAATACGGTTACTGCATATTTTTCATCTTCAGCTTTGTATTCGATGACTGAATTGTCAAACTCTGTAATACCTTCAAGGCGAATATTAGACAGAGACTCCTCAGTTTCATTACGCATTCTTTGATCGATATTATATACACGGCCTTGAACTAGGAATTTGCCATCATGGCTAACATAGAACAAACCTCTATCAGTAAATGCTTCAAATAACCCAGTAACAGGTGATGGCTTAATCTCAGAAACTTGTAAACCTAGCTGCCCTTCCAGTTTTTCCCTAGCTGCGGAAATATCTGTTTCTTGTGCACTCAGCATACTTGAGGCTGAAATCAGCGCTAAAGCTAAAGAAAAACGTTTTATCCAATACTTCATAAAATGACCCGAAAATTTAATTAAATAGCTAAAAAATAACGCAAATATATAACAACAATCTCATGACACATCGTGTCAGATATATAAGACCTACCTTAGCCTTATTTGTTTACAAAAAAATAACTTATTTTTGTTTATTGACTCCAATGGTAAACCAAAATTACGATTTATGGGTGTTAAGTTTGCAACTTTGGTATATCCAGTTGTGTACTAATACTTACAAAGTCTTAGCTTAACTCACAATATCAATCTAATGGATACACTGGAGTGGCTGATCTTTTGCGTTCAGTTTTACAGCGGTTTGTTTGTGTTTTGCACCCAGAAGATCAGCTCGCTCCAAATACCTCTAGATTTGTCGCACAGCTTTTCGCACAATAACAGTTTTTACAACTCTGGAAGACGATGTCGGACAAAATTGGTCTATTTTATGGCTCAACAACCTGCTACACAGAAATGGCTGCTGAGAAAATTCAAGCAGCTATAGGTGAAGAGTTAGTCGATACATTCGATATAAAAAACACATCACTCTCAAAGGCTCAGAATTACGACATTCTTATCTTTGGTATATCCACTTGGGACTTTGGTGAACTGCAAGAAGATTGGGAGTCTACTTGGGATGACGTTTCGCTTCTTAACTTACATGGCAAGACAGTGGCATTGTTTGGGTTAGGTGATCAGTTAGGTTATGCCGACTGGTATCAAGATGCATTAGGTATGCTCCACGATGAACTAGTCCCCACAGGGTGCAAATTTATTGGTTACTCATCAACCGACGGCCACGAATATACAAAATCAAAGGCACTAACACATGATGAGAATGCCTTCGTTGGGCTAGCTTTGGACGATGAAAATCAGTTCGAGCTGTCTGAACAACGTATTAACGAATGGACAGAACAAATTCTAAAAGAAATGATCGAGTGAACAGGTAAACTCAATGAGAAGCTTAACCATTTGTTTTATATTAAAATTATTGGTTTCTTCGTGTTTTCTTACACTGCTTAATGTTAAAAATCACTAAGATTAGATAAAAATGAATTTAAATTGTGAGCATTGCAGTGTTAAGATAAAGTTAATATTAATACCTGTTTAAGTACAAGCTCATTGATCAAAGTGAGGCTTAGGAGAAGTAAATGAAGAAAAAACGCGTCGGTAACGATGAGGAAGCTGGTGTAGATATGACACCCATGTTGGACATTGTTTTCATCATGCTTATTTTCTTTATCGTAACAACAACTTTCGTGAATGAAAAAGGATTGGCTGTCAAACGACCAGAGCCGAATAACAATCCAACAAATACAAATAAAAAGAACATATCTGTTCGTATCGACGAGTTAGGCACTATCAATTTAAACGGTCGTATTACAGATGTTGAACGTGTTACTGCAAACGTTCAAACTTTTCTAGCAGAAAATATTACAGATGCAGCCGTTGTACAGGCACATCCAAAAACTAAGCATGGCTTGGTTGTTCAAGTGATGGACAAGATATCTGAGGCTGGCATCGTGAACTTGTCAGTGATGGTTAAAGAATAACATTCACTATTGATGTTTAAAAAAAGCACCTTAAGGTGCTTTTTTTGTGTCCACTAAAAAGTATTCACTATCGCTAAATAACGGCCATCGCTACTCACTGAACAACGTCCACCTTTAACAAACTGACCACCGACAAGCTCAGTAACGGTTTCCCACCCCGCTTCCGTTTTGGGGTTATATGTTGTCAACGTACTGCCATTTGCACGTAGCATTTTCCCTTCAGGTGTCCAGCAATAATCTTCATTATCAGCCCCAATAGAAACCATAGGAGTCATCGCCTTGGTATCAGGGTCAAAAGACTTCACAACCCAATTACCGTTCATCTGCTTATGAACAACGCTGAATGATGTTGAATTGGGAATTGAATGAATACTACGGCCTGCTTTGTCCATAACAAAAAGCGATTCACCAATTGCAGGCCCAACATCTACGCCGGCAGGCTCAAAAAATAAAGAGAACGCATAACGCCCCCAAAATAACACACCTTTCTCATTGATAGCATAGTATGCGGCTGGCACATAACTGGTTAGCACTCGCTCAGAAGCACCTTTTTCATAACTGGTATGCCATAGGTTCTGGTAAGGAGCCCCTTCTTGTAAAATGTAGTTAAAGCGCTCATGAGAACGAGGTTGGGCAGAGTATTCATTTTTATCTGGTGTATCAGTCAGATTGTGCGTTTGCCCTGTCTGAATATCGTATTTAAAAATATCTGTCTGCCCTCCAACTCTGTCTGAGCTGAACAAAACGGACGAACTATCTAACGTAAAGCTTGGTTGATTGTCGTAACCATCACGATCACTAATATTTGCTACAAACCGGTAATCATTATGACGATCAAATAGATAAACATCGGTTCCTGCTGCCGTTGCAGATAGTGAAAAAATAGCCAACAACGAGGGAGTTATTCTCATTCTTTTACCTTCTTATTGTATTTTGGTGAACTTAGAACACGTCGAACTTCGTCCTAATAAACTCAAGATAAACAGAAAAGAGATAGTGTGCAATCTATGAGTCACGCAACCCAAGTTGGCAAAGCGACTATAAGAAATCTCGAACCAGTGTTTCTACACTGCTATGCTCGATAGGTACACGTACATCATACTCAACGCTGTCAGCGGGATAAGCAAACAACCCGAAATGGTTTTTCTTCATTAAGCTAACGATAACAGCAAACTTAGGCGGGTCTGTAATGTCACTTTTGAACGGGTCAAGTACAGGGACCAAATACCGTCCCATTCTCATAATGCCAATTACCCGCCCTTTACGCTCAATAACATCGTCAAAAACCGGATCAGGTATCACAGCATAGACAGAAAACCTTGGCAATTGAATCGGTATGCCAAACCATGAAAGCTCTACTAATTGCAATGATTCGGTTAACGAATGTATCGACTCAGGCAACCTCACCTTCGACATACTGCATCACTCCCTTAAATTAGACATCTACATAACACTATAGCAGCGCATTTCACTTTTACCCCAATCAACAAACATTATAACCAAAGAAGTATAAACCTGATGTTCCTCAATCACATGATTGTATTGAGACAATCACAGAGATTAACAAAATCATAACGAAATCGAACAGGCCTATTTTTAGCCAATTAATGATATATGATGCTTAACATAATGTTGAGCGGTCGGTTGAGAGGCCTGTGTACTCAATAGTTTATTGACGACTAATTTTTAGGGTAAATACAATGAAAGTACTTAGCTTAATAGCGATACTACTTGTCCTCGGTGGATGCTCTTCTGCTGTTGGTCGTCATCAAGTAGTTAACGCTCAAGTATCGAAACCTATTAATTGCGATACAGCAGACCAAGACATTGCCGCCCTATTAGAAGAGAAATCTTCTGTCGGTGAAAAATTGGCTAATGGCATCACTTTCTTTTCTCCTACTTCTGTCTTGATAAATTTATTATCAGGTGAGTTCACTAGTCGCCGCTCCATTGCGACTGGAAAACTTGACGATATTCTCCATATGAGAATCAGTGATATAGAAGAAGCGTGCGACTACGAATACGACGATAAAGCACCAACAACTAACTCTTAAAAAGAAAGATAAAAGCCCCTACACAAAGTGCGATAATCCTTTGTGTAGCTTCCGTCATCATTGTAAATAATGAGCGTTGAACTCGAATATTCACTAGACTCATGATATCCCAAGCATAAGCATTGACGGATAAAAGGCCCATCACTTTTACTCTTTACTTTTAATCGCTTAACCATCGCGAACCCTTTAGACCTTGCTAGTTCTTCAATATGCGGCACAACATCTTGTGGGATAATGAGATAGAACTGCCCTGTATCAGATAACAGCTCATTGGCCGATTGAATAAGTTGTTCAAAAGATAGAGAGGCCGTTTGCCTAGCTTGTCGGCGAGAGGCTGTCATCTTAATCGAGGCACTCTGCGAAAAAGCAAAATAAGGTGGGTTACTAATAATCAGGTCAAACTTATCTGGTGATCGATAAGTTGCAATGTCCGTTTGGACAAAAGATATCTTATCTCGCCACTTTGTATTTGTTGCGTTATCTATCGCCTGACGGACTGCTGACGCATCAATATCAATTCCTATCACTTGTGCCATTGCTTCTGTTTTTTGTGCCAACATTAATGACAAAATTCCACTACCAGAACCTATATCCAAAATACGCTTTGAAAATGCGGTGTCACACCAACTGCCTAAGATCAGGCTATCGGTGCCGACCTTCATGGCACATTTGTCATGTGCGACAAAAAATTGCTTACACTGGAAACCTTTTCGCTTACGCGTGTTTTTATTCGAATATTCCATTTTAACTAAATTGCTGTAAGCCAATCATTTGCTCAGCGACCTTTTCTGCAGTAATAGGTTTGTACTTAGCCAGCCTACCAACTAACAATGGTGATATAAGTTTACCCAGTACGCCCCCTATTTTCTCTGCGAGCCTCGATTCACCTCTTTCACCAAGTAAAAGCGAAGGTTGCACACAGGCTGCGCCTTTGAGTTCAATTAAACGATGAATAGCTTCTTCTAACTCTCCTTTCACTCGCAGGTAAAAGTTATGACGACTAGCTTTAGCCCCAACAGATGATATCCACACAAAACTATTCACCTGCTCTTTTGCTGATAGTAGAGCAGCATCGTATACATAATCATAGTCAACACGCCGAAAAGCCGACTGCGACCCAGCCTTTTTAATAGTTGTACCTAAACAGACATACACATGATCAACAGCAAAGAGAGCAGCATGTTTGTCCAACTCATCAAAATGAGCTTCTAAAAAAATAACTTTGTCTGTCTCTTTTGACTCCTCTTGATAGGGCAATTGACGGACGATACAGGTGACTCTTGAATAGCGGTTGTCAACTTTTAGTTGCGCTACTAGTGCTTTACCAACTAATCCGGTGGCACCTAAGACCAATGCTGTTTTGTGTTTTGTCATGAATTGATTAGAATCGATGCTTTGTAGTCACAGAATACGCATAATAATGAAAAATATCTCGTTTCCTTACCTCATTGCAATAAGCTCAATGACATTGAGCTTATTCGGGGGGCTGTCTTCCTCAGCATTAGCAGATCATGCATCCGAAAAGCTCACGATAGAGCGCATTCATTCATCACCTGCTCTTCAAGGCACAGCACCTCGCTCACTTAAAGTATCGCCGGATGGTAAACGTGTCACCTTCTTACAGGGGAAATCGACAGACTTTGACCGTTACGATTTGTGGCAATACGAAGTTGAGAGCGGTAAAACAACCATTCTTTTTGATTCAGATGACTTACACTCAGGCCCTGAAGCCTTATCTGATGAAGAGAAAGCTAGAAGAGAACGTCAACGAGTCTATGGTACGGGTATTTTAGAGTACTTCTGGTCTGCCGACGGCCAAAGTTTATTATTTCCTTTAGCCGGAGACGCCTACGTATACAACCTTGGCGATAAGAATGCTAAGCAACTGCTAAAAACCGAAGCATTCGAGACAGATATTCGCTTCTCCCCGAAAGGAAACTTTATATCCTACATTCGTGATCAAAACCTTTACATTATGGATGTTAAAAACGGTAAAGAACAACAACTCACGCAAGGTGGCGGTGGCACTATCAAATTTGGTATGGCCGAATTCGTCGCTCAAGAAGAAATGAAAAGACTCACTGGATACTGGTGGTCTCCTGATGAATCGAAAATTGCTTTTACCAAAGTAGACGAAAGCCCTGTCGACGAAATTACACGCACAGAAATCTACGCTGAATCTATTGAACTTATTAAGCAGCGCTATCCAAGCACAGGCACTAACAATGTGTCTGTTGAATTAGCCGTTATGACGTTAAAAAATAAACAAATAGACTGGGTGGATTTAGGCGAGAACAAAGATATCTACCTAGCTCGTGTGAATTGGAAAAAAGACAACATCGGACTAACTTACCAATGGCAAAACAGAAGCCAGCAAGAACTTGAGTTACGACTTTATGATTCAAAAAGCAAAAAACAGTCACTTATCCTCAGTGAGTCTAGCAATACTTGGGTCAACCTGAACGAAGACCTTCGCTTTCTGAAAGACAAAAAGCACTTTATCTGGGCTTCAGAAAGAAGCGGCTTTAAGCACCTTTATCTATTTAAAAATAATGGTGAGCTTGTACAACAGCTAACTGACGGCGACTGGGTTGTTGATGAAATTGAAGCGATAGACGAGAAGAAAAAAACCGTCTATTTCACTGGTAGGAAAGATACACCTATCGAAAGCCATTTATACAGTGTCTCCTATGAAGCCAGTAATACATTGAGCAACAACAATGTCGCACGCATTAGTCAACGTAGTGGTTTCCACGATATCGTGTTCAGTAAAGATGCAACTGTTTATGTTGACAGCTTCTCTACTGCGAATACACCGCTTCAGGTCAGTTTACACAGTAGTTTGGGCGATCAGCTGACATGGCTTGAAGAAAACCAAATTGACGAATCCCACCCACTGCACGCCTATCAAGAGCAATGGGTTGCACCAAAGTTTGGAACAATCAAAACGAACGACGGTGCCACACTGCATTACCGTTTATATACACCGAAAGTCATTAACGGAAAACACCCGGCAATTGTTTTTCAATATGGTGGACCTCATGCCCAGCTAGTAACCAACCGCTGGGCAGGCAATCGAGGCTTGTTGTTGCAACACTGGGTTGACAAAGGCTATGTTGTCTTCACCGTCGATAACCGTGGTTCTTATAACCGAGGCAAAGCTTTCGAAGACCCAATCTTTGAACAAATGGGCGATATTGAAGTGAAAGACCAAGTGTCGGGCGTTAAATTCTTACATACCCTCCCCTATGTTGACAAAGAACGTATTGGTGTACATGGACATAGTTACGGTGGCTACATGACACTTATGGCAATGTTTAAAGCTGGAGAGTATTTCAAAGCCGGAGTGGCTGGCGCACCTGTGACAGATTGGTCGCTGTACGACACACACTACACCGAACGTTATATGGGGCACCCAGGCAAGAATGCAGAACAGTATGAAGCATCTTCGGTATTCCCTTATGCCAAAGATTTGACCGGCGCTTTATTGATTTATCATGGCATGGCTGATGATAACGTTTTATTTAAAAACAGTACCAAGCTGTACAAACACCTACAAGACTTAGCTATCCCATTCGAGACAATGGATTACCCTGGTAAGAAGCATAGTATTCGTGGTAAGCAAACTGGGATTCACTTATATCACACCATCACAAATTTCTTTGATCGAAACTTAGAAAACAAGTAGTCAATAAACCTAAGCAAGGCTTTAGATAACATCATCTAAAGCCTTCTCGAAAGCCAAGCCATAAGCGTCAATTGTTAATCTAAATAGTGTAACTACTCCCTAATAGTCGCGACATTGTTTTCTACTGGATAACGCGTAAAGATAAGAGGGTCATGCCCCGGCAAAACACGACTAACATCACCAGCTAATTGAATCATTCGCTTTATCGCTGCTCGATTAGACTCAACAGAAAAGGTAGCATTACTGTTAATGGGTGTTTGTGTTTCTATGTTTTGAAATAAATAGGCGTTGTCAGATGCCAGCACGATAGGTTCTTTGCCATCCACCTTGATGTACTGAGACTGGAAAGTATGCTTACCACCGGTATAAGCTGTTATGCCTGGTAAAACCTCAACATTGTCTCCTTTAATAAACTTAAGACGTCCATCCAGGTTTAGCTGTACAAAACCTGCCACATCCCTTTTATCAATCCCACCAGCATTTCCACCTTCTTGCCAAGCTTCACCCGTATAATAGGTGTACTCTTCTTCCTGAACCCATACGTTAGCATTCGGGAACAGCAACGCACCTTGAGCATGATCCCAATGCATGTGACTGACGATAATGTCTGTCACTTCTTCAGCAGTAACACCAGCCTTTTCAGTCACTTTGTCAGGGGATACAAAGTTTTGAGTATTCCATTGTTTGAGCCAACTTTCTCTAAAATAACCTGCATCAAACAGAACGGTCCTTTCATCATTCTTCAGTAGCCAAATGACGAAAGGGATATCAATCTTATCTTCACCTCTTTCACCTTCAACAAAGAAGCTTCGGTTCACGCCTTTCACATCACCAAAAGATATTGCCTGAATCGAATAATCGCTCTCGGCATTGGCCGATAAACAACTCCCAAGCAGTATTGCCATAACAAGTGTTTTTATTAGCTTTTTCATCTTTTTCTCAATAGATACTGTTGTATCAATAATGCACTAACTCACTCTTTTTACAAAAAGGGGAGGGAAAATACTGCTTTAACATTGTAAATTAACGTTATGAAGAAGCCTCGCGGACGACCGCCACACAATGATCGATTAACGCCATCCGAATGGCGTATCGTCAATGCTGTTAGACATGGCCTAAAGAATCAAGAGATAGCGACGTTAGAAAAAATCAGTTTGGACGGCGTGAAATATCACGTTGCGAATGCTATCGCCAAGCTTGGTTTAGAGAATAAAAAAGCGCTTAAACATTGGCATGGCGCGCCTATTGATAGCTCAATAACAAGAGGACAAAGTATCATGTCGAATACAAACCCAGTGATCAGCCTAGGACAAATTGCTAGAAGTGTTAAAAATATAGAAGCCTCAGAAAAATGGTATAAAGAGGTGCTTCAATTAAAACATCTATACACCTTTGACAAACTGGCATTCTTTGAAATAGACGGTACACGGATAATGCTTTCTGAAAGCGAGCAAGTTAATCCATCAGAATCGATACTGTACTTAAAGGTGCAAGATATCCAAGAAACTTATGCAAAGTGGCAAACACTTGGCATTCATTTTATCAATGCCCCTCATATGATTCATAAACACGAAGATGGTACTGAGGAATGGATGGCCTTTTTTGAAGACTTAGAGAAACGCTCGCTTGGACTGATGTCATCTGCTAAGGCCTGTTGATTAACCTCAACGTATTGAAGAAAGCCCACTCATTTTAGTGACATTATGATGTCCTATCCTTTAAGCCAAGCTTCGGTTTATGCCAACCTAAGGTTGATTTGTTTCTACTGCCAATTCAAAACCATATACACTCATCGGAGAAGCAAGTTTTGTTTTTCATTCTGTCATTGTCCCTGTTAACCTTAAATTGACTGGATCAAATAACAACAGAGGAAGACTATGTCAGACCCACAAACAGTCACGCTTTCGGCAAAAGATGACATCGCCAAAACAAATGCTCTTATTGCCTACGGCTTAATGGTACTCGGCTTATTCACTGGGATATTTTGGATTATAGGTGCCATATGGGCCATGGTAAAAAAAGATGACGCTGCGGGTACTCTTTTCGAAGATCATTACACCAATATTGTCAAAACATTCTGGTGGGGCTTTGGTCTATCAATTATAGGGACTATTTTATTCGTCATTTTTATCGGCTACTTCATTCTGCTTGGTGTTTGGATTTGGTCTGTCTATAAAATTATAAAAGGCTTAGCTAACTTAACATCTAATAAAGCGTATAACTGATCATCTAAGGCGTTGGTAAATAATATGAAGTTAATGAAAGTGAGAGCACTCCTCATATTAACCTTCCTTCCATTCACACTCTCGGCAACTGAATTTGATGTCGAAAGCTTCTCAACGTCTTTAGATTACGCGCAAGTTATTAGAGTAAAAGCCGTCCAGCGAAATGATACAAGCTGGTGTTTCCATACGAGCGTACGGCATAATGATCAAAGTTGGGGGCACTATGCTGATGGTTGGGAAGTCACCGACCTTAATGGTAATCAACTCGGTGAGCGACCGCTCGCCCACCCCCACGACAATGAACAACCCTTCACTCGTAGCCAATGTGGTATTAATATTCCAGATGAGCTTACGCAAGTCGTTGTTCGTGCCAAGTGCAATCAGCACGGTTTTGGTGGCAAACCTGTCGTTGTCGATCTTAGGCAACCTAAAGGAAAAGGTTTCACAGTAAGGCGACGCTAACAGCATTGCCACAATAATTCACTCGGCGTTTAAAGGCTCCTATAGAGTTTCACATGGATAGCCGAGGTTAATTAAACATCCAAGTCGCTAATGTCTTCTGAATTCCGATAACAGAACCTTTCTTTAGCTCTTTCTCAATCGGCTCATCTCTGCCGGAAATCCATAACTTCAACTCAGCGTCCAAGTCAAAATGGCCAGCGGTTTCAACAATAAAGTTCGTGATCGCTCGATAAGGAATGGAATGATAATCTACCTTCTTACCTGTCAAGCCTTGTTTGTCCACCAATATTAGCCTGTAATTGGTAAACAAATACATGTCGCGTATTTCTTTAAACACTTGTTGCAAGCTTTCACCCTCACCCAAAATGGGTGCGAACTCCTCAGCTACCTCATCAACACTGACTTCAGACGCGTTACCAATCAAACCATCTAAAAACCCCATATCACCCTCTCATAGTTGAATAAGTATCCTCTTGAGTGTACACCATATACAGGTATAAAAGGCGTCCTAATTAATGCCATTTCATGTCCCTCATGCTAAGGTATATGGCTATTTCAAGAGAGCATTATTACATTACACCTATGTCCAAGTTGAGCATTAAAGATATTACTGCAGCACAGCAACGTATCGCACCTTATATTGTAAAAACACCGCTCCTACAATCCGCTTTACTAAATCAGTGGCTAGGTCATGAGATTATTTTTAAAGCAGAATGCTTCCAAAAGACAGGCGCTTTCAAAATGCGCGGTGCATCAAATATTTTGTCGTGGTTAAAGGAAACAGGACAACAACCAGAGCGCATTATTGCTAACAGCTCAGGTAACCACGCACAAGGGGTATCACTTGCTTCTAAATTATTTAACTTACCTGCCACTATCTATAGCGCAGCGAATATATCGGGCGTGAAAGCCGCCGCAACACAATTTTATGGTGCTGATCTAAAAATTTTCGACACCCGAAAAGAAGCAGATGAGCAAGTCGTGGCGGCTTCTGAAGAAAAGGGAACTTACTGGATTCCGCCTTTCAATCATGAACAAATAGTTTGCGGGCAAGGAACTGCTGCCCTAGAGGCTTTACAAGAAACTGGAGAAGTCGATTGTGTTTGTGCCCCCTGTGGAGGCGGTGGACTGCTATCCGGCACTTTACTGGCGACGAGAGCTACGAGTCCCAAAGCTGAAGTTATAGGTGCAGAGCCACTTGCCGGCAATGACGCAGCTGAATCTATTCGCCAAGGTGTTATTCAACGTTTATCAGAATCACCTAAAACATTAGCTGACGGCGCCGCAACGTTAGCCGTTGGCAATATTACTTTTCCTTTTTTACAGCAATTAGATAACTTTTACGAAATTGACGAGCCCAGTATTGCTTATTGGACTCAGTGGCTACAGCACCTACTGAAAGCGCATGTTGAGCCCACCAGTGCGATGGCGATGGCAGCGGTAACTCAGTGGTTAAAAACAAAGAAAACCAAACAACGCGTTGTCGTTATTCTGTCAGGTGGGAACATTGACCACCTGAAAATGCAAACATTGTGGCAAGAAAACCATTTACAACACACACCTAGTCTTCATCATGATGAATAACCTAGGTAAGCCAAATAACGAGCTGAGCTTTATGCGATACTGTTTCACTGCTATTTTCGGCTTAATGTTTTGGAATAATGCTTGGGCAGCATCCATACAGAGCGATGGTCGTTGCCAGATAATATACAGTCTCAAAGGCGATAGCCAAAGTGTCTTCGAAAATCAAGCAGCACAGTTGGCGCATCATATTCAACGACTGGATATTGCATTAATTGATCTCAATGGAGTGCACAACAAGAAACCATACACCGATATGTCAGGAAGGGAGAGGCGCCGATTTAAACAAGGCTTATCATTGATTAACGACGAATCTGTAGCACTTGTCATGTTAAATCAGTCAATGATTTACAAAACCTCTGGCAGTGTTGACCTCACGTTGTTAATTCAAATTTGCCAACAACATTTAGACTCATTATCAACTTAATTTACGATGTTCAGCTGGCATTAAAAGGCATTGAGGCAAGGCGAATGGATGAAGGCATATTGTGCCAAGTAAAGAACACACGCAGCCAGCGAGCTGATTTAACAAAAAAGTTGAACTCGCCTCTCACATGCTGCATGTTGTGTCTCACTATTTAAAATGCCTATGAAATTAGCAATGAAAAAAATCAATTTTAAAAAACTTGCGATCTCACTTTGCCTCTCAATCGCCAGCACTGCAACATTTGCTGAGCCAACAGCAATATCTAATGTCAGAGGATATACCTTCGGCAATGCTGGCGAATTCATTCAGTTCAGTACCTTAGTTTTTGAAGAGGGTAAGGTCCTTTCAATTGGCGATAACTTGCTGATTGAGCAATACCCCAACGCCACAGTCATTGATGGCGGTCAGAAAACGTTACTCCCCGGTTTAATAGATTCACATGGCCACGTATTGCGATTAGGCGAAAATTTACTGCAAGTGGATGTTCGTAGCTTAGGTTCGGCAAAAGATGCAGCGAAGCAAGTTAAGCAATACGCTGATGCTAACCCTGACTTGGCTATTATAATGGGACGGGGCTGGAACCAAGTTCTATGGCCAGGAAAAGAATTTCCAACAGCCAAAGATCTTGATGAGTATGTGAGCAACAAACCTGTCATGTTAGCTCGCGTAGACAGTCATGCAACATGGGTCAATACCAAAGCGCTTGAGCTTGCTGGGATCACTAAAGATACGCTTGATCCTCCCGGTGGCTTAATTATTCGTGACGCCAACGGAGAACCAACCGGTGTGTTGGTCGACAATGCAACATCATTAGTAGACAAACTTATCCCAGAAACGTCAGAGTCAACTTTGGCTTTATCGCTCAATACGGCGGGAAAGCATTTGTTGTCTTTGGGTGTCACCAGCACGCATGACGCAGGCATCAGTAAGCAAGTTTATGACTTTTATCGAGCGAAAACAGAACAAAATAAGCTACCGATCAGAATCTACGCCATGCTGGCTGCAACGGATCCTGAACTTAGAAACATGCTGAAAGAAGGCCACATAAAAGATAAAGGTGACTTTTTGTCCATTCGCAGTGTAAAAGCTTATGGTGACGGAGCACTAGGGAGCAGAGGCGCTGCTTTATTAGCGCCATACCATGACGATCCTCATAATGTTGGTTTATTGGTGACTAAGCAACAAGACTTAAAGTCATTATTTGATACCGTTATCGGCAGCAATTTTCAGCTAAATTTCCACGCCATAGGCGACCGAGCAAACCGGTTAGCACTGGATCAATTTGAAGATACTATCAATAGGCTGGGGGGTAAGAATCTCCGCAATCGCGTTGAGCATGCGCAAATCATTAACCCTTCTGATATTCCTCGTTTTAAACAAATCGGTATTGTCCCCGCTATGCAACCCACCCATGCTACCAGTGATAAAAACATGGCTGGTGACCGACTAGGTGAAGAACGCTTGCGTGGCGCCTATGCTTGGCAAACATTCTTAAACCAAGGCTCTCGAGTTGCATCTGGTTCTGACTTCCCTGTCGAGTTAGCCAACCCGTTCTTTGGTTTACATGCTGCGGTGACACGCCAAGATCGTGAAAATCAACCAAAACAAGGTTGGCTGCCCGAAGAGAAAATGACTGTTTATCAAGCCTTCAAATCTTTTACTCTTGACGCTGCCTACGCAGGGCATCAGGATAAGGTACTGGGTGGTTTAACCAAAGGAAAGTGGGCTGATTTTATTCTGATAGACAAAGACATATTTACCATTCCAAATGAACAACTGTGGCAGCCAGAAGTACTACAAACATGGATTGCAGGTAAAAAAGTGTTCACTAAATAACACTTATTGAAGCTTGCTGAGTTCTCATGTGGAAACGGATTTATTTATGAACTGTTGCTAAAGCGAATGACATTCATTTTGTAGGAATGAATTCATTCGCGAATACCCAATAAGCAAACAACACATACTAAAGCGAGAAGTACTTATCTAGTACTTCAATAAGTTTAATTCGCTTAAGCGGCTTGATCAGATAATCATTCATGCCGACTTCTTCAGCTTTTTCCTTGTCTTTTCTCATTGCGTTAGCCGACAAGCCACAAATAGGAATAGTCTTGTAACCTAATTCCCGGATAATAGAGGTGGCTTCATAACCATCCATAATAGGCATTTGTATATCCATTAACACAATATCGTAATGTGGCGAATTAGTAATCTTTGTAACTGCTTGTCGACCATCTTCTGCAATTTCATATGTCATACCTAGTGAAGTGAGCATTTCCCCTGCCACTACTTGATTAATACTATTATCTTCAACCAATAATGCATGCCCAACAAACTTTTTATCCGAGTCCAGCCCTTCGACAATTGACGTTTCTGGGATTTTATCTTCTGGCGTCTGCCCCAATGTCATCTCAAAAAACTCAATCAATTGGTTCGGTGCAAATGGTTGACTAAGAACAGGAAAACCCCAACGTGTTTTTAACTGCATGGGTAATTGCGTTGGCTGTGTATCGGTCACAAAGCCTATATGAAGTTTACTTGAGACAAGCTCTTCAATGGCTGCCTCATGTTTTTTAATATAAGCCACAGAGAATGCATCAATGAGTACGATATCATCTGTCTGTACTCGGTCTTTCAGGTTGGGCAACTCATTGAGAGATACTGGTACCACAGCCTTTGCAAAAGAGACGAGGTAATCATCGCACATTAACGCATTATCAGTAACATAGAATAGAGTCGGTGCTAGCTTGTCTTCAAACTCCAACAGCCCTTGTTGCTGTTTAAAAACTTTCATCGCAAAGCTAACGGTGAATGAGCTTCCTTTGTTAGGCTCTGATTTAATAGTAACAGTGCCGCCCATCAACTCGGTAAGCTGCTTGACTATGGCAAGCCCAAGCCCTGTTCCACCATATTCTCGACTCGTCGAGCCGTCAGCTTGTTCAAACGACTCAAACACCCTTTCTTGCTGTGCTTCACTCATTCCTATCCCTGTATCATGCACATCCACGTAGAGCATCATGTCACTACTATCTTTGGCATAATCACTATAGAACCGAATACGAACATGGCCATTACGCGTAAACTTGACAGCATTATTAGTCAAATTAAGAACAACCTGCGTGATACGCAACGGATCACCAATCAGGTTACCGGGTAGTGATGGTTGTACTTGTAATTTAACATTTAGGTTTTTTTCTCGCGCTTTGAGTGTCACTATCGATAGCACATTGTCAAAGATAGAATGCAAAGAGAAACTAACCGTTTCAATATCCATCTTGCCTGCTTCTATTTTAGAGAAATCAAGAATATCGTTAATAATGCTCATAAGTATTTGGCTAGATGCTGCCACTTTACTCAGATAGTCATGAAGCTTCTTAGGTATCTCTTCACGTAAAGCCAAATCCACCAGACCAACAATACCATTCATAGGCGTACGAATTTCATGGCTCATATTAGCTAGAAAAATACTTTTTGAATTTGCTGCTTTCTCCGCATTCATTTTGGAATGCTCAAGCTGCTTATTTAATTCTTCTTGCTGCGCGTTAAGTTTAGTCGCATCTTCAAGCAAGGCATGAGTTTGGATATTTTTGTCATTAAAAACCTTCGCTGCTTCTAACAAACGTCGCATTTCATCACTTCGAGAAAATGCAGGGGTTTGCACAAAGTCTTTGCCCTTAATCAGGTTCTCAAAAATTTCAGACATAGAACTAATAGGAAGGATAACCCGCACCCCCATAAATATTGCTGTCGCAACGACAAGTAATATTTCAAACGCAGCAAAAATATTACTCCTAAACTGAGCGCTATTAATATTGCGTAGCACTTGCTGATTTGTAATATCTGATTGCTCAACGACACTTTCTGCCAATTGAGACGTTAAGAACAGAAACTCATTTGCCGAACCTGCCATGACCACGTTTACTAAATACAAGTAACCTCGCGTGATCAGAGTCAATTGAACGAAGTGCGCATCGACTTGCTTTAATGAATTTCTAATATTGTCAGTATAAACACTTGAGGCAGGGAGCTTACTTAACACCTGTTCAGTATATTGAATTTGTTTTTCAAACTCTTCGAAATGATCAATGCTAGGGTTAAGTAAATATTGAAAAGCTGCATTTTCTGCTCGGGCGACATGGTATTGAATAGCCAAGGTAGATGCGTTATCTCCCGTTTCCATCTGCTCATCAATATTACCTATAAAATTGATCAACGCGTCTAGTTCGACTAACAAGCCTTCATCAAACAACTTTGATCGCTGTTCTAGGCCGTCAACCACGCTGTTAAAATTCTCTTTATAATCAACTAAGTGAGATTGCATCGAGCCCAACATGGCTAACCTGTCAGCGCCTTCATCCTGCTCATTCAGTGGCAGTCTAAGTTGCTCAATTTTTTCGTTAATAGAGTCCATCAAAACGGAAAAACGCACTTCAACAGACTCACTCGCAGTTTCTTTATAGATCAGTACATTTCTCTGCAAGTCATACACATCTCTTTCAAGCTCCCTAACAAGACCAGCATCAATAAAGACACGTTCTGCGGTCTGGAGATCTTCGATAAGCGACACTTGATCTATTCGAGTTAGCACAAGTTGCGTGGACAACAACGTGATCAGTAATACAAGGAAAACTGTCACTTGTGACTTCAGAGATGTGAGCATTAAACGCCTCAATATTGGGTATAGCTGAATAAGCATAAATTGGCATCATTCAGTTGGATTTAAACGCTCTTTAGGCAATGGAGATTATCGAAGGCATAGTCATTCTACGTCAAGATAATTTTCAGCTAGTTGCTTAAGAACTAATAAATTCATACCATTTTTGCAAACTGTAATCGTATGTCGGCATAACTGTATTCCATACAGCGACATTACTAAACCGTTTCTCGTAACTGCCGCCCGTTCGCACTTCGCCTTTTTGAACAGACACATTGCCATCTGTCCCGACTAATGTTTCTGAGGCTGGTAATCCCTGATACCAATAGTTCCATTCGGCCTCACTGAGATATTGCTTTGAGCGATTGGGATTAGATATGTAATAACCTTGGCGAGCAATAAAAGCCCCTGGCCACCCAGAAAGCCACCAATTCATGTATTCATATGCCACATCTTTTACACGTCCTTGCGTCCGCGATGACAAGCACATTACACCATGCCAACCTCTATAGCCCTCTTTAGGCGCTGCAAAGGTGACCGGAATGTTCTCGCCATTTAATGCCGAAACGGCAGGCGAAAACATACTTTCGATAACCACTCGATTCGTTTTCATAAACCTTACAGATTCAGGGACCGATGTCCAAAAACCACTAAAGTGATTCTTCTGCTTTAAATCGACTAATACTCGGAAGAGCTGATCAAGTTCGCTCTTCGACATCGCACCTATATTTTTGAACGTGACTAGCCCTCTAGCTTGAGCCGCTAATGCTAAGTCAAATATGCCGATAGAAGGTGCGTTTACAATGCCGACTTTCCCTGCATATTTAGGGTCTAGTAACCATCCCCAGCTTTCAGTCTCATAAGGGACACCTTTTTCTATGACGTTGGTGTTGTAGCCAAAAGAATCAACATTGTGTACATAAGGTAAGAAGCTCAGTTTATCGGTATGTTGTGTGCCTAATTGATTGTCATCTTGAATATGCAGTATTTTATAAGGTGCGTCTCCATCACCTATATTAGCTTCTGGTGTTACCTTACCGGTTTTAGTTAATGGGTTTATTTCATCCCAATAGGTTAGTCGTTTTTTGTCGATAGGTTGAATCGCACCGGAGCGCAATAGGACGCGAATACTGTTTGACCATTGCTCAAACAAATCAAAGGTGTCCGGAGACACAAACGCTTTTTGTAATACCGCAGCACTCCCTTTAGGCTCATAAACAAGGTCGATACCGAGATCTTGCATCGCCCTTTGACACAGCTCGTCTTGTAACGTGACATGAGTTCCCAATATACGGAGCTTAGGCTTCCCTTTACCGATAGCAAATGGGGCAACTGTAGCCAAGCTTGCGGCGGCACCCGCCTTCAAGCCAAGTTTGATAGCTTGTCGCCGCTCTTTCGATTCGATGATTCTATGATTATGCTTTTCAGCCACAACGCCCTCCAAACTTTCAAAAGTTGTAGTCGCTAACACTATCTCCTAGACGACTTGTAACACTCTAACTAATACAATTAGGTGTTCTTAATGATTGTCTATCCTCTGCTTCTATCATTCACTCTATACTCAACATTATTCATACCGTCTGGCATTGCGTCTGGATATTGACTCACAAAAAAGCCAAGTCTCTCATAACACTTGACTGCCGGAATATTGTCTCGCATGACAAATAAAGACATCTCTCGGTTATCATTTTTTGTTGCTTCATTGATCAACTTAGACATCAGGACATGACTTAAACCTTCCCCTCTTTTGGCTTTATCAATACCTATCCTGCCAAAATGGATACGATCCAATCGCTCATAATATTGACCGAAGCCCACAATGCCCTTCTGGTTATTCTGCAAAACCCAAGAGTTAACCTCATCCAGTCTAATTTGTTCAGCAAACCCTTCTGCATCAAGCCCATAAATCAAGCCAGGACCTCCCCACAAAAGTAATTCCTCAGCGGAACCTAGCCATTCCATAACCACAGGCATATGACTAACACCTGCTTTGACTAATGTGTATTGAGTTTGCGAAATAATCAAGAAAATAATTTACCGTCACTAGAACATGTTGATCTTTCGAGTCCAACTCGCGCTAATTTTTATTCAACTGTTCTTCAAACTCATCAGGATAAACAACTAAACCTTCACTGTTCGTATCAGGAAAAGCAGCTATCGCGATTTCGTCATCAATGAGCCCATTCGTCCAGCGGCTTAACCAAACATCTAACTCAATCGATTCTGCCTGACATTGCTCCCATTCTTCGGTTGCCCATGCTTCAGCCGCTTCTTTGTGAGGCCATATAGGTACGCAATCTTCATCATCAGAATTGAGCATAACGCAGCCGTGTTCATCTTTTAGAATCCATACTTTTTGATGTGTTGCAACTTGCTTTATCAGATATTGATAGCGCTTGTCAGCACCATAACTTTGTATTTTTTTAAGTGTCTCAGTATCAATTTGATCTGACATATTGACTGTCCTTATAACCTCGAAGTTGAAATGCCTTAGTCTATATCAAATAGCCGTTCATGATGCCATTAATGCATACCAAATCGGTGGCATATTCACCTTTTACCGATCTATTTATTTATCGAACTCAGTGATGACAGTGACCCCTTGTGTGATCGCTTTATCCATGGTTGTAAGCGCATATATAGATTCACTTAAGCTGATGGTATTACCGACTAGTCTCTCTGGTGCAAGTTTGCCCGCGCTTATCATATCAAACATAGCCAAATAACGATAAGATTGCATACCGTGGCTACCAATAATTTCTAACTCATTAGCAATCACTTGCCCCATTGGAATCTGCGGCAAGCTATGTTCCGCTAGCATCAAACCAATCTGAATATGTTTTCCACGTTTTCGTAAGTTGCTAATAGAATTGAAACAGGTCGATTGATGCCCCAACGCATCAATTGAAACATGCGCTCCCCCACCCGTTAATTCACGAACCATATCGACAACATCAGATTGCCGTGATGCATTAATGGTTGCTATCGCTCCAAGAGATTTAGCGAATAAGAGCGTCTCTTCATTCACATCAACTGCGATAACATTGGCTCCAAGTGCATTGGCAATCATCACAGCAGACAGTCCGACACCGCCACAACCGTGCACAACAACCCATTGCCCGGCCGACACTTTACCTTGATCAACAACTGCTCTAAAAGAAGTGACAAAACGACACCCTAAACTGGCTGCGGTGCTAAATGCCATGCTTTTGGGTAATGAAACTAAATTTACATCAGCATAGTCAACAGCCACATATTCAGCAAACGAGCCCCAATGAGTAAACCCTGGTTGAAACTGATCGTCACAAACTTGATGATGTCCTGCTGCACATTCAGGGCAATGACCACACCCACCAACAAAAGGAACCGTAACACGCTCTCCTTCTCTCCAGCGTTGGACTTTATGCCCCACAGCAACGACAATTCCAGCCAATTCATGCCCAGGGATATGCGGTAAATCAATATCATCGTCATGTCCCATCCAGCCATGCCAATCGCTTCTACAAACACCAGTGGCTTCAACTTTGATTACCACACCTTCAGGGGTTGGTGTGGGATCTGGCATAGTCTGAATTGAAGGCAATTGACCAAATTTTTCGTAAACAACAGCACGCATATGACTAACCCCCATGCATATTTTTTGTACAAAAAAAGGCGCCTAAAATAAGCGCCTTTTTATCATTCTAAACCTAATGAATTACAAACCAAGATAAAGCGTTGTTATCCAACGGTCTTCTTTAATGAAAAAGTTGCCCCAAGGTTCCCACTTTTCATCCAAGCCTTTCTCAATCGCTTCTTCAAGTGTCATACCACTAAATTTCATTCTAGCTACCGCATCACGAGTCGCGTAAAGCATATTAAGATACTCTTTCAAATCACCTTTACTAGCCAGCTCACCATGTCCAGGAATAATTTGCGTATTGTTATCAACTAAAGCGACCATCTGTTCAATACTGTCGATAAAGCCAGGAACCGACCCGCCACTCGATAAATCAATGAATGGAAAGAAGCCATTGAAATATAGATCTCCAGCGTGCAACACATTTGCGTCTTCAAAAAAGACAACACTGTCTCCGTCTGTATGTCCAGTGTTGAGGTGCTTGAGGTGAATAGTGTCACCATTGAAATGGAACTTTAACCCTTGATCATAAGTGACAACTGGGAAGCTAGATGGCTTAGCATCAGCGCCCAACGTCATGCGAACTCTGACATTGTCGTGAGCGAAAATCGTTGCATCTTGATTGTCTTTGAACCAAGCGTTACTGCCCGTATGATCACCGTGGTAATGCGTATTGACAACATATTTTACCGGTGACTTATTGATGTCTTTTAATGCAGCTGCAATTTTCTCAGCGAGTGGCTCAAACTGATCATCAATAATCAAAAGCCCATCGTCACCTGCTGACACACCTATGTTCCCACCTGCACCAACCAACATAAACGCGCTACCATTTAAAGGGGTCGTTTTAATTTCTACATTAGCAAATCGATCTTGTGCAACAGCTGCAACGCTAAGGAGCGACGCCAACAATGTGAGAGTTTTTAACATGATGTGTTCCTGACAATAGTTTGTTAACGTACCCCGCTAACAATGTGATTGTGGCTTCAACAGAAGAAATTGATCGCCGTTTTATGTGTTCAGTGCATAACCTTACAATGCTTGAGGAATAACTGCCAACCCATTTGCCATATTCAGCAAGTAGCAAGTGCAAAACCCACTTTACATTAATTTAAACAATGGGTTAACAAGCTAATAGCTAAACTATTGATGGCAGGATAGACTAGAGCGTGTTGATCTTTGTTATACCGTTTTGCAGCGAGTTATTTGTTATTGAAACAAAGAAGAGACGATGTTGTTTATTGATATAAACGAATAGGCTCTGATGCCGTATCAATAACAAACAAACGCTGTCCAAAGGGTTCTAAATCTATACAACAAAGACCAACACGCTCTAGTAATTGGATCAATATAAGCGATGCTCACATGTTCAATAACGCCAACCGGCTAGCACTTTTTATACTTTTTTTAAGCCTTGCAGGCTCTTTGCATGTCTTTTTCAATGTAGATCCAACTTGGCGAGAACAAAGCCAAACTTATCAAATTTATCAAAATGAATTCGGACAACAGGCATACACACAAAGAGGTAAAGAAGTCCTTGTCGATAATCCCGTTGCCTACGAAAACTCGGCACTGAGGCAAGAAGCACTCGACAAAACACGTCAACAACCCGAATTAAATCAGCAGTGGGTCTACTTTAATCAAGACCCGTCTAACCTAAAACTTATCAAACCGGTCTTTCATTATGGCTTGTGGTCATTATTACCAGCGCTGGTCGCTGTTGCTCTTTGTTTATTGACTCGAGAGCCACTTGTAGCTTTATTCAGTGGCATTGTTATCGGTGCTTTTATGTTAGGTCGTTTTGACATTACTGACGCTGTACTTATTCCGAATATGGCGACCACATCAGCCGCAGGTATTTTATTACTCTATCTTTGGCTGCTTGGTGGGCTCATGGGTATTTGGACCAAAACAGGCGCAGCACAAGCATTTGCGACATACATGACAGAGCACTATGTCAAAGGCCCTCGCTCTGCCAAATTAATCACCTGGATGCTAGGGGTTCTTTTCTTTCAAGGCGGCACTATGAGTACGGTCCTCGTTGGTTCCACGGTTAAACCTATGGCTGACAAAGCCAACGTCAGCCACGAAGAGTTGAGCTACATTGTCGACTCGACAGCCTCTCCTATTGCTTCGGTCATAGCGTTCAATGCTTGGCCTGCCTATGTTCAGGCACTTATCTTTGTTCCTGGTGTCTCTTTTTTAGCAACAGAATCTGACCGAATCGCCTTTTTCTTCAGCAGTGTACCTTTCAGCTTTTACGGCATCCTTGCTGTCCTTGGCACACTATTAATTAGTTTGAATATCTACACATTTGCTGGCAAACCTCTACGCAAAGCGATTGAAAGAGCAAAGACTACAGGCCAACTTGACGCTCCAAATGCTAAGCCACTCAGCGCCAAGGAACTACAAAGTACAACAGTGCCAGAGCACTACAAGCCTAGTATGCTCGAGTTTGTTTTACCCATTGTTCTTCTCATTGCTGTTGCGATTACGACATTTATCACAACGGGTTCTCCTCAAATTAACTGGGCCTTCGGTTCAGCTCTTGGGTTGTGCATGATCATGGCCTTATTTAAAGGCATGAGTTTAGGTGATCTTCTTGATGGTTTTGGAACCGGAATAAAAGGCGTGGTCGTTGCGTCAGTAATTTTAATGCTAGCTATTACTATTGGTGCAATTAGCAAGCAGTTAGGAGGTGGATTATACCTTGTGGAATTACTGGGGCAGCAAATTCCGTTCTGGGTTTTACCTGTGCTATTGCAGCTAATGACAATGGTTATCGCCTTTTCAACAGGCACCAGTTGGGGAACTTATGCTATTGCATTTCCGCTCGCGCTGCCGTTAGCTTGGGCAATTGCACAAACACAAGGGTTAGCACACCCAGAGCTCTATATGGCGGTTTGTTTCGCTACAGTACTCAATGGCAGCGTGTTTGGTGATCAGTGCTCACCCATATCAGACACCACCATATTGAGTTCAATGACGACGGGGTGTGACTTGATGGATCATGTTAGAACGCAAATTGTGCCTGCCAGTTTCGCGGCGGGAATAGCCGGATTATTGTGGACAGCCACTGTGCTCATTTTTGCTTAAAGCACAGTCTAATACGAAATGTATAGATATAGCTGCAAGCAATCTAATACAGATTGAAATTGATGTAACAAATGCCCACTCAAACAGTCATGATGCATGTGCTGTGAGCGAGGCAAGTTAGTCTAGCTCAATAACATATCGAGCTTGTCTTTATGCGTTCGAGACAGGGTGAGTACTTTTCCACACTTAAGGACAATGCTGTAATCACCTCGCTCGTTAGGCCTTAGTTCTATTACACTGTCACGCCGTACAATAGTTGAACGATGGATACGAACAAATAACTCAGGGTCTAGCTGCTTTTCGAGCATTGTTAATGTTTCTCTATGCAATACTTCATTGCAATCAGCTAAATGAAGTTCAGCATAATTCCCTGCACCAGATATGTACTGAATACTGTCGACATCAACAAGGCGAATACGTCCTGGGTCTTTTATGACCAGACGTTTCCTATATATTTTCTCTTGCGTATCACTAAGGTTTTCTATGCTTTTTTCTACTTGATGAAAGTCGATATTCTCCCTCGAATTATCCTTCGATTTATCTTGAATCTTCATCCAAGCTTGTGTAAATCGATCATCATCAAATGGTTTCAATAGATAATCTACAGCATTTAGCTCAAACGCCTCGACAGCAAACTTATCGTAAGCCGTCGCAAACACTATATGACAATGATTAGGTAGCTGTTTAGCAAGCTCAATTCCGCTAATACCTGGCATCTGTATATCCATAAAGACAATATCAGGGTTTTGATCACCAAATACTTTCAGAGCTTCGGAGCTATTTTTTGCTTCAAAAACCTCACCTACACCATTCTGCTTTTCTAACATTATTTTAACTGATTGCCGGGCTAAATATTCATCGTCCACAACCAGTACATTTTGCTTTAACAATTTATCACCGGGTCATTTAAGTCTATTTATTGAAGTCGTTAACTCCTCTATAAATCTATCATTTGTAGAAAAAAACACTTCTTAAAGAGGCATTCAATTGTGAATATTTGTAAAAAGTATTGCGTTTGACATGTAGAAATCCATATTTTCATTTATACCGAGACCAATGCTGGCTAAAACGCGCATATTTTTAACCTAAGTCAGATGTTAAACTTATAAAATGCCTATTTAGGGTCTAAGCTGAATGAAGCATCATGAATAGCAAAAGGAGGAGATTTGAATAAGCGTGACTTAAACTTGGTGACACACATTATCAAGCGATCTTTGCTTACTGTTGTGCTGCTATCGAGTACATTTGTCTACGCTATAGGTGTTCAGCCCAATATTGAATTAGAGCTTTTAACGAGTCCCGTGCCCTTCTTTAGTATGATGGATGACCACACGACGCTAGATGGCTACTCAATCGATCTAAATAAAGCCATACTCAAAAATGCTGGTTATCAAGCAAAAGTTGAAAGCTTACCGTGGGCAAGAGTATTAAAGCGGTCTGAAAACAATCGACTCAGCGTCATTTCAGCCTTGGTAAGAACCCCAGAAAGAGAAAATGCCTTTTTCTGGATTACCCCTATATCTGTCAACGCAGTAGCCATATACACACTTGATACCGTCAATCATAAGATAGAATCTATAGAGGATGTCAGTCAATTGGGGAGTATCGCTGTCCTTAGAGATGATTACCGACATCAGATTCTCCGTGATAAGCACGCAGACACAACCATAGCCTTTAATCAATGGTCTGTTGCTATTCGCTCCCTTTTAAAAGGCCGAACAAAGAGCCTTTTTTTCTCTGATATGGGGTTAATCCTCACTTGCATTGACAGCCAACTAGACTGCTCATCCATCAAGCGCGTATTCACTTATAAAAAGTCTGTCAGTTATCTCGCATTGAAGAAAAGCGATGATCTCGTCCCCGTATCTAACGCCTTAAAGGCCTCAGCCGAAGAATTCAAAACCTCCTTAGCATTCAAAGAATTGGTATCCCGTTATCTGAATAGCGAGCATCCGGCGGCTAACTACCTAGAAGTCAATGACGGTGTTATCGGTGTCAGCGCTCAATAACCGTCGTTGAGACATCTAACATTCCTTTGTTTTTACTTTTCATGCTGTACATACGCTTATCAGCAAGCTTGACACATTCGTTGACATCACCACCAACTTCATCCAAAACTGCGCAGCCAATACTGGCATTGATGTAAAAGTTCAGCGCTAAACGAACTCGTTCAACCGCTTTCTCAAACCGCTGAAGCAGTGAACTAATGAAAACAGAATTACTTTGCCGATATATCAACGCAAACTCATCACCGCCAATTCTAAAGACATAATCTTCAGTCCGACCAATACGAGCAAGTTCAGATGCCATAAGCTGTAAGAATTTATCGCCGACACTATGCCCTCTTTCATCATTTAATTCTTTTAGATGATCAAGGTCGACAATAGCAATAGTCCAACTAAGATTCCCAGTAGCGCTAACCTCTTGAATCACTGTCTCTAAAGTTGATTGATAGGCTTGGCGATTCCCTATATTCGTCAAACAATCCACTCTCGCCAGTGCCTCGACCTCAACCAATTTAGAATGTGTTTTGAGTAGCTGAAAATGGGAGGATAGTGCGATAGTCGCTGTCCCTATGACATCTTCAGTCACGCTGAAGTCCACTTCTCTAGAGTCATGTATTGCCATGACGTGTCCGAGAGGTTGATTGTCTGTCCCTCGATAAACAAGCCCGGCATATGTTTTGGCACCCATATCGCTTAACGCTTTGTAATCAGGAAATGCCAAGCTGACGTCAGAAAACATAGTAAAACGCTTGGTATCGACAACGGATTCGCAAGGTGTCCCTGCAAACTCATATTCGTACTCATCTTGCCTTTCGCCGTTATCCAGAAAAGCCAACACCTCTAGCCTTTCTGGCGAAGAGAATCGAGTAATAACAACCCAACGCCAACCTAGACAAGAGAATATCGCACTTGCGGCGGCCACATATATATCATCAGAAATAGAAACTGCGGCAGACAATTCTCTCAACGTCCTTTCTGCAATTGATTCATGAGCGTGTTCTGGTCCAATAATGAAAGCATAACCTTCATCTACAACAAGTCGCCTTATTAACTTTCTACGATGCTCAAAAACACAGTTGGGCTCGCTGAAGCTTTTCTTTATATCGCTACTCACTTCAGCTTTTAATTCATGATCAAGTTGCTCAAACGCTCTGTTGTAATAGAGTGCGGTACCTTGATGATTAAATACAACAACAGCGTCTGTCACACTATTGATCATATTTCTAAAACTATTAATCGATAAAATAACGACAACTCCTCTCGCTTAAATCACATCACGTTGCACATAAAAGAGTAGATTCCATTATCAAGTATGGAATACATCGGTTAAATATTCCAAAAAATAGTGAAGGCAATTAACTCTCTTTTCTAAAGCTTTTTAAGCCTCAAATGTGCATTCGTTAGTCGTACATATACTTCGTTTTAGTCAGGCTAATATTCAGAAAATGTATGTTCATTATGTCTCGCCAGACTCAACCCCTTTTAACTCTCGTTGAGCGGCCACTTCATTAGATACAATTGGAGCATGTTGATCTTTTCTGTACAGTTTTGCAGCGAGTTGTTTGTTATTCAGACAAAGATGAGACTACAAGGTTTATTGACATAAACGAATAGGCTCTGATGCCATATCAATAACAAACAAACGCTGTCCAAAGGGTTCGTCATAAAAGCTTCTTGCTCTTTGTTACGTACTTTTGACTTATATTTATAGGCCTACAAGTACGCGCTGCAATCAAAAAGCCTTCATTTAGAACAAAATCCGTACAGAAAAGATCAACACGCTCTAGTATTAGATGTTCTATCGGCCAGCTTTACAAAATCATTGACGCGAAATACTCTATATGCGATACATCTTGATTTGTATAACATTTTTCTTACCAAATGCTATCTATTTTACACTGACAGCTTCCGCTATTATTTTACTCTGAACATACCAAGTCAGTTTTCTTGTGAGGAAAGCACTTCATGCACCAAGCCCCCTTATCACATATTAGAGTTTTAGAGCTCAGTCGCATTCTTGCAGGCCCATGGGCAGGACAAATGCTAGCTGACTTAGGAGCAGACGTAATAAAGGTAGAAAAGCCGGTAGCAGGAGACGATACACGTCATTGGGGTCCTCCTTATCTAAAAGACGAACAAGGCAATGCGACATCCGAGTCAGCCTATTTTTTGTCTACCAACCGAGGTAAACAGTCAATAACAGTAGACATTCGTAAACCTCAGGGACAAGCACTGCTTCATAAGCTTGTTGAACAAAGTGATGTTGTCATAGAAAACTTTAAAGTCGGAGGTTTGAAAAAATACAAACTCGATTATCCATCATTGAAAGCTATCAACCCACAACTCATATATTGCTCTATTACAGGGTTTGGTCAAAGTGGACCTTATGCAAATCGCGCGGGATACGACTTTCTTTTACAAGGCATGGGTGGGCTTATGAGTGTCACGGGCGAGTCAGATGATATGCCCGGTGGAGGTCCGCAAAAGGTTGGTGTAGCCCTTACTGATATCCTCACCGGTATGTACGCAACAACAGCCATTCAGAGTGCAATAATCGAGCGTGAGAAGTCCCAGCTAGGGCAGCACATTGATCTGGCGTTACTTGATGTTCAAGTGGCTACATTAGCTAATCAAGCAATGAACTACCTCGCTGGTGATCAAATTCCACAAAGAATGGGTAACGCACACCCCAATATTGTCCCTTATCAAACATTCAAAACACTCGATAGTTTTATAATATTAACGATAGGTAACGATTCGCAATTTGCTGATTTTTGTGACGTCGCTCAATGCAATGAACTTCTTAAAGATGAGCGTTTTACCACGAATGCTTCACGCGTAACGCATCGTGATATTGTTGTACCAACCCTGTCAGCAATTATCGAAGCTAAAGGCAGTGCGTTTTGGTTAGAAAAGCTAGAAGAAAAAGGTGTCCCATGCGGCCCAATTAACACTATTGAACAGGTATTCGACAATGACCAAATCAAGCACAGACAAATGCAACTGGACTTAATCAACGAAAGCAACGATGTTGTTCCGTCAGTTGCAAACCCAATCAATTTTTCTAGAACGCCTATACAATATAAACAGGCACCACCCACTCTAGGACAACACACGCAATGTATCTTAAACGATAGGCTACAAATGGATGCAGACGAGATTGATTCGCTATCTCAACAAGGCATTATCTAAAAACTCGACATAATAAGGAGTATTCGTTGACTGATTCACTATCCATTGCAGAGGCCAGAAAACTCATTCTCCTATCACAAAAGCTACCTCCTAGCACAACGAAAGGGCAAAGTATTAACGTTACTTTGTCAGCACTTGAGCACCTTGGTTATGTGCAAATAGATACTATTTCAGTCATTGAAAGAGCACATCACCATACGCTTTGGAACAGAAACCCGAGATATAAAAATGATCATTTAGATCAGCTTGTAAAATCAAAGGATGCTTTTGAGTACTGGTCACATGCAGCCGCTTACCTCCCCATGAAGGACTATCGGTTTAGTTTATCTCGTAAACATGCCATGAAAACAGGTAAACAAAAACACTGGTATCCGCGTAACAACAAACTCATTAGTGAAGTATTGGAAAGAATCAAGAGCGAAGGTCCTTTAATGGCAAAAGACTTCGACAATGACACAACAAACAAAGTGGATTGGGCAAGCAAGCCAACCAAACAAGCGCTTGAATACCTCTTTATGCAAGGGGATTTAATGATCTCTCGCCGAAATAACTTTCACAAAGTCTATGACTTAACAGAACGTGTACTCCCAAGTTCGGTTGACACAACCATGCCAAGCGATGAAGAGTATGCGCGATTCCTCATTACGAGATACCTTGAAGTTAATGGGTTAGCTCAACTGCCAGATATCGTTTATTTACTGAAAAATACTAAAGAGATAGTAAAGACTCAAATTCATAATATGCTGATCAGTAACGAATTGGCCGAAGTTAATGTAGGTAAAAGTTTATATTATGCATTACCCCAATCATTTGCTCTGTTAAGCCAGCCTCTCTCAAGAAGCAAGCTCAAGATCCTATCTCCATTTGACAACTTAGTTATTCAGCGTAAGCGTATGCAGCGCTTTTTTAACTTTGATTATTTAATCGAGTGTTATCTACCTGCGAACAAACGGCAACATGGCTATTTCTCATTACCTATTTTATGGGACGGAAAGCTCGTTGCGAGAATCGACTGCAAATCGGATAGGAAAACATCCACACTTCATATTCAGCATATCGCTTTGGAACCCACACTAAGGAAACTGGAGCCTTTCATTGATGCTTTTATCAAAGAACTAAAGCACTTCATGCTATTTAACAAATGCGAGCGCGTTGAACTTCATCAAACGACTCCTTCTCATTTACGAGATAAGTTCAATATTGCCTTACAGCAACTGATTTCACATACAAACCTTTAAGCTTACTTTCATGTTTTAAGCATTGGTAGAAAACAACTTCTCTTGATTCTGATATAGAAAACGCTAGAGCGTATTACGCTAATCTTTATACTTTTGAATTTGAGTGGTTTGGTAAAAATTTGAGTTTCCAGACAAAATACTGTAAATTTATACAGCATGAAGAAATATGAATTAAAACTCAAACACGAAGCTTTAGCGGTTGTTGTTGGCAGTTATGCGTGTGGTCGCTGTGTGGATGTGGTACAGAATGAGTATGACTATAAATCCATACAATGGGGTGGCTTTATTGATTATGAAACCGCTCTATCTGAGTCTAAAACCGACTATGTGTATGCTGCTTGTTTCCATGGAGATAATGCTTTTCGTCAAACAGATGAATATGAATGGCAATATGTGAATCATGCTAGTCCACTATTTTTAATCTGTTTTGTCGATGTTGATAGGGTCTATGCAATTTTCAAAGATGGGGAGCCATGGATAGTCAATATTCATCAGTATGATGATGCTAAGCTGCCTATTCACTCTATAGAGCCTCATAGACCAAGGCCTAGAGATAATGTCCATAACCTATTCGGTTAAGGCATACTCATCACTTCAAAGTCGACAAAAAATTTAGTGGCCGCAGCCACTAAAGGTCATACTTGGGTTTACGCTAATTAACACCTCTCTACTTAGAGTGCAGATAAACCTATTCCAATGCGAATCAATATAGACTGATTCAGCTATAAATTACTCAACAACAACCATAACTCCTTAAACAAACTTCTTTTTCTAATCGCATTCTCTCTGTGTGCAATTAACGACTCCGCACTATACCATCGGCCTTTTTTAACCACTGCATCAGGCTCTCTCAGTACAGTTAAATCCTGTGTTGGATTGCTTCGAGTGTAGATAAAATCAGCTCTTGCGTTACGTTTAATTTGCCCTAATTCAGAATCAAGCCCAAGCACCTTAGCCGGACTAACGGTTGCAGCTTGAATCACCTCAAAGCTAGATAGTCCAGCCCTTAACAATAGCGCCATTTCAGAATGTGTGCCCAAACCATAGGGCAACATTAAAACGCCAGAATCTGAACCAACTAATATGGGCATGCTTTTATCATGAATTTCGCGCGTTATGTGGATCAAATATTCCAGCTCTTGGCGATTGAAATCTGCTCTTGCCTCTGACGCATCTAACCAACGTTTAACTTGCCCTGTTTTCTCGACATAACGAACAATGGGCGGCGTATAATCAGTCGGTAATGTATTGAGAAATACCTCTTTTTCCGTGCTTATCCGCGTCAGTTGTTCAAAAACACTCAAGGTTGGGACAATAGGCACTTCAAGTGCTTTTAGTTTAGTTAGCGTTTTTTCTAACTTTTCTGCATCCTGTTTAAACACTAAAGGCCCTTGAAATATGTCTTCTACATGCTCAAGTGATTGTATTCCTTTGAGTCGTTCCCACGGCATCCCTGTTGGCGGATGCGGACCGTGCTGAGCTATCGGCATATTGAGCTCATTGGCCCGAGTGATAACTGCGTCATGTAACTCAAGGGATAGGCTATTGTATACCTTAATCAAATCATATCCCGCCTCAAGTGCATCTTCGACAGCATCATGGGCATCAGCGGTTGTTTCAATGTAAGTTCTAAGAGCGTCATCTGGATTCCCAGTCACTATGGGACTACTGACACTCAATGTACTTCCCCACAATTCGCCCTTATTCAAGGCTTCTCGCCATTGTAAAAGCTGCGGCATGCCATTTAACACACGCATATGCACTACACCATGTGAGAGGGCAATCGCAGGTGCAGCTCTATCGTATATATGCGTGTGCATATCAATTAAGCCTGGCGTCACAAAACCACCCTGTCCATCAATCGTATTCACCTTGGTTGATTCAACTAAGTCACTGGCCGGACTGATTGTTTTTATAACACCGTCACTCATCCATATTTTTTGATTTGGGATAATGGTTTTATTGAGTGGATCAACGACATTAACGTTTGTTAATACAAGGTCATGGTTTGATTCTGGAGCAACCGTATTGCAACCAAGAGTCACTAGCACGATAAAGCTAAAAGCAAGACGTATAAAAGTAGGCATCAAGTCATCCTGTAAAAATCATTGACGGACAGCCTATCGAGTTCGCTTTTTTATTCGTTCTAAATCATGATTTAGAACGCTCTAAGTCTTGATATGGCGCTTTTTGAATGCGCTAGGTGTTTCACCAGTTAACCTCTTGAAGGTTTGGTTGAAGCTGGTTTTGGAATTAAATCCTACAACTAATGCCAACTCTAGCAGAGAAGCATTGGGTGCCGATAAAATTGCGCGTTTGACATCCTCAACACGAAACTGGTTAATGTAGTCATTAAAGTTTAATCCACTATGCAGGTTAATCGCTCTGGAGATATCTCGAGACTGCAATCCAGTTTGATTAGACAAATCAGTCAAGCTTAAACGCGGTTGCCGGTAAAGACCTTTTAACTTTATATCGGTGTCAAGATGTTCGAAGATAGACAGAAAGTCATCACCTTTTGAATCATCGGTGCCAGAAACCTCATCGATCTCATTCTGCTCAATTAGTGATAAAATCCCCTCGTTATATTGAAGTAATTTTTTCAACATGACAGCCATAACGACAACACCAATGATAGTACTAAGCAGTTGCCCTAACAGATTAGTATCAAGATCAATAAACGGCTGAATATTAAGTCTCACTAAGTCGAAAACATGTACCATAGTGGAAACACCAAACAACCAAGCAAACCATGTCAGCGACAGGTCTTCGGAATCTGACCTCTTGCTCAAGAGTTCTTTATTAAAATTCAGCACCAACAGAAAAGTCATCGCAGCATAGATCGCTTGCAGTATAGTACCGAAGCCAATAACCCATTGCGGATGCTGAGTAAAGAAGAGTGACGCAAACATAGGTAAAAAGTGATATATCCCTTTCCTATTGATACTTTGATGCACTAGAGAACGAGCAACGAGATAAAGCATAGGCCCATAGCCCACCACAAATATAGGCGAAACGAGATACCATTGGCGCGTATTGAACACTTCTTCAGCAATATTGGCGACAACCAGAGCCAGCACAAACACAAAGAACGCCTGCACCAATCGATAATGCTTATAGCCTTTAAGCAAATACAAGCCAAAAACCAGCAGCGTCAATGCGCTAACTTGTACCAGGTTAACCCAGTTTAGTAACAACAAGGGCACGTGTTACAACGCCAATTTGGTCACGCGCACATCAAACCTCTTCATCAAACACTTCATAACGTGCCAAACGAAAGTGCGAAGTTGCAGTAGCATGCTCATATCACTTCTCGGCTGCATAATTAAAACATCACTCAGCCACTTTTTGAGGACAGTTGTTGGTTGAGTCTCGAGCCAACCTCCCTTAGGAAGCCTCATATTTGGTTCGCTGTTGGCAGCCGCTACAGTCACTTGCTCAATTTTTAAGACTAAGTCGCAAGCACAAATCAATGCAAATAAGCTGACGAATAGCTTTTCCATTATGCCTTTCTCGTTTTTATTATTGTTTCAGAATACATTATACCAACCCCTAGTGAGAACTGATCACTATGATTGGTATTACGCACGAAATCGCCGTTAGCGTTTGTTTAGCCGATATCTCGTCAATCTGAGTTTTGAATCGGCACACCTGTCATATTTTTTTACAACTCAGAAAGAGAATGGCATCACCAACCAAGAGGTTTACATTTCAGAATACATTCTGAGCTTAAAGAGCGTTAAAAAAATAAGATCGTCGACTACAACAAAGGACAGTACTTTCTTAATCAAAGCGCATATAAGTCAAAGACATAAGTAATACGACTGAGATATATCATTCATTTTAACCAAGCTAACACTAAAGGCATCGAGATCAACCAATCACTTTATTGTTACTGTTGGCCTATAAAATGCTTACTCATTCATATGATTAATAGGATTGCTACGATCGGTCGAGTTCTTATAGATAAGCTGAACACCACCAACATATCAATCTATATAAAAGGGAAACGTTATGTTGAGTACCTTCAAAGAAAAGCGAAAAGAGTACATAGAGAAGAAACGGCTCCTATCAGACGGAGTCTATGCTGTATTAAGGTTATCTTTGTTTGTTGTTTTTGCTGTCTGCGGCAGTCAAACTTTATTAGGTTACCCTCCGCAGTATTCGGTACTTGCTACCATTGAGTCAAACTTCCTTGGCATGATTGTGGTTGGCAGCCTTAAATTAACAGCAGCACTTTTACTGTTTAAGCCCAATTTCATTTTTGTGGCGGCGACTATGATGGTAACAATCGCCACAACGTCAGTCTTATTGCACGCGATAATTGGAAACTCCATTCTATTTTGCTTGTTAGTCTTATGCGCAGCATCCATGCTAGCGTATATGGCAAGTACTTTAAAAGCCCCTGATCAGGCTCTAGCGCACTAGGGTTCGTTTATTTTGTGCAACAAATGCCCTGTTCCAGTGCATTCAATTAGCATTTGAAGGCTTAGCGCTGCTCTACACCAGTACATTTTTCAAGACGAGCGCTTAACCCCCATCCACCAAATCGATCTGCAATCACAGCTCGAACATGATTATCACCTTTAGCCAACTGAATATAGGCAACAACTTGATCTGGATGCATCAACCCTTCTTGCCGCCTATCACCGTATCTATAACTAGCATCCTGATATAACACGGGGGTTCCATTTACCGACAGCGTTATTTCATCGCTAAACCCAAGGTGTAACTCGCAATTTTGAGGTTGTTCAGAACGAAGGGTTACGTCTGCAGCCGTTGCCCAGTGCCCAGATTTATCTGGTATCTTTCGCGATCGTAAAAACTCAAAACTACCATCTGGCTGCATAGTGGGCGTTGTCCACTTACTGCTATCAGGTAACTCTGGCAACTGAACCACAGGCCCTTTCGCGCTATCGAATGCAGGTGAAACACGCCACGTTGTAATCTGCCCTAAAGGTAAAGATACATCAGGGTTAACGTCAGTCTTAGCAGCCGTTCTTTTGGTGATTTTTAAGTTACTGAAATAAGCACTGTATTCTGCGGGGCTATTTCTAGGCACAAAGCCTCGAAAAGCCAATGCTCCTGATTGAGCCTTCCGCCCCAAGTGGTTAATCGTGAGTACCACTTCTGGATTATCTCCCACCCATAACTTCATTGTTTGCCCAATCAGTTCAATTTTGACTTTGATCCACGTTTTAGGTGGCAATGTTACTGGCGCAGTGCCTTTATCACCATGATAGATTTGCCAAGCCGAACGTCGCTGAAAAACAGGTGAATACTGCACCGCATCAGGCGCATTACTCTTGTGACTTCTGAAGTAAATTTCTTCGTGCTCATCGTTAGATTCATAACGAAAATACAAATAGCTAAAAGCGCGCTCACCGGAAAGGTACATATCATATTCAATGATCCCATCTTCCAATAAAATATCGTTTAAAACGGCTTTTCCTGATTTAATCTTGATAGCTTGACGCCCAGCAACCTTTTCAAGACTGACTCCTTTATCATCAAACACCCAGTTTGGATCATCTACTTCAACAACTTGCAGCGCAATACTCATGGAAGAAAGCATGAGCAACCCAATAAATTGAACTAACAATAAGAGCACTTTAAACATCGACATAATCACCGTCCCAAAATTCCAACCAAGGCACTTATTCTAGATGCGAACTGCGGTGCTTGATATGCCACAAACAAGCCACTTTCGGTACTTTTCAATGATGAGGTATTTATAATTGTAAAAATTAATGATAAATGAGTGATACTGCCTGAGAACACGTTATATCCATAAATTCAACGTAAGGGAAAAGCCAGTTTATGAGTATTAAACAAACCTCCGTCATAAACGATGTTAAAAACATCGAGTTTTCAAAACAAAAATACGGGCCTGAATTACTGATTGATGTCGCTTGGATACATGAAATGCCAACATTTGAAAAATCGATGCAGCCATATCGGCTAAGCTTCTATGACATTACGCTTATTTCCCATGGAACAGGTGACTTTTGGCTGGATAACGAACAACATACTATTTTACCTAACACATTATTTTTTACGTCACCAGGACAAGTAAGGCGCTGGTTTGCCGACGACTTAGATGGCCTGTGCTTATTTTTTCCGTCTGAGTTTTTATTGGAACATTTCAACGACGCCTTATTTCTGCACAGATTACGTTACTTTCATACAGGATCAGGCCCCTTGTCTTTAACTGTCACTGCAGAACAACAGCAATACTTAAAAGAGCGTTTCAACGCCATGCGTGATGAGATACACGATCTGAGTGACGACAGCCCCCACCTTTTGCGCGCAATTGCTTATGAGGTTCTCGTTAAAATTAATCGTTGGTATGCATTACAGAATGGCCAGAAGCTCGATCATGTTTCTCATCAGACGATCTCTCGCTTTAGACAATTAATAGAACAGCACTTTAAGACGACACAAAGCGTCGCTGAATACGCTGACCTATTAAACCTGACGCCAGGGCACCTAAATTTCCTCTGTCAAAAACACTTAGGTACGAAAGCAAGTCAATTGATTCACTCACGTGTTACCTCTGAAGCACGTCGTTTGTTAGTTCACACAGACCAAGACGTCGGTGTTATATCGCAACACCTTGGTTTCAAAAACAGTTCGTACTTTAGTCGTTCATTCAAAAGAGCAACGAATCAATCACCACTGCATTATCGACGTATAGAAAAACAGCGATTGATGTAATAGCAATCTATCTAATGAGGTGATTGGTATATACCCATGCCACCTCAAAATGCACGTTTCAGCGGGACTTTAAAGCACGTTAGTCAAGGCGGATATGTGCAGGCTTAGTCATCTAAGTCAAGAATATCTAAAGCAGGATAACTTGCTTTAAAACCCGTCCAAAGGAAACGGCTAGGGCACCCCACTTCGTCGTTGCGCCAATTCAAAAGGTCATGAACATTCCGTCATTGACGCGCCTTGAATTGGTGTACCCTAATCGTTCTGAAACGCGCATTTTGAGGTGGTATGGGTATAATACAAGTCACCATTCATATCACCTTACATCTTTAAGTTGTTGATAAGGTCAAGCCATGGTCGAATCATATAGACACCAACCTTGTGAAAAAGCGCCATGATTAAACGAATAATTTATTGGTCTTGCACTGTGACCATGATGCTCTCAACAGCTTACGGTAATGAAGCAGAAAGTGGGCAAAAATTAAACACCTTATTAAATAATGTCCAAGCACTGCAACTGCCAACAATACAGCTCAGCTATGTCGATAACATTAAGTCCATTAAATCTTCTCAACAGCTCAACACACAACAAAGAACTTTAGAGAGCATACAGGATCAGCTAACGACGATTAGTTATAGTGATTTACCTAAATTGCAAAAACGCGATTTCGATCTGCTTCAATATGAGATTTCTCTTAACCTAGAGCGCATCACACTCGAAAAAAAATGGTTGAAAACCTCTGAGCGTGTATTGTCAGAAGAAAGCTTAAGCCATACAACCTATGGTAAATCTTGGTATCAATATTATTTAAAGCGTTGGGTTGATATCGCAGCCACACCTGAGCAAATGATGGTATTTGGTGAAGCTGAAGTAACACGTGTTCATCAGCGAATACTAAAAGCAGAACAGAACGTGAAAAACTCTCTAGGAAAAGACAATCAAAGCTTAAATCAGTCACGTTTCTTTTTAAATGATATAGATGCGGTGCATGCAGCTTTTATCGATGAAAAACAACACATTAGCGAACAAGTTAGTCAGTGCTTCCCTTTTATTGACAAAATTCCAGATATTCCTATCGCGGCAGGCACCAATCGCAATCTGGCCCAAACACCGGGTTACTATAGAAACAACCAATTCTCCTACAATTATTTTGATGAGCCGTATAACATTCGACAAATCGCATGGCTTTATTTACACGAAGCTATTCCCGGACACCATTATCAGCTCACTTTGGAATCATTATTACCAGAGAGCAAGGCGCAGCAACTTTTCAATTACTCAGGATATAGAGAAGGTTGGGCAGCTTATGTCGAAGAACTAGGTAATGAATGCGGTTTCTATGACAATGCTTATGACGAACTGGGCAAATGGGAGTGGGATATCGTGCGCTCCGTGCGCATTGTGTTAGATGTCGGCCTTAACTATTACGCTTGGAGTGACGAAAAGGCAATACAATATTGGCAACAATATATCCAAGGAAAAGATGACATTGCCCGCAGAGAAATCGCCAGAATGAAGCGTTGGCCAGCTCAAGTTATTACCTACAAGTACGGCGCGAGTGCACTACTTAAGCTTAAAAACGACAACAACATCAATACCCCTGCTCAGTTGAAAAAGCACCATGAAAAGCTCTTGTTGATAGGAGATTTACCGTTTTCATTGCTCGAAAAAGCATTTAATAGTTAACTCAACAAAAACACTTAAAACCGTGGCCTCAAGAACATTGACTCTTTTCGTTAATGCAATCAAAGAAGGCCAACGAAGCGCTTGAAAACGGATACTCCTTAAAATATACCTCAAAGGGTAAATTAAAAGGGCGTTGAGTGAATGACCTTAACCCATTATATTAAAGCTCTAAGCTGATGGATAGGGAATAAATATGGCGCTATTAGGTATTGATTTAGGAACAACAAACAGCTTGTCATGCTTATGGCAAGATGGGAAGCCTATTATTATTCCAAATGCCACAGGCCAACTGATAACGCCCTCTGTTATCAGTTTTGATGAAGACAACCAAGAAATTATTATCGGTCAAGCCGCTAAAAATAGGCTAGTCAGCCACCCTCACCTTACAATGGCAGCATTCAAACGTTACATGGGGACCAAGAAGTCTATCCAGTTTGGCTCCCGATCCTTTTATCCCGAAGAACTATCAGCACTGCTACTAAAACAACTAAAAGCAGATGCTGAGTCATACCTAGGAACCTCTATTGAAGAGGCGATAATTAGCGTACCAGCTTATTTTAATGACACCCAAAGAGCGGCAACTAAAGCAGCCGGAGAAATGGCTGGGCTTAAAATTGAGAGGCTTGTTAATGAACCGACAGCCGCGGCTTTAGCCTATGGTTTTGGAGAAGAGCTAAGCGAACAGCTGTTCATGGTGATCGACCTTGGTGGCGGTACTCTAGACGTTTCTATTCTTGATATCTTTGAGGGTGTGATCGAAGTTAGAGCGTCAGCAGGCGACAACTTTTTGGGAGGCGAGGATTTCACTGCGTCATTAAAGCAGCTTTTCTTAACTCAAAATAAATTGGTTGAACAGAAACTATCAAAAACCGAACTTTCACAACTACAAGTAAAAATTGAAGCGCTTAAACATGACTTGGCGACTCAACATCAAGCTGAATTTGACATCCAATTGGATGGTAAAACCTACCATTGGGCATGTTCAAGAAATCAATTTGAAGAAGCGATTGCTCCTCTTATCACTCGGTTTGTTCAGCCAATTGAACGAGCATTAAACGACAGTGGTATTGCAATAGATGAATTGGACAATGTCATTCTAGTAGGCGGCGCAACACGCATGTCATGGGTTAGGACAGAAGTTTCCAAACTATTTAGAAGACTACCATCGAGTGGTATTGACCCCGATCAAGTTGTTGCTCAAGGAACAGCTGTTCAGGCAGCACTAAAAGACAGAGACCGTGTATTTAAAGATGTCGTACTCACAGATGTCTGTCCCTATACGCTAGGCGTAGAAATTGCTGTTTTAAGGAATAATCAGCAGTATGAATCAGGACATTTCTTACCTGTTATAGAAAGAAACATGACTGTGCCACTAAGCCGTGAAAAGCGCCTCTATTCAATTTACGACAACCAAGACTCCATTGTTTGTGAAATTTTCCAAGGAGAAAGTCGCCTGACCACTAATAACGTGAATTTAGGTAGGATTGAAGCGTCTGTACCTAAAGCCAAAGCTGGCCAGCAATTTGTTGATATTAGGTTCACCTATGATGTCAACGGCATTTTGGAAGTAAAGCTCAAAATAGGAGGCACAGAGGAAAGTAAGACGTTGCTGATTAATAACGCATCTAATAACCTCTCCGCCGACGAAATTAAAAAGCGCATGAAAGCATTGGACGATATTAAGATCCTACCAAGAGAGCGCGCTGCCAATAGCCTGACAATAAGCAGAATCGAACGTCTTTATGAAGAACGCCTAGGGGAAACTCGCGAATACCTCGCCAATATTCTTAATCAATTTGAGCAGGTATTGCATACTCAGGACGAGGGTTTAATCAATGAAGCCCGTGAAAAAGTCAATACGATCATAGATGACATTGAGCACAGAGGGTAAAACATGGATTGTTGGGAACGACTCGCTATTGATGCCACATCAAATACAAAAGACATAAAAAGAGCTTATGCAAAACAACTAAAGCAATGCCACCCGGAAGATCAGCCCGAGGAATTTCAAACACTTAATCTAGCTTATAAAGAAGCGCTACAGCTCGCAAAAGGAAACATCACAAGACCTGAACCAGAGATATTACAAGTTGATCTGGACAGAGAAAATGAACAAGCTCCTACCGACAATCACAACGATAATATCAAGCTTAAAGCCGAAGAGTTTTTAAGCTCGTTACAAGCACTACTCCAACACCATCAGCAAAGAACAGATAAACGAGCTTGGGATATTTTGCTGGAGGTACCAGAACTCCGTTCAATGGAGTTTCGGCAGTTAATAAGCAACTACGTTTTCTACATTATTGCTGAACATTTTACCCGCCAAGATATTAACGTTTATATACCACCATCTTTTATCCAAAGATTAATAGACTTATTTAACTGGGGTAGTAACGAGCTTGAGTTGGCCAGAAACTTTTCAGCTGACGCAATTGATCTCGTCATGAATCAAGCCTTACCAATTAACTCAAAACCGTCAGAGTTTCACCTCAAAAACGTCAATACGAATCATCAAAAAAGTCAAAATACCAAACAACAGAGGAATCGGCCACCAGCAAAAGACAACTCAAGAGTCTCTACCGCATTCCTTTATATAATCGCCTTTTTGTTTGTTATTCAAGCCGCCACAAAGCTCAATGAGATATTTAATGCGCCTGAACCAGACTTTGTTGTTATAGAGCCATCAACAAACCAAAACAATCCACAAGCAAATAGCGTAGCAAAAGATATCTACGCATTGCCTCAAGAGCCAACCATGCCTATCAAACCGATTCAAGTGGATGAGCTAACAACAGCCCCTTCAGAGATATCTATTCAGGCTGCGTTACAGAAAATAACGCAAGACAAAAAAGATAATCAGCTGAGATTCATGGATTCATTAAAAAAAATAGATCAAGACCAACAAACAAGGGATTGGCTTATAAAAAGTCAAGAGACGGACTTGCAAGTATTCAAGCCAGAATTAATGGCGCCAGATCAACTTAATTTTCGTCCCCCAAATGAACAAGACAACATTAAGTTTTTAGAGCGGCTTGCAGAGCAAGATTTCACAACAGACAAGTCTAGCAATCAAAAAAAATGACAAGCCAGTAACGAGTGCAAGGTACTAATATAGGCTATAGCTAAACGAATACGCTAAGAGCACAGATGCCAATTTAAAACATGGCTCCGACTATTTTTAATCAATAAGATTGTCTACATATAATCAAAGAGTCGTGCCGCCAAGAGAATCGCTCTGCCATCAACAACTTCACCCCCAATAACAACGATTCAATCACAGTAAATAACTCTGTAAATCCTCCAGCTCTTCTATCCAACCATCAACGTTTTGCAATCTATGTTTTATTTCAACAAATCCAGATTCTGTTAGTAAAAGTCTGGTTTTACCATCTTGCAATGAAGTTAATTGCCATTCGACCAATGTCGATGTCTGGGCATCAAAAGGGACACCTTGATTGTACATCCACCGCCAAGCAAAATAATGTGGTGCATCAATAGACTCAACTCGCATGGCAAATCGACCTTCACACTCTTCTTCCCATTCAAAATACCCCAATGAGCCTTCTGTCATCTCAAAGTTTGCTGCAGAGCCAAACCACAAAGTCACTTCTTTAGGGTCGGTAATGGCTCGCCAAACAACCTCTATCGGTTTATCAAAAGTTAGCTCTCGCTTAATATTATCTATCGTATTACGCATTATTTATCTCCCAAATGTTCAGACAGATGATTAAGGCGAGCATCCCACTGCTGCGCAAATGGTGCTAGCCAGTCCATCAGTACTTTCACCGCTTTAGGGTTAAGACTGTGTAGTCGCTCTTTCCCAGAAAATTCAGCAATAACAACTTTAGCGCGAATTAAAATATTCAAATGCTTGGTGATAGCTTGCCTCGTCATTGAGGAACCTGCCGTTAGTTGTTTAATCGATAACCTTTCTTGCCGGTACAAGGCTTCTATAATCCTGCGCCTATTAACGTCTGCCAACGCTTTAAATATGTCCATACTGAATCCGCTTATGTTATAACCAATCATGGGCAACCAAATGGTTGCATGTCAATAGTTAATCTCAATTTCTACAACAAAAAAAGCAACTATTAATACAACATAAGGCTCTTAGTCCAACAAAAAACCAAGTAAACTGCATCCAAACTGAGGGGTATTATCGACTACTATGCAACATCCATTGCCTTACTTGGCGCATTACGCAGCCCATTTACAACGTGATATCCAACAATTATTGGAGCAAAATAAGCTGGGAGACTGGTTAAGAAATCGATACTCAACCACTCATCATGTTGCAAATGACAATGAACTACGTACTTATGTCATGTCACTAAAAAACCTTTACATGAAGAAATCACAGCCGTTGAGTATGGTTAAGTACGACAGTGAAATACACATTGTTAATCACGCATTAGGCTTACATAGCTATGTATCACGAGTTCAGGGCAATAAACTTAAAAGTAAAAATGAGCTGAGGGTGAGCACCCTATTCAAGCATACACCAGAACCATTCTTAAATATGATAGTGGTACATGAGTTAGCTCACCTGAAAGAAAAGCAACACAACAAGGCTTTTTACAAGCTCTGCCAACATATGTTGCCTGATTATCATCAAATAGAGTTTGATGTCAGAGTGTATCTCACTGAGCTGGAGCATACAGGCTATGTTTTCAACGAAGACAAAAGGCTAAAAAACTGATGGATTACCAATTTAAACATGACTTGTTAGGCAACCCCTTAGCTATATGTGATTTGGAATATGAAGCACTCGGCGACTGGTTAACCAATGATCTAGCAAAAGATAACCAGCAAGCTAAATTAATCATTGATATCACCAAGCAATTACTCAATCGACAACGCTCACATTACCAACACAATGGAAAAATTTACCATCTTATTTTTGAACAAGACGAAGTCGAGCTTTTCCTCAATGATAACGAAGTATCTCACCCAGAATTTATCGGTCAAACAGATAATTCTCAACCTATCTGTGGCTTCGGCCTGATTGATTTTAAGCACTTATTAGACGAATGGGTTGCCTTTGTTTGATAAACAGTAATTTGCGATGCCAGAGCCCATATAGCGTGTGATTTCCTATCCAATTTTAACAAGTTTACAATACCAATCTACACGAGACTGCAGTAATATATTGCCGCTTACTACAGGATAAATGATTACTGGTCGAGCTGATTTACACTTAACATCGGTTAGGGCAAAACCTTAATGCTATTAGACATACAAATTCTCGGAAAATAGATTAAATGAGCACAGAAAATGCTTTTAAGGTTGGCGACTGTGTCGTCCAGCCTTGTGATTTTTCGATTCATTTTGACAATGGAACGACACATACTATTCAGCCGAAGCAAATGGCGGTTTTAAGTTACCTAGCTCAGCAATACCCCAAAATTATCACTAGGCAAGAGTTAATAAAATTATTTTGGTCTAATGATCCAAGCATAGGGGGAAAGCCTCTCACCAACACTATCTGGCATCTAAGACAAGATCTCAAAAATCAAGAGACTGATGCCCCTATAATAGAAACCGTCAGAAAGGCTGGGTATAGACTATTGATTAAACCACAATGGTTAGATGCTCCAACACTTCAAGAGGCTCAACCCAAAAGCAACTATCTAACACTTAAAAAGCTATGGCTAAGTTATCCAATAGTCAAAATAAGCACTCTATTTATTGCTGCGATTTTTACTGTTATATACTTAACTTCAACATCCCTTCTTCCTCTTAACCAACCCATACTCAATATAAAGCATCTTACTAAACACCCTGGCAGTGAGCTCTTTGTTGCACCATCACCCAGTGGCAGATTCATCTCTTATCAATGGATAAACTCTGCTGGCGATATCAATTTATATATGCAAGATAGACAATATCCAGACGCACCTCCCAAACAATTAACCAATAGCGATGCAAAAGAAGGGTTCTCTGTTTGGAGCCCAGATGAAAAGCACCTCTATTTCAGTAGTCAGAATCGCACTAAACCGTATTGCCAAATCAGGCGAGTAACACTATCTACTCATGTTGAAACTCCAATTGCTAATTGCAGCAGCAGTAGCGGCTACCAATATATCGACATATCGCCTGATGGCAGTACTTTAGCTTATATTGGAAGAGACAAAGACAATAAAAACAGCGGCATTTACTTCAAAAACTTGGATGACCTTTCTGATGCGCCTGTTCGTTTTTCATGCTTAGAAAACTGCGACTCCAAAGACAGGGACATGGCTTTCTCTCCTGATGGTAAACAAATCGCCATCAGCCGTCGCAATAACGACAACAGTGAAAATATTTACTTGGTTGACCTACAAAACGGTCGAGAAGAACAGCTGACTTTTGGTGAAAGTGACATATTAGGCTTAACCTGGCATCCCAAGGGAGAGTCTTTAGTTTATGCGTCACAAAATGCCGATATAAGAGGCGGATATGTCATTGACGTTGCCTCAAAAAAGCAAAACCCACTCAATATTGATGGATTTAGTTACCCTGCTTTTTCGATGGCCTCAGGAGAGCTATTTTACCAACAACACATAGAAAACTATCATATAGCAAGTTTAAGTTTATTGCCTGATTCTCCTAGTAACGTCCAACCTTTCATGTTGTCGGATTTTAGCCATAGTTACCCTGACTACTCTTCAGCTTCCAATCAAATAGTTTACGTATCTAATGAGTCAGGGCAATATGAGTTATGGTTGTCAGATAACAAAGGACTCAACAGGCAACAGCTGACAAAGCAAGGTCAAGAACTAAAGTACCCTCGCTGGTCTCATGACGGTCAAAAAATTGCATTTCTTCAACGAGATAAGGACACCGAAGGATATCAGGTTGGTATTGTAGACATACACAAAAACCAAGTTTCGCTGCTAGAGACAAGCTTTAAATATCATGCTAGGCCAACTTGGGGCTTCAACGACGACGCTATTATTTCAGCCGTATCAAAAGATAACAGAACAGAACTCTACCGCTTCCCACTCTCTGGCGGTGAACCTAGCCGCCTAACATTTAATCGTGGGCGTTATGGCTATATGATCTCAGACACATCACTCATTTATGTTTCAAGCAATGGCCGCTTATGGCAACAAAACTTGAGCAGCGAAGACGAACCAACACGCCTGCTTAGGCGCAGGCACTTTAACACTCGATATTATTGGGTTCTTCACAAGAATGGGGTTTATTATCGACAAAGTAAAAATAACCAATACCGCTTCATGCACTATGATTTAGAAGAAAAATCATTTACTGAATTGTCTCAGTTATCTGCATTTCAGGGTGTTAAAGGATTGTCAATTAACACGCTCGATAGCAGTCTTTTATTTACCAATGCCGCATACCCTCAATCAGATATTAAGATTTTACAACACCCTCTCATACAATGAACTGAGTATCACTCGCTACCCTCTCTGGAGAGCTTTAAGAGATATAAAAGAGATAACTAAGCGAGCAATAAAAGAGCTAAAAAGGATGTGTACTATATTGTCCTGAGCTCCCTGCAAAGATATACCTTTATTAATACAAGTTGACTATTAATAACGGGGAAGCATCCTATGCCAAATAAGAAGAAAAAACTCAGCTTTGCAATCACATCTGTCGCGGCTTCAGCACTTTGTTTTAGTGCTTTTAGCTTTGCAGATATCACTATTCCCATTCACTATATTGTTGCTGCAAGCGACAACGATGGTACTGAGGCTCAAGCTTCATTAAGCGACTTACAGGACGGTCTAAACCAGCTAAATACTGGTTATGCACCTATAGACGTCAACTTTGTTATTGAGAACATCACCTATGTGACGAGTGAAGATGTTCCGGGAATTAACGATGGTGATTGGAATACCGATGACGAAGAAGATGCCAGACCTTTCTTTATTTACGGAAACCTCAATATCATTGTCGCTGATTTAGACGGTTCAAATGGTCACGCCTATCGGCATGAAGAAGCGACAGATACCATAGAAGTGGAGCCCGAAAATTTAGCAACGACCACTATCATTCATGAGTTTGGGCACAATGTTAGCTTAAGACATACATTCTCTGGTGTTGATGATGCTCCAATACGAGAGCAAGAAGGCGTATTAGGTTGGCGCTATGGTGACGGCTTAATAGACACCCCTGTCGATCCGGGTAGCCGCAGCAACTACAGTGAATGTATCTATCAAGCCGATGATACAGACAGTGAAGGGACCGCCTTTAACCCTGATGGTTTTAACTACATGGGTAGAGGACAGAATGTTTGCCGCAGCCGGTATAGCCCTCAACAGTTCAGGCGTATAGCTAAGATCTTAGCTACCGACAAGTTTCATCTACATGACAAATATGGAGAAGGAAACAATCCAACTTGTGCAAACTCCAGCCTAGTCACTCAATTCCCACATCGCGATGGGCTTAACTACAATGACGAGCTTGCGCCGAACATTTGGACGCAAGATGCCTTCAACGACAATTTTAACTGGGCGTTCGACTTTGACACAGACAGCTCAAGTACAGGCGCTAATGGTCCTGTAGAAGGACATAGCTTTATTCATATCGACTCAGGGAACAGCCTACTGCTACCTAACGACAAAGTTAATCTACTCAGTCCTTGTTACGACTTCACTAGTCAACCAACAGCATACGCTGAGTTTTTCTATCTAATGTACGGTGATGACATCGGGTCGTTAGCTTTTGAAATTACGACCGACAATGGCGAATCATGGCAACAGTTGTGGCTACGAGAGGGCGAACAACATACATCGGGTGTCAGCTGGAGTAAGGCTGTGGTTGATTTGAGTGACTTCGTACTGACGCCTTTTCAACTCAGGCTCTCAGGTGAAGTGAACGACGGAAGCAGAGGCGATGTATCAATAGATACTATTACCGTCAGTGTTGATGCTCCCTCACCTGAACAGCCTTTTGGTACAGATGAAGACCTCATCATACGAGAACTGCGCATCGCTACCGGTAGCGATGATGCGGAGGAGGAAGCTGAGACAAATGAAGTCAATATAGACAGCTCAGATCTGGAGCTTGTTGATGAAGGTGGCACAGATGAGCAAATCGTCGGTATTCGTTATGCGCAAGCCAACATCCCTCAAGGCGCACTGATTAGTGACGCTCGTATTCAATTTATGGCGGACGATGACAATTCTGGGCAAACAGATATCACCGTCAGAGGCCACCTCAGTGCTAACTCAGAGACCTTTACAGAAAGTGATGGCGATATATCTCAACGAATAACAACTCGCTCTTCAACGGATTGGTCTATTCAACCTTGGATAGATAGTGGTGATGCTGGACCAGAACAGTTGACTCCCTCTTTAACCTCTATTGTTCAAGAATTGGTAAATCAAGACAGCTGGACAACTGACTCAGCGATTACCTTCATCATTACGGGTAATGGCGAACGCGAAGCAGAGTCTTTCGAAGGTGGCTCAACAAGAGCTGCACGCTTAATCATCAGGTACACACAAGCGACAAACGTATTAGGTGATTGGGATGGAGATGGTGATGTCGATATCAACGACATTCGTGCACTCAATCTTGCCCTATCGCGAAGAGAAGACATCGACGCATCATTCGATATCAACGGCGACGGTTCGGTTAATAGATTAGACGCTCGTGCCCTATTTAGATTATGCACTCGTGAAAACTGCGCAGCATGACACTCGCTGCATTAAAAGGAAAAGAAATGAAAAAAATATTCGCCATACTCATTCTCTGTATTAACTGCCATGCCAATGCAAGTCTTATAGAAGTTGTCGTGTCAGACAACGCAATTAAACTTGGGGAACGAATAGAAGTTAACCTACTCGCATCTAACTTTGAGAGCTTCGACACGTTCGGCTTTGATATCTTGTTCGATACATCAATAGTCAGCTTCGACACATCAACATTCACCAGCGACCTTTTCGCTGAATTGACTGTTTTTGGTATCTTTGAAGCAACACCTCTGGCTGGTGGCGTCGCTTTTTCATTCAGCGATTTCTCGCCTCTCGATACGAGCGACTTCTTGTTAGCCAGTTTTGAGTTAGTAGGTCTAGGCGCTGGCATTACATCGCTTTCACTAGCTAATGTTGAATTCTTTGAGCCTTTCCCATCGAGCACCTTGTTGCCTGTCGACGGTAGCTCAACAGCTTCAATAGCCGTATCCGAACCACCAGCCTTCGCCCTCCTTCTCATGGCAGGAGTGTGCATGTTACGGGCCAGACACCGGTTCAATAACAATGTAAATCAACCACAGGCCAGTTTAGATGCTTTAGCCTAGCTTTTACATCCATCAAAAGCCGAGCTCTCTCATGAGCTCGGCATATCTATCTAACCAACTCTAATACATCTTAAATTGCGACACCTCGTCATTTAATTGTGTCGCTAATTTAGATAATTCTTCAGCAGAAATGGAAATCTGGTTCGAACCGGAACCCGTCTGTTCGGCTTGTTCTTTAATATCTAGTGCCGTCTGACTTACACCTGCAGCAGTCACGCTCTGTTGTTCAGATGCAGCGGCAATCTGCGATGTCATACGCGTAATATTATGGATAGCAGATTTAATATCCGACAAGGCTTCTTTAACTTCGGTCGTCTGAGAAACAATTTCTTCAGCCTGACTTTGACCACTGCGAATGGAAGCAACAGACGCTTTCGCATCTTCAAGCACTTTGACAATCATGTGCTCGATTTCAGTGGTCGAATTCTGTGTGTTTTGTGCCAACGAGCGTACTTCATCAGCCACAACAGCAAATCCTCTTCCTTGCTCCCCAGCCCTCGCGGCTTCTATCGCTGCGTTAAGGGCTAAGAGATTAGTCTGATCGGCAATACCTTTAATGACATCGAGTATATTGGTGATACTGACAACACTGTCATTGAGCTTATCAATCACAGTAGAAACATTGCCGAGGTTAGTGGTCAGTTGCGTAACACCACTGGCAGCATTCTCTGCTTTTTGATCACTGAGGTCGACCAAACCACTAACCGAATCGGCTGACTCAGACGCTTCCAAGGTTCTTTGTGTCATGTCTGTTGACGTCTGTTGCATCTCTTCCATCAAAATGGTCGTTTGGTCAATCATTTCGTATTGCTTTTGAACGTTCTGTCCTGTCTGTTCTGACACAGCAACAAGCTCATGAGAAGCACTAGACACCAGCTCGGTACTCTTTTGTACACTCGTAATGATGTTGCTTAAGGCCTCAGACATCGCATTCAGCGCATTAACTAAGAGGCCTACTTCATCTTTCTGCGATAAGCTTAACGTATGCGTGAGATCGCCGTTAGCAAGCGCTTCTGCCATAGCAACGCCTTGCTTCAGTGGCTTAGTAATTGATCGCCCCAGAAAAATAGCCAATGCCGCTGCAGCAATACAAGCCAGAACAACCACCATGACAATCAAAGTGATCGCCTGTGCTACATCGCTCGCTGCTTTTTCATCTGCGTTATCACTAATGCTTTGAGCATAATCACCGAGAGCGTCTAACGCATCACCTCCTGTATTGATTTCAGCCTCAAATTCCTCTGCATACTGCTTAGTAAGGTATTCAGCATCCAGTTGTTCTCTGTATTCGTCAAACAGCTCATCTTCATCCAGAATCGACTCTTCAAAGCTTTTTAGCAGAGTCAGGATAGACTCTACGGCTCGCCTTTCCTCGTCATTATCAGCATTGTCAGACAACTGCTTCTTATAAACTGCGCTATCTTCAATAATCGCTTCAAACTCAGCCAAAACGGGAGGTAGTTGATCTATTTCTTCTAACGAAAGATACTCTCTAGCAGACTCCAAAGCATCTTTCACAGACTCTATAAGCTTTAAAGATGCTTCAACGGCAGCGTAGTCATCAAATTCTCGAGATCTCACAAAATCCGATTCACTTTCATCCGCAAACTCCGTTAATGCATCATCTAGTGAAGTCGCAATATCCTCAAAACTCTGCATCATACGAACGACGTTAAGCTCTTTTTCAAGCTCCTCGATATGAGAGTCCACCATGTTGTTATTTATATCGACAGCTTTCAGAAAAGCCGATTTACTGTTAGCCAGTTCGTCATTCAGGTTATCGTCATCGATAATATCCTCAAGCTCTTTATAGCCATCGGAAAACCGCTTTTCCTGCTCATCAATCTGAGCATTCAATTGCCTAACAACGCCTAAATCCTCACTAATAACAATATCTTTGGCATTAGATGCGGTCTCCCACAATATCACCTCTAAGTCAGCTGCTAGCTGCATTGTTGGCGTCACTTCGTCGGTTAAATAGTTTAAATTGTCGTTGACCTTATCAATGTATATCAATCCAACAATACCAACGAATATAAGTAACAAAACCATCAAACTATTGGCCAAGCCAATTTTAATTTTGATTTTCAGATCCATAAACCAGCTAAGCATGAGCATTTTCCCTTAGTGTCTTCAAGTGGCGACATTATACTAAAGTAGTACATAAGAAATAGATTAACCAACTAACGCTTGCAATGCTTCAAGTGGTCTCTGTAAAAAAAACGACACTATCGAGCTATTCATATAACAACTGCCACTCTCAGCATGTGAGTTCGATAGATAGAATGGAAACTTTATTACATTCTCATTTTGTTAAGTTGACTTGTGTCAAAATATTCCTAAATAAAATAAGGGGTTTTAAACGTGGTTCTTTCATCACATAGCAACCTATTCAACAACCATTTTTCAGCTGTTATCGTTACCATTTTGTGATACCTAATAGCTGAGAGAATCATTATGATAACCAACATTAAATAGACGTTATGATCAAAGGACGTATGCGACAACATACTGTTTTAGCGCTAAAAAGTTCGATACTTTCAATTTTCTTTCTGTTCATATCCATACAAACCAGTGCCAATACTGATATAGAACAACTAAGAGACCACGTTGCTTATCTAGCGAGCGACAAACTCTGTGGCAGGCTACCGACATCTAAAGGTGAGAAGCGTGCAGCTAACTATATTAAAAAACAATTTAAACAATATGGATTAGAGCCCCTACCCTCTCTCGGCTCTTATTATCATCATGCGACAATTCCAACCGATTTGGTCGAGAGCAAGAGAGTTACGGAGTTAAACACTGAGGATGGAAGGCCTATTAGAATCGCACGAAAAAGCTTAGTTTTTTTAAACCCTACCTCTAACATTACATTCAAAGGCACACTCGAATCTATATCCGACAGAGCCTTGTTTACTGGTTTGGCAAGTTTAAAAGGCAAAGCCATTGTGCTTCATGTGAGTGACACGCCATTCTTCAATCAATTTCCAGACACAGGATTTAGAGCACTGTTAACACTTGCCGCCGAACAAGCATATAAGAGAGAAGCAGAAGCCTTACTTGTGTCAGTCAGCAATCCCCAATTTTTTAATGAAGGCTCACAAGGTTCAGCCCACGAAAAGCAAGGCAGAGTAGGACATTTACATGACTGGTTCGCCGATATACCGCTGCCCTTAGCCATGATCGACCAAAGCATATGGGAAAAGCTACATGACGCAGCAAGTAATGAAAACATTAGTATAAAGCACCACTCGACAAACCATATCAGTATTGGCACTTACACCAATGTAGTGGGTTTTGTGAAAGGCAATACAGACAAAGCTATTGTCATTGGTGCACATTTTGATCATTTAGGCTCAAACGCAAAGGGGCTTTTTTCTTGTAGACAGGTATATAATGGTGCAGATGACAATGCATCAGGGACAGCAGTTTTAACGCAGCTTGCTAAGCGATTTTCAAAAAGTGAAACAAAACCTCGGCATAACTTAATATTTGCAGCATTTTCAGCAGAGGAGCTGGGGCTATTAGGCTCTAAAGCTTTAGCTGAATATTTTGAAAACGAAGGCCTATCTATTGAAGCTATGATCAATTTTGATATGCTCGGCCACCCCAATAGAGCTGTTGAAGTAAAAGGCTCTGAGCTGAGTTCGGACTGGAATAAATGGTTTCAAGCCAACTCAACGCTAGAAGATCCAACAACGTTAAATGATGCTGGTTTTTACCCAAGAAGTGATCACGGAAGCTTTATTAAACACGGTATCCCCAGCGTTATATTTTCAACAGGCACTCATAGAAGATACCATAGAACAACCGACGAAACTTCGCATATCAATTTTGATGGTATGTACCGTATTCTAGAAAAAGGCGAGTCATTTATTCGTTTTGTCGACGAGCAAAACACCACCGACTATTTGCCTCAAATTCGTGCCAATGTAACACGATGGAAAATTGGTGATTTCGATGTTATCGAATCTCTCTATAACGGCTCTCTTTTGAGTAAAAAGCTCCTTCCGTTTAATTCATCTTCCCAGTTTGAATGGGATTTAGGCTTATCCGAGCCACCCAGGAAGACAGCGCTAGAGATATCAAAAAAGTCGAGTTCCGAGTTGATAATAAAAGTTAATCGCTTCCAAGACTTTAAAGTCGTCAGTGAAAGTGAACAAGTCGTGACACTTGGTGAAAAAAGCTCACTCACTTTACCTATAGACTCTGGCAACATCGACATTGAGATAGAAGCGATATCGCAATAATCAAAATTAAACCATGTTGTTCATAAATCTGTGCATTGCGTATCAACGAGAAGCATTAATTAGTTACTGGCAAAAGAGAGTATAAGGTAGGATTAAAAGCACAACTTAAGTCAACAGGTCCCATCAGGAAGACAAATGAAAAAAATAATAACGGGTGTTTTTCTAATCCTACTCAGTTTTTCAGGACTCGCACAACAAACACAAACCGACAGTTACACGCAATACGAGCTGCTGTCTCCAGAATCGCATAGCTTTCGAATCTACTACTATGTCAGTGCGACTAATGCAGGCGCAACCCATTACTTCAATACCTTAAGGAAAGGCAGCGAACACGATATTAATGAAGTCATTGATTTAATGTCTGGCAAAGCCCTCGTTTGGAAAATTGTGGAAGGCAAAGAAGCTCGTAAAAATGGATTAACCAATGCAGCACTCGACACAGAGTACTTACAAATAAAATTAGCCAGACCTGTTCCATCCGGTGGTCAGGCTAGGCTTCTTATTGACAAGACATACAAAGACGAAAAGAGCTATTACAGCCATGGAGATACGCTCGTTTTTGATCGATCATTAGGTATCAAGCGAAATTCCGTTGTATTGCCTTCTGGCTATGAAATTATCGGCGCTAACTACCCGTCTCAAGTCACCTTAACAGACGATAGCCGCATTAAAGCCAGCTTTATGAACGACTCAGATCAAGCAGTTAATTTCAAACTCACTGGCCGCAAATTGAGTAAACCTCTGACGAGAATGACAAAAGCAGAATCATCGCCTTGGCCCGATTACAAACCAACGCCTTCAGGTAGAGATAAATCCAAAGCTCGAACAGACTATCAGCTCAATGAACGTTCTTTTCAAAATCGCGATATTACCTACTACTTACAACAACCTGAAACTCATTCATTTAGGCTGTTTCATGACTATACAGAAGAGCGTGTAGGTATTGATAAATACGTCAATATTGTTCGTGCCGGAAGCAAAGCATCCGATCCGGAAGCGATGCTGCTAGATACAGGTGAACAATTAAAAGTTGAAACACTCAAAGGTCAACAGATAAGCGATAAAGGCATTGATATAGGGACAACGCCTACAGCCAATAGCGAAGTGATTGTCATTTGGTTTGATGCAATTCAGTCCGGCCAATCTAAGCGCTTAAGGATCACTGAAACCTATACGGACCCTAATCGTTATTTACTGCATAACGACCAATTAGTTTGGGATAGAAGCTTAGGCCGTAATCGTAATACGGTTGTTTTACCTAAAGGCTGGGCTCTGACAACGAACTCGATTCCCGCAAAAGTCAGCCTAACTGATGATGGCCGCATACAAATGCGTTATATCAATGGCAGACCCGATGCTATCGACGTCCTGCTAAACGCACAACGTCGATGACCTGAACCACCGCCATCCATATCTGGTTAGCGAGCTAACCAGCCACCGTCTATTGCCAAGGTAGCGCCATTCACGTAATTGGAGGCGCTACTCGCTAAAAACACTACGGCACCAGCCAGATCATTAGGTTGCCCCCAGCGGCCAGCAGGGATGCGCTCCAGAATACTGGCGTTACGTTTTTCGTCACGACGTAAATCCGTAGTCACATCAGTCACCATATAGCCAGGGGCAATCGCATTCACATTAATTCTTTTAGGTGCGAGTTCATTTGCCATCGACATCGTCAATCCTTTAACACCAAATTTACTAGCAACATAAGACGGTACTTTAAGCCCGCCTTGATAAGACAATACAGAGCCGATATTCACTATCTTTCCACCATGACCTTGTCGCTCGAATTGCTTTGCGACTTCCTGAGCTAAAAAGAAAAGTGTCTTGAGGTTCAGGTTCATCACCTCATCCCAATCCTGCTCGCTAAACTCAAGTATGTCATCTCGACGGATCATGCCAGAGTTATTGACCAAAATATCAACTTGCCCTAGCTCAGACACAGCTTCACTGACAATGTCTGCTGCACAATGACTATGCACAAGATCCGCTGTTATCGAGTGATACCGCCGCCCTATAGATGTGATGATATGTTGGGTTTCGGAAGAGTCGCTAATACCAACACCAACGATATCGGCACCAGCTTGTGCCAATGCAATGGCCATTGCCTGACCTAATCCTCGGGAAACACCGGTGACAATAGCAACCTTGCCATCCAATCTAAAACTGTCGAGTATCATTGTATTTTTCCTTTATGAAATGCAAAAAGCCATCTGAGTAGATGGCTTTACAACATGCTATAAAAATAAGCTCATTAAGATTAACTTACCAGATTCTTACACGTTCTTCGGGTGGCAAATAAAGTTCATGTTCTGGCGTTACATTGAATGCTTCGTACCACTCATCAATATTTCTAACGACGCCATTTACTCGATACTCTGCAGGCGAGTGTGGATCTGACTTCAGCCTTGCTAATGTCGCAGCTTCACGGGCTTTTGCTCGCCAGACCTGTGCCCATGCCATAAAGAAGCGTTGGTCACCTGTTAGCCCATCAATAACGGGTGCCTCTTCCCCCTTAAGTGACAACTTATAAGCATGATAAGCCATAGACAAACCGCCTAAGTCACCGATGTTCTCACCCAACGTAAATCGTCCATCAACAAAATTGCCTGGAACCGGCTCATACCCGTTGTATTGTTCAACCAGTGCCGTTGCTTTCTCTTCAAACTTAGCGCGATCAGCATCAGTCCACCAATTACGCTGAATACCATTAGCATCTGATTTAGAACCTTGATCGTCAAACCCGTGCCCCATCTCATGCCCAATAACAGCACCAATACCACCATAATTAACGGCTGGATCAGCATTTGGATCGAAGAAAGGAGGCTGCAATATACCAGCAGGGAATGTAATTTGATTAAAAGCAGAGTTGTAGGTTGCATTAACAGTTTGTGGTGTATTACGACCCCACTCCACTTTATTCGTTGGCTGATTTAGTCGCGCGATTGATCGGTTAGTATAAAACTCTCGCACACGTTTAACGTTGCCAAATAAATCACCGTCTATCAACTCGATACTAGAAACATCTTTCCACTCATCAGGGTAACCAATCTTAGGATCAAAAGTAGCCAGCTTCTCATGCGCTTCTTTTTTAGTCGCATCGCTCATCCAATCTAAGCCATCAATACGTTGCCCTAGTGCTATCCGTAAGTTTTCAACTAACTCATCCATTTGGCGTTTTGCATCAGCTTTAAAGTGACGCTCAACGTAAATTTTACCTACCGCTTCACCGAGTGTATTGCCGCGACCAGCGACCTGTTGAACAGCTCTAGTCCAACGCTCTCTCTGCTGAGGCTGCCCTCTCAATGTTTTGCCATAAAACTCGAAATTAGCATGACTAATGTCGTCAGATAACAAACCAGCATGATTGCTCATTGCATGAAAGCTCAAGTACGCTTTCCAATCACTCACCGATACCGTATTGATAATTTCAATTAACGGGCCGAATGCACTCGGCTGGCCGATGTTTAAATCAGTAAACTCTGGTAACCCTGTTGCTGTGACGAAGGTGTCCCAGTCAAAATTAGGAAATGATGTCTTTAGCGAACCAAATGTATAAGGGTTATAGGTTTTATCACGATTACGGCGATCAGCGCGACTCCAGTGTTGCTCAGCAATTTGCGTTTCAAGCTCTAAAATACGTTTAGCTTTCTCCTCAACGCCGTCGACGCCAGCAAAGGTCAACATCGTCGCAATATGCTCTTCGTAAGCTGCGCGAATTTTTTGGAAACGCTCAGTATCTTGAAGGTAATAGTCTTTATCAGGTAAACCTAATCCGCCGTGTCCCATATTAACCATATAGCGATTAGGGTTCTTACGATCAACACCAATGCCCACACCTATTGGCGATGATGTGCGATCTGTGCCGGCTCGGCCTAGCGCAGCGATAACATCAGACTTGGATTCCATACTAGCGATACTGTTTAACAAAGGCTTAAGTGGTGTAATACCTAACTCATTCACTTTGTCTTCATTCATATAACTCGTAAAGTAATTAGCAATTCTACCTTCCAGTGAGTCGCTATCAGGCTTTGACTCTAAGAGATCATCAAATATCGCTTTGACACGCTCTTCTGTCCGTTGACGTAGAATAGTAAACGCGCCAAAGGTCGTGCGATCAGCAGGGATTTCAAATTCTGTTAACCATTTACCACCCGCGTAACGAAAAAAGTCATCTCCCGGTTCAACATTCAAATCGCGAACATCCAATTCTATGCCAAAGCTACCTAGCTCTGCTTTGTTCTCAGCTTGACTTGGCGTTGCTGTTACAGGTGCAGATGTTTGAGCTTGAGTCTCTACAGATTTATTACTTTCTGGAGTGCCACAAGCAAAGAGTGCGCTGCTAATGGCAATGGATAAGGCCAATCGTTTCATAATGTGTTTCCAGTTAAGTCTTATTGTTCATTCGTTAAGTTAAGCGTTTTATTTGATGCATGGAAGGCGTTGAAGTTAACCATAAGCACGTAAAAACGGTGACGTAGACTAACGCTTTTCTATAAGAGTAGGAGAAGTAATACGATGAACTGACCTAATTTTGAGCTTGTTGACTCAGGAAAAAGAAATGGTGATGAGTTAAAAGCATTGAGTAGCGGACTTTTCCATTCCCGACTAAAGTCGGTCCCACATTGCCGCTCAGTAACGTTTGATCTAGAAACTCGAATAGGACAAAGCTTATAACATCAACTATTCAAGCTTTGAAAAGGGCCGTTTTTTTCAATGCGTAGTTCAGAATAACCCATAAGATAGCTGCATTGATTAAACTCATAATATTCGTATATGAGTAATAAACAAATACAACTTGGGCATTAAGCATATGGCGAACAATGTATTCAAGAGTCATAGCAGAAACAACTATAATAGATAAACCACTAAGGTTATATAAAACCCAATCGATAGATGTCTCCTTTAACTCTCTTGACCATAAATTAAAACTATATGATCGCGCTAATAACAAGTGCCTTAGAACTACATTACATGCTAATAATATCGCGTAATACGCAATTTCTGGCGTGTCATCGTATTTGATAATCCACCAGTAAACCTCTGAAATCAGAATACAAAACAAAAGTGACAGAGAAAATTTTGCTAATTTATCGCAACGTAACAGATAACAACTACAAAGAACCAATGTATAAGCAACCAATTTTGAAAATAAGCTATCTGGAGAAAAGTCTATAAAAAATGCAATTTGTCCTAAGCCGTGAGTCGATGCGACAGCGAAGAGTATAATGGCTAGGTTTTTATCTTCTCGAAAATATAACCCCAAGCCTGCAAGCAGCATAAAATATAATATATCAGCAACACTCGCATTGTTCGTAAAAGAATACGCCGTAACAGCAACAACAAAGGCTATAACGACTAACTCTGAAAGTTTTTGGAGATAGTATCGTGATATTTTAGATTGAAACATTGAAGGAAAACCCTATCTCAGCTCATTGTATAAGTGACTGATAAGCGAGTATATATCAGTAGAGTCAACGCATCTCAGGTTAGTTGAATAAAGAAGACAAACAAAGTCGGCGAAGCGAATTCAATTCAGCTCTTAGCAGAGTCTCACTTTGGTTTGGCTGTTTTCAGAGGAATGTGTGGGAGCAATTTCAATCACGAACTCGCTAATTAAATTATTAGGATCCCTAAATAAATTTGGTCTCACATTGATAAGATAAATTTTCTGTTTCATGAATCAAAGCTAGCGCTTCCTTGCGCTATCTACCATTAGAAACTGCCGACTATCGTAAATCGCGCATTAACTGGTGCGCCAACAGTAATGTTGTTTGCGGTATGTGAATTAGGGAAATAGTCCGTATCAGTCAAGTTCTCAATATTGAGTTGAAGGCGGATTTTGTCATTTAATTCATAAGATGCAGCAGCATCAACGCGCACAAAAGAAGGCAGCGTCGTATTGTTGTTATTATCAGCAAAACTCACATCTTGGTAGGTCACACCGACACCCAGATCAAATCGTGGCGTTACTTGGAAATTGTTCCACAGATTAGCTGTATTTTCGGGTAACTCTCTAAGACGAAGACCATTTTCTTGTCCTTGAGCGATAATAACTTCATTAGCATCATTCAAAACGTCGTCTGAAGCCACTTGGTTGCCATCAAGGTAACTATATCCAGCAGAGACATACCACCAGTCAGTAATTTGCCCCTTAATTTGTGTTTCAAAACCTTGTATTTCTGAATCAACAACCACTAGCTGGCCTGCATTATTATCAATGATAAGGCCAGTATCTGGATCGATGATTGATGGTGCTTCTTGAGGTGAGCTCTGCTCAATCTCAAAGATGGCCGCTGTCAAACTAAAACGCTCAGCAAAATCCCATTTAAAGCCTAGCTCAAGGTTCTCAAAAGTATTTGGATCCAAGGTATCGTCATCTGGCGTGTTGGGATCATCAGGCAGATCAGCAAATTGTTCGCCACTGCGTGGCAAGAAGCTCTCACTGAAACTACCGTAGAAAGAGATATCTTCACGAGGCTTAACAACGAAACCTACACGAGGAGAAACTTCTGAGTCTGTTCTACTAGTGATATCTCTTGTCCCCGTATCAATAAAGGTTTCAATGTTATCAACGGTAATATCAAAGCGGTCGTAACGTAACCCAAGAACCACATCAAGCCATGGTGTCAGCTCAATCTCATCTTGAAGGTAGACAGAGAAAACTTCGACATCAGCTTCTGTGTCATCGTTAAGATCCGTCGTGAAATCAAGGTTCGTTGTGTTACCTGAAGCATTAACACCAACACCGCCTCTTAAATTCAGTGGGTCAGTCGCTAAGAAAAATTCAACATCGTCTTGAGTTTGATCAAAGAAAGCATTGAAACGGTCATTGTTATTTCTGGTGTCGATATATTCACCACCAACTACGAAAGTGTGATTGATATCACCTGTAGCAAATGCACCAATCAAATTGGCAGATAAAGTGGTGCTTTCACGTTGAGTGGTATCAACATAACCATCAATGCCAACGATAGCAGTCTCTTCGTCAAAGCTGACAGGAAACAGGTTAAGGTACAACTTGTCAAAATCAGCATAAGAAGCACTGAAATTACCTTTCAAGCTGTCATTAAAATCATGCGTCAAGTTTGCTCTAAAGATATGCGCTTCTAATGTTGTCGTCGCCAACTCTGAATCGCTGAAAGTGATATCGTCAAACTCTTCAGCAGGTCTACCATCAGCACCAGCGGGAATACCACGATCAACAAAGCGCTCGTTGTCTACGTACTCGTATGACAAATTTAGCGTTGTGTCATCAGATAATTGAAGGAAAGCGGTTGGATTAAAACCAAAGCGATCACCATTAAAGAAATCACGGTGATTGTCTAAACCTTCGTAATAAGCATTCACTCGTACAGCAGCTTTGTCATTGATACCAAAGTTACCGTCGAGCTGAACAGTACCTGCACCGAAGGTGTCTAAAGCACCTAAATATGAACCAAAGTTTTCACCAATCGTGGCTTTTTTTGTTACACGGTTGATGATACCACCCGTACCACCGCGACCAAAGAAGAGTGCATTTGGTCCACGCAGAACCTCTACCTGCTCTAGGTTGTATAGCGAGCGATAGTATTGGACATCATCACGAACACCATCAATAAAGAAATCAGCTGTCGATCGAACACCACGAATAACAACAGCATCGCGATGACCTTCACCTTGAGATTGAGTCACACCCGGCGTATAGAGCACAATGTCACCAATGCTATCAAAACCTTGTTTGACAATTTCTTCAGCAGTTGTAATCGATAGCGATTGAGGTACATCAAGAATAGGCGTTGGAGTTTTTAACGCAGTAACCTGATCGGTATATAACACTCGTCCAGTTACAGTAAGGCGCTCTATATCACTAGAATCAATCGCTGCAGCAGCTTCTTCTGCAACGGCTTCAGCTTCATTGGCATAGGCTATGCCTTGCGTCATTAATGCAAATGCAACAGCTGCGGATACTTTTAACAATCTCAACGTTCTTATTCCTGTTAATTGAAAACGCCGCTAGCTTACACACAATCTAATTGAGAATCAATATCATTTACATTAATGTTCTTTATATTTTTTCTTATCTGATTACTCTTTCAACGCTATCGTGCTCCATATTTGTCAAATTGGTCACTAATTCAGCCAACATTAAGGATGCAACAACTATTTTTCATTACAAAGGAAAAGAAAGGAAACGCTATGCCTGTTATTTTATTAATTTTAATTCTCTTTGTCCCTTCATCAGCTGAAGCCCAACGACGAAACCCAGAAATAGACGACTGTCTATTGACCTACCTCAAGGCAGCCAGACTCGACAATGTCTCTATTTTGATCCGATCAACTTGTAAAGCGAACTACAGAAAGCCAAACTTTCTGAGTAAATCAGAGAAAGCATATAACTTTTGCCTACTGGAAAACTTACAGGGTGTAGAAAGCGCTTTTGCAGCTGACACTATTATCAGAACATGTAACAGGAAGCATTTAAGGAATAGTAGATATAGAAGTTAGAAGTATTCTGTGTACGAACACATGCCAAAAGGAGGAGCACCATTTGGCATGCGTATGGCCGACTTTCGACAAAAGTAGGCCTACAATTTACTGATCTTTAGAAGACACGCCCGAATACTCTACGACGCGTTGATGATTCACGTTTTCTACGTAAATTCCCACGAATCTCTTTACGTTTACCAGCTAACCAAGATTCCCTCGACACATCTGCTTCAGCACCTCGACGATTCTCTTCTGTGTTACGGAAGCTAGTGAATTCATTGTAAGCACCTAAGTCTAGAGATAAATCTTGGATCACTAGTTCGATCATAATGGCATCGTCTAGATAACCTAAGACTGGAATATCATCAGGTACAAGATCCTGAGGCTCACTAAAATAGGCTAGCGAACTTAATACGTCTGCTTTCTCTTCTTCGGGCAATTGCCAATCTGCATCTTGAACCATTTCCACCAAAGTTCTTAATGCACTGAGCCTATTCGAGACAAAATCTGGAAGATTTGCATTTGCCATTTCATCGCATGCAGCCATAGCTTTCGCAATAATCGCATCTTCATCTAATCCACTGACTTTTGCGACTGCTTCATTCATTAGTTTGCGAAAATGCTCTAAATCCTGATCTGATATATCGATTGAGATTTGGATGGACATGTATCTTTCCTTTAGTTTAGTTTTCTGTGGTGATTTACCTATAGAACCACTTTATAACAAAGAAAAGCATCTCGTCGACACTAATCCTTAAATAAAATACTAAATTTACTCTACTGGATAATAAAAGCGCCCGTAAATAGCCTTGACAGTTGTCTTTTTATTGATATAAACGCACACAAAATAAGTCTCATAGGAACCAGGAAATTGAATAAAAGCATATTAACGAACGGCCTTGCATTACTTTTAGTCATCATAGGTTTTATTACTGAGCATACTGTCGTGAAAACAGTCGGGCTATTTGCCTTATCTGGTGCAATAACCAACTGGCTAGCAATTCATATGTTATTTGAGAAAGTCCCTGGACTTTATGGTTCAGGTGTTATCCCTGAGCACTTCGAAGATTTCAAAGCGGGTATTAGAAACTTGATCATGGAGCAATTCTTTAATGAAGAAAATATCCAGCGTGTTTTAGCTGACAACAACCAAACCAACCAAATGGATTTGTCACCTATTATCCAAAAGCTTGATCTTTCTCCTGCTTTTGATTCGCTCGTCGAAGTGATTAAAGCATCCTCTTTTGGACAAATGCTAGGCATGTTTGGTGGTGTAGAAGCGTTAGAGCCTATGCGCCAACCTTTCATTGAGAAAATGGGGGAGTCTATGATCACCATCACACAAGCCCCTGAATTTTCTTCTGCTATGCAAGAACAGTTTGAAAAGCCTGAGATGTCATCAGACTTACACCAAAAAGTCTCTCAAATTGTTGAACAACGCCTAAATGAACTTACACCACAGGCAGTCAAGGAAATTATCCAACGTATGATCAAGGAACACTTAGGTTGGTTAGTCGTTTGGGGGGGTGTTTTTGGTGGTTTAATTGGCCTACTCGCCGCATTGTTCGCTTAAACTTGTTGAAAATGCGCTCGAACTCATGGTGTTAACAAATCATTCCTGTCGAAAAAAGGAACTTTGTTCGACAGGATATTATTTATGATGAACTTTATTCGGATAAATGGAAGAATAGGCAAAATACTTAATTAAAGGTCATATTATGTCTAATTGTTTTCATTTTGCCGTGCCCGCAGGCAGTTTAGAAGTAGCCAAAACCTTTTACTGTGATTTATTAGGTTGTAAAACCGGTAATAACGAAGAAGGTCGCTGGGTTGATATCGATTTTTGGGGTAATGAGTTAACACTTCATGAGAGTAAAGAACAGTTACCCAAAGTCAGACACGATGTTGATATGGGCGCTGTCGCTGTGCCTCACTTTGGCGTTCATTTAACCGAAGAAGTGTTCCAAGCATTAAAAGGCAGAATAGAAGCCTCAGAGACCTTTGATTATCTTGATAAGCCATACCGCCGATTCATCGGCACTGAATTCGAGCAAGAAACGTTCTTTATTGAAGACACAAATGGCAATGTGCTTGAAATCAAAACCATGATGAACCCAGAAGTTTTGTTTAAAAAAAGCTAAACCATGTTATACCAAGAGCGAGCACCTAATGTTCGCTCTATTAAAAATGTGAGAGATAAAGGTCATTTATCAATATAGGTAAACCTCTTGATAGTTTCGCCGTTTACTTCTATTTGTTCAGTAAACATCCCTAGCGGCCTTACCCACAAATCCATCTTACCGTACAGTGGACGATAAACCACCAATTGGCTTTCATCTTCTGAGTGCGTTGCTACACCAAGAACTTCGTAATCATTACCTTTGTAATGACGATACTTACCCACTTTTAGTGTCATAGTTTTTCCTTAGTTATTCTGATGATTCTGTCTTTTCTTCCAAGGGCAACTCTAATTGAAGGGATTGCGACTCACTCGGCAGAGTAACGTGTAACCCAACTAATCTAATTCCTCTCCCTGCCCTTCTGGTCAGTACTTGCGTTAGCAATAACTTGAATTGCGCTAAATCTATTTTCGGCCACTTATGTTCTATCGTCGTTTGCTGAAAATCGGAAAACTTGAGCTTTATCCCTAAATTGTGAATACGTTTATCAGGTTGTGAGTTTTCAAGTCGTTGTTGTAACTTAGGAATTAATCGTTCGATCACTTCCCAGCATGCTTGCTCAGTATAAATATCTTCAGCGAGTGTCCTTTCTACACCAACCGATTTACGCTTGCGGTCAACACTCAACCCTCGCTCATCAATACCATGGCTGCGCTGCCAAATAACAGGTCCAAATTTGCCAAACCGTTTAATCAGCTGCTCAAGCTCATAGTGCCGCACATCTTCACAAGTATAGAGCCCCAGATTATTCAGCTTTTGTAACGTAACTTTACCTACGCCCGGTATTTTCCCTAAAGGCAGTTCCTTGACAAAGTCATCGAGCTTAGTTGGCGAAATAACACACATACCATTGGGTTTGTTTTCGTCACTGGCTATTTTGGCAACAAACTTAATAGGTGCAATACCGGCTGATGCCGTCAACCCCGTTTCTTCCTCAATTGCTCGTCTTATATCTTTAGCGATTAGGGTTGCACTGCCATCAAACAGTGTTGTTTCAGAGACATCCAAATAAGCCTCATCGAGAGATAGAGGCTCAATTTTATCAGTATAACGGTTAAATATTCCTCGGATCTGTTGAGATGTTTCAACATACACGTCCATCCGTCCTGGTAATAGGGTCAAGCTTGGGCATAGTTTGAGTGCATGGCCTGTCGCCATTGCAGAGCGAACACCAAAGCGCCTTGCTGGGTAATTGCAGGTAGAAATAACGCCTCGACGATCGGCACTACCGCCAATGGCAATCGGAATATCTTTTAATCGTGGATTGTCTCTCATTTCTACCGCAGCATAAAAACAATCCATATCAATATGAATAAACTTTCTGGTGGATTCGTTTTCAGACACGGCTTAAGGCTTGGCTTATAGAATTAACAGAGACATAAACCGGCATTATACCAATTTCCTGTAGGCTGGCGAGTTATCCCTTCAGCTGCCGCTTAGCTTTACGTTTTCTTCTGAATGTCTTTTTCACTTTGTCTTGCGGTAAGCCATGGAAACTCACGCCTTTCACATGATCAATCAACCGCACTAGGTTTTGCTCAACACCACTGATAAAAGACTGATAAGTAACAGACTGCATACTAATGGATTCCAATTGTGACTCCCAAAAAGCCGTCATATCTGGTTGAGATATCTGCAAAGGCAGTGCAATGATTAGTTGCCTACCTATATCAGTGGCTCTGATCTCCTTACCCTTTCTCATTAAGAATTGACGTTTAAATAGCAACTCAATAATGCCTGCACGCGTAGCTTCAGTGCCTAAGCCGTCGGTTTCTCTTAGCACCTTCTTAATTTCGGTATCAGTGACATAACGAGCGATACCCGTCAGAGCAGTTAAAAGCGTCGCATCGGTAAAATGTTTAGGAGGCGTTGTGTTTTTTTCCACCAATTCTCCCCTTAAACATTCAACGCTATCACCCACCTTTAAACTCGGTAATCGGTTTAGCGAAAAGCCAGAGTCGTCTTTGGTTTGCTTAGATTTAGGGAATAACGTTTTCCAGCCTTCATGAATGACATCCTTTTGCCGACTAATAAATAGCCCACCGGCTATCTCTGTATCAATTTGTTTGTCCGAATACTCAAAGTCAGGGTAAAACTGAGCGATGTATTGTCGAGCAATCAATTCATAGATCTTTTCTTCATCTTTGGACAAAGCACCTGTCGGTTTTGCTTTAGCGGTTGGGATAATGGCATGGTGCGCCCCAACTTTTTTGTTATTCCACGCTTTACTCTTTTTATTTAGATCCGCTGAATCCAGCATAGTACCTAGCTTGGATGATACTGCTCTCATCGCACGTGTGACTGTGTCGACATCGTTAAGATGTTCTGTAGGTAAGTATTGACAGTCAGACCTAGGGTACGTAATCAATTTGTGTTTTTCGTATAGCTGCTGTCCAATGTCTAACACTTGCTTCGCATTCATACTAAATGCTTTAGCGGCTGCGATTTGCAAAGCAGACAAACTAAAAGGTAAAGGCGGTGGTTGTCTTTTTTTATCTTGATTGACCTTAGTCACCTTGCCCACTTGATGATGGATGCGACTCACCACATTTAACGCAAGCTTTTTAGACAGTACACGCTTTTCCTCATCCATATAGGGTGCACATGCTTTGCTGGGTTTCCACTTTCCTTGATAATCACCTTGAGCACTTTTCATATGGGCAATCACTTCGTAGAAGGGTTTAGATACAAAGCTTTCAATCTCAAGGTCACGGTTTACTACCAATCCAAGTATTGGTGTCTGCACACGACCGATTGACAGCACACCTTGATAACCTGATTTCTGTCCTTGCAGCGTACAAAGCCGCGTCATGTTAAGTCCATATAGCCAATCGGCCCTCGCTCTCGCAAGCGCCGACACCGCTAGCGGGATAAAGTCTCTATTAGGCTTTAAATGATTAACTGCTTTTCTGACAGCTGCGGGATTCATGTCACTGATTAAGCATCGTAACGCATGGTCAATCTTATATTGGCTAGCACCACAATATTTTATGGCTTCGTCGACTAAGATTTGCCCCTCTCGGTCAACATCCCCCGAGTTCACAATGATGTCAGCGCGTTTGATCAGTCGTTTGATAACACCGAGTTGTTTCTTGGTTTTAACTTTAGGGTTTAGCTTCCATTCTCTGGGAATAATAGGCAAGTCTTCAACAAGCCATTGCTTATATTTTGTGTCGTAATCTTGAGGTTCTGCTTGCTCTAATAGATGACCAATACACCAAGTAACACAGTCACCATCGGCAGATTCAATATACCCATCGTTTTTTTTGTGGGGTTTAGGCAAAACATCAATAATCGCTCTGCCTAAGCTAGGTTTTTCTGCAATAAATAGTCTCATAAATCCTTTTACAAAAACGAATAAGCTTTAATGAGGTTGGCGTTGCCTGCGAGCCGTCGCTTTAATCTTATAAACTGGTGTCCAAGTTTTTCCATTATCGAAAGACAACTCCATAACCCAGTCCCATCCCTTCTCATGGGGAGAAAAGAAGGTAATACGTCGAGGTGGGTTTTGTTTAGGTGATACATAGTTCATCACCATATTACCATGAGTGTCTTGTTTGGCACGAATATGGGTTTTCCCGGGGGCATTTGTTGCTGTCCACGTTACCTCCCACCGTTCTTCTTTGGGATCATAAATACGTAAATTTGTTCCTACACCAGGCGCTGGCGCGTCTTTCGGACCATTCGGCATCCAAAAATCCTGTACTGCGATGCCATTACCAACACAAGTGAAATGCCAACGCGCGCCATGTCCATCAGCCCATGTTTTACCATCTTGTTGCAATGTTTTGTCCGCAATATCCCAATCTCCGATATAACGGCCAAATTGTGTCATAGGGCCTTGCAAGCAACCAGCCTCTTCATCCATCAGCACTTCATCAAGATTCTTATTAGCAGCCTGGATTTGGCTCGTGAACAAAACAAAAGCGACAATAAAAAGTAGACTAGGAGTAAGCTTTAGCATGCTTTTAACCTTAAGCTATCGTTGTAAATCTAATCTACGCTCCAGAATCAGGATCGTAAAGGCTTTTAAGGTACTGAAGTACAACTAACAACAGGAGCAATTACGCTTGTGCTTTTCCATCTTACCAATACCGGGATTGAAACTATTGGTCGGGTCTAGCTCCCTATAAAAATCTTGCAAGGCAGACTCTGCTTCATACAAATGTCCAACGTTGTGCTCAGCAGGATATTTAGCACCTCGCTTATCAAGGAGGGTTAGCATTTTTTTCTTGATTGCCTGAGCATCCACGCCCTTTTTCAGCACATAATCCTGATGAAACACATGGCAGAAAAAATGTCCGTAGTACAAACGTTTCTCGATATCACGGCTGATAGACTCTGGCAATTGCTCTACCCAATCCTGATCATTGCGACGTAATGCAATGTCCAGTGCGAGAATGTCACCGACTTTACTTTGATTAAGTGTTTGATAGCGCATGGCACCACCTGCTGCTGCAAATCGATGTAAGAATGCCTTTTCAGCTTCATCATCATCACACTCAAAGTAAGAGCCGGAGACTGGGTCTTTGCTAAAAAAGTCATTTAAATAACTTTCAGCCTCTTTGATACCTTCATCGCTCATTTTAAGAATAAGGTGATGTTCGTACTGATGACGAAATTGCAACAGCCTAGTCGGGAGATGTTGAGGAAAGAGTTTAGCAAAAAGCTGCATGACTCTTTCACTAAGATACTGAGGTAAAAAAGAGAAACGATTTAGAACTGCATCTATTTTTCCTTTAATCGCAAACATTTTGGGTAACTGATCCGTACCTAGATACTTAACACTCAGAAAAGTGTCTTTGCCATATTCTTGAGCAATATCGAAAATATCACGATGCATGTACTCAGCCACTTCTGGCATAGATTTAAAGGACATTAAAATATCTCGCCTAATATGACTTAACGTCTTAGGGTTATTCGTTCCAATATAAAAAGTTTGTTCCTTTTTGGGTTTGGAAAAGGTGTCTAAACGCACAGCAAAAACGGCAACCTTTCCTGCACAACCACTAGCTTCATACAACCGGCTCGGATCGGCATTGAAACGGCTTGGCGTTGCTGCATCAACATCTCTTAACTTATCAACATAATCCGTTGCCGACGCTTTGCCTACCTCCTTATCGATATCAGTGACATCAAAAGCCTCATTCTCCAAATTACCTAATATCTCTTCCGGCGTTGTACCTAAATCAATTCCAAGGTGATTAACCAATTCTAGTTCACCCTGCCTATTCACCCAGGCGTAAAGAGACAACTCAGTATAAGCCGGCCCTCGTTTCACAAGCGTTCCACCAGAATTGTTGGCAACACCTCCCACTACAGATGCGCCAAGGCAAGACGACCCAATCACTGAATGTGGTGTTCGGTCTAGCGGTTTAAGTGCCTTTTCCAAACAGTGTAATGTGGTTCCCGGTAAGCTGACAACTTGCTCGCCATGACCAAGCAAAATCAATTTATCCATAGCTAGCGTATTGATGACCACAACTTCTCTGTCGTAATCATTGCCGCTAGGAGTTGACCCCTCAGTTAACCCCGTATTAGCAGCTTGCATGACCATAATACAATCCGCTTCAACACAGAGCTTCAATACCTGCCAGAAGCTCACCAAACTCTGCGGAAAAACCACAGCCAAGGCACTCCCACCACCTGAACGCCAGCCAGTTAAAAAGTGTTCGGTATGACGTTTGCCAACAGCAACTTGTTTCTTGCCTAAGAGCCTTTCAAATGCGCGAATCAGTTCCTGTTTAGGCTGAACCATACTTCCCCTCTTGCTCTCCATCATAGTGCTAAAGCCAACATCGATAATAGACCAGCAAACACAACGTAATAGAGGGTAGGTATAACGGTTTTCCTCAGCGTTGCTCCCTCTTGCCCTAACAAGCCAACCGTTGCAGATGCTGCAACAACATTGTGAATAGCAATCATGTTGCCAGCCGCAGCTCCTACCGCTTGCGTCGCCACAATAAGGGCTGGCGCAATATTCAACGTCATTGCAGCCTCATACTGAAACTGGCTGAACATCATATTAGATACCGTATTAGACCCCGCAATAAAAGCACCAAGCGCACCGATAGTTGGGCTGATTAAAGGAAAAGCATCCCCAAAGATTCGAGCGAATAACTCAGCTCCGGCCACAGGCATACTTGGCAGAACCGACATATTCACACCAGAATTAATAAACAATCGAACCATAGGTATCGTAAATACTAAGACAAAACCTGCGCCTAAAATTGTTCTGAAAGATTCCCGAGTCGCCATGTTAAAAACGGTCGCCTTTTGCCCTTTCGTGCCTTGTAAAAATAATGCGACAACCGCCCCAACCAAGAGAATACCACCCGGTAAATAGAAAGGGCTAAAGCTTGCGTTAACCCCTGCCTCACCCAGTATATTCGTAAAATTCACGCTTGCACCCACCAATACATCTTTAAAGCCATTCGAGACTCGCGAGCAAACCAACAAAGCAGAGACTAAAAGGTAAGGCATCCAAGCAACGACAGGCGACACATTTTTGTTCAATGGCAAAGTATCTTGCTTAACATCAAGCTCTCCAGACCAATTGGACAACCAGTCACTCTTTTTAGGAAAATCCCAAGTAGTTTTAGGCATTAAGAAACCTCGTTTTGCAGCACTTACCACAACCGCCATGCTGACTAAACCACCCAATAATGAAGGGAACTCAGGCCCTAAGAATATGCCAGTCAATGCGTAGGGTATTGTAAAGGCGAAACCCGCAAACATTGCAAACGGTAAAACCTGTAGTCCTTCTTTCCAACTTTTATTGTGACCAAAAAATCGCGTTAACATAATCACCATGAGTAAAGGCATAAACGTACCGACAATTCCATGAATAACAGCGACTTCGGCAGTGATAAGTTGTAGAAACTGTTCCCAACTACTGCCTTGTTGTTGTAGGGATGCAGAAATCGTTGGGGCATCTAACCCCTTATTAACACCAATAACAATAGGTGTACCTATAGCACCAAATGAAACCGGTGTACTTTGAATCATCATCCCCATGAGTACAGCTGCCAAAGCTGGAAAGCCAATCGCAACCATTAAAGGTGCAGCGATAGCGGCAGGTGTTCCAAAACCAGAAGCCCCTTCAATAAAAGCTCCAAAACACCAAGCAATGATAATGGCCTGAATACGTCTATCTGACGACACACCTGTGAATCCTCTGCGAATGACTTGGATTGCACCGGTATATTTCAAAGTATTCAATAAAACAATAGCACCAAACACTATCCATAGAACGGAAATTGTGATGATAAGCCCTTGTAAGACAGATGCCGCAACCCTGTCGATAGACATGTCCCAAATAAACAACGCCATCAATGTCGTCGTAAGCAAAACGATAGGCATCGACTTTCTAGCTGACCACTGTAGGCCCAACAAAAGTATTGCCGATAATATGATAGGTAAAAGCGCAAGAAACCCTAGTATTGTTATATTCATTATCTTCTCCTAACAATGGCCCAATAGCGCACTCCCTAAAAAATAAGGTTGCAACGAGCTCTATACGACTATTGTTAAAATGGGGTTAACAGATTGTGACTGCACTTTACTCTGAGCAAGACTATTGATATATATTCACTAAAGACATTGTTTTTTTCCTTTTTTGACATAATAACAATCTATCTATAGGGGCGCTAAATGGTCAAGTCAGACGATATCTTCTTGTTTGTTAATGTGGTCGATGAAGGCTCATTTTCAAAAGTTGCTGACAAACTTGAACTGACAAATTCAGTTGTTAGTAAGCGCATAGGTAGACTCGAAAAAGCACTGAAAGTGCAGTTGTTATATCGAACCACACGCAAGCTCAGCCTAACCGACGCAGGTCAAGCTTTATATGGCAAAGCGCGGTTAGCCAAGCTAGCTTTGCAGGATGCTCAGGACACCGTCACGGGTTATGCCAATGAAATAAGAGGCACGATAAAAGTCAGTGCCCCTTCAGTATCATCTCGCCTATTGCTTAACCATGCTGTGGCGACATTTTGTCAGCAATATCCGGGAGTTCATGTTGAGCTTTCAGTGAGTAATCATTTTGTTGATCTGATTGACGACGGTTATGATCTTGCCATTCGAACGGCACATTTAGAGGATTCATCCCTCATTGCCAGGCGTCTAATCGACTCTCAGTGGGTTGTCTGTGCAAGCCCTGAATATTTGCACCTGAACGGCAGCCCTAAGCAACCACAGGAACTGCAACAACAACACTGCTTAATCTACAAATACGAAGGCGTCGGGTCTGATATATGGCAATTTAAAATTGGCAATGAACAGGCCAATGTGCAGGTTCAAGGTCGATTTCACACCAATAACCTCGATGCATTAAGGCAAGCAGCGCTTGCTAACTTTGGGATAGCTTACCTTCCCCGTGCCTTAGTCCATGAAGAGCTACTTTCTGGAAAGCTTGTTTCTTTGCTAGCAGATTATGCTGACAAGCACTTAGGCATTTATGCAGTATACCCAAGAACTCGTCAGCCAGACAAAAAACTCAAACTACTGGTAGAACACTTTCGTACCGCCTACCAAAGTAAAAAAGAGTACTTTTACTAGGGTGATTAACACGCCCTCTTCTTTGTCCCCCCCAAATTAATCTCTATTGAAAAGCCCCTTCAGCTTATCTTTTGCTTTTTCAACAAGTTTGCCTTTAGCTTCATCTTTAAGCTTCTCTTTAGCTTCAGACTTAGCAGCATCAATCACCTGCTCTAGCATGATATCAAAAATAGCTGCCCCTACTTGGTCAGCAGGGATGCCATTAGGCTTACCGATCGATCCCGCATTAAAAGTAGGCAAGGTAATTTCATAAGCTTTGGTATCGATTTTCAAGTCGCCAGTTGGTAGATTCTCAAAATTAAGCTGAAGACGCACACCACTAACTGTCACATTTTCCACAATCACCAGCGGATTCTCGCCATCTGATGACGCAGGCTCCGGTTCAGGGGTACTCTCTGAAGCAGGCAAATTAGCTTCAAGGTTGTCTTTCAAGATGATTAAATTACCTTTACCACTAGCATCAAGTTCATAAAGAACTTCCGGGGCATTAATACTGACCGTTTCAACAACATAAGGCTCGCTAAGTGACTCTCCTAAATCAAGAGTGACTGCGTTCAAGCTAAATGCATTTGCGTCCCTAAATCCATCTGGATTCGCTATATTCAATTCACTGATCGACAAACGCCCTTCAGTTAAAGCCAGATCAACATTGGCAACAGACACGGTTGTTCCTAGATATAGCGAGCCTTGCTTCTCAATTTGCGTTTTAATAATATCCCCGGCACCGCTTAATAAGAAAACCGCACCACCTGCGATTAACAGCACGAGCAAGCCAACAACTAATAACCCTTTTTTCATTATTCTTTATCCTAGTAGCATGGTGTATTTACTTTAGCATTGTTTTTTGTACAAAACAGGAGCCGCTTTGTTTTAAGAGCATGAACCAACCCACATAGGTAATGGCTCACTTCAGAAGTCTCTGGGTGAGTTTAAATGGGGCACCGTCGTTCTATGTAATTTAGTCGCTATTATCCAGCTGCCTCTGCTTTTTAGATTTAAACTCCTCAATAGCATCGATAAACAGCGTAAATACTTCATCGCTGTAGCCATTGCGCCCTTTTTCAAAAACGCCTGCATTTTGTGATAGTAAAATTTCTTTATTCGCATTTAATACCCAAAAATGGGGCGCTCCATTAGCTTCTGGCAATTGAGCAAAGAATGCTTCGTTGTAGTTCTCTTCACCGAAATACACTTTCATTAAGATAAAGCTATTGGTCAGTTTGTTGTATATTTCTTCGTTAGAGTTCAAATAGTCATCGAGCACATGACACCAACGACACCAATCCCCCCCTGAAATAATGAGGATATATTTCCCTTCGTTCCTTGCTTTTACTGTTGATTCATTGAGTTGTTGAATTGGGTCTGCTGACGGGTAGTATCCGATATCTTTTGCTAAACCTGTTAATGAGAATAAGAGCAATATGCCAAATACTAACTTATTCATAAACACCTCCAATAATCTTAGCTTTTAAGCTAAAGGACTAAAACGATGTACGAGAACAGCAAACTCATTCGTATGTTTACCTACATAAATGTCATGACAAAGCTGGGAGTACCTTCATTGATGACTCTCAATCATGTCGTCACTATATCAATCACGTCATCAATATCATTAGCAACAGCAGGCTTTTCTTCTATTACACTTTAACGCTAGCTTGGTTAAATTTCCACCAGCAACATCCCTATTGGCAATAGAATTGATACCAATCATCATGTAAGAACTCTTAAACAACCGTGAATGAGAAGGTTAACTTACAGTCAATATACTTCAAAAGCCTATTAACTATCTCTGGAACTTCCACGATATTCGAACTTGACTCAGTCACAATTGAGAGAAAGATATCGCACTCTTCAATGCGAACCCTTTGCCGGACATAAAAATTATTAATATCTTCAATATATTGGTCAACCAGCGGTACACTGCCGACATAACAATCATGTTTGAAATGTTTTCTCTGCGACGCACCGACTATTTCACGCTCTAATGTAATAGCTTGTAATTTATCGAGCCCTAAAAATCTAAAGCTGGCTTCTATTTCCATGCTTAATTACCTCTAACTCCTATAAACACCCGACCTTGTTTTAATTTAACAAGAATAGACAAAACATATTCCGATATCATCTCAACGGGCGCAATAGGCACAAAAAGCAGGTAAATACTTGAGTCACCATAGGTAGTAAACCCAAGCTTTATTGATTTACCAGAAGCTATTACCTTAGAATTTCACTCATTTTTTGTTGATCCACGTATTTTTCAAATCGTCCTAGAGCTTGTGAAACTTTTTGATCAGTCATTAGTTCTTGCATAGCAACCTCCCCAACAATCCTAAAGGCCCCTTCTATTGCCACAGAACCATTTTCCTGAAAAGCAGCTTTAGCTTGTTGAGGACAATCCTCTGTCATTAATCGAGTAATGAGTGTGCCAATATATTTATCTGATTCATCAAAATCCGACTCTAATACTTTAGAGTAAGGCTTTATTGCATTATGGCTAGACATGCCTAAAAAGATCCACTTAGCAAGGTTCTTACGTTCTTTGCCATTCAACGAATCCGTTAAACACGTACCCAGTTGGAGGGCGGATTGATTGGCATGGCTCGTCCCAAAAGCAAAAAGGTTAGAAAGTAATAATACTAATAGTGTGTACTTTTTCATTTAAAGAGTCCTGTAAGGTTAATTAAAATGTTTAACGCTTAGGCTAAACATAAAATACGAAATGTCTTCGATGAAGGCCAGTAGGTAATTCTCTGGATTAGCTTTCTACTTGAAAGTGACAAATGATTTGATAGATGGGTTAACAAATTGTAACTTCCTTGGTTAGATAGTAAGAATGCATATCCTTCGCCTACGGCTTGTCAATATTTACTAAGTAAATATTGACAGACTTTTCAGATTACTTGAACTATTTTTTAGAGCCTATTATCAAACAAGAATAACGATAATTGTTTCAGTTGCCATTTCTATCCTGACTACTCTCAAAGGTGGGAGATCATTTTTATCATTAGCATAAGTATCATATATTGCATTAATGACTAAAGAAGGAATAACACAGAATAGGAGAGTTGGTGATTGACTGTCTGCGGATACAGCTTCGTACTCCGGCTATTTGACCATGCGAATATAACAATACTAAGGGGTTCTCAACGGCCTGACTACGATACCTAATGAACAGCCAGCTATGATGTCCAAATTTGCCTACTAGAGCGCGCTGATCTTTGTTGCATACTTTTGATTTATATTCATAGGCCTACAAGTACGCGCCGCAATCAAGAAGCCTTTATTTAGGACTAAATCTATACAGCAAAGATCAACACGCTCTATCATAAGACGCCAAAATTTCTATCAATTAGAAAACAAACTTGGCTGATACTTGAAAATAATTTGAGTCGATATCGTCTATCGCTGCATCATCGATGGAGTAATTTCCTAGCTCGGCACCCACATGTAATGATGGGGTGATATTCTCGATGAGATTGATTCCCCAATGGTTACGCTTTCTATTTAGTATATCCGTTTGACCCGAGCCATAAAATACCGTGCTACGCAAAGTTTCGCTCCAGAAATGACGATAAGACATAGCAAAAGCCGTTGTTGTCTCGACTTCAATTTCGTCCGTGACGGGATTGCTAACAATATCAGTCGTCAAACCTGCGGCAACATAACGTCCAAGTTCACCGTGGCTCACTTGAAAACGAAAGTCATCTTTGCCGAATGTTTGTATTTTTCCTGAGATATTAAAGCCAAGCGCCGTTTCATCTAATCCACCTTGATCAATAACTCGGAATAAACTGCCAAACGTAAGCTTACCCCACGCAGCATCATGATTGTAACGTGCAACAAAGTCGGGAATAGCTTCATCTGGATCGGCATCTCTTCCCGTCAAGCCAACTGCGCTGGTCGATGCGCCGATATCACCGTCCCCAAACGTTTCTGCATTTTCAATAGCAAACTGCCAAGGGCCGTTAGTATACCTTATCTGAGTTTGCCTGATGAAAACTTCACCGACATGGGGCCCACCAAAATCAAGCGCTTCTGGAATAGCTGCTAACGGCATGAAGGTTGTCCAGTTCTGTCCAACCATCCAATGCTTATACTCAATAAATAAGTGACGAATACGCGGGTTTGTTGAATTAGTGACGATTTCGTTTCCCCCGCCACCATAGAAATCCAGCTCAACATAGCCCGAAACTTCCTTATGTCTACCTCGAATAGCTATCCGCGATTCCTTGACGTTAAATGCGGTAGTTGATGTCTCAATGGCTTCTCCCCCCGGAAAGTTAGCGACCCAATAATCTTGATAGGCGATATCCCCAGACACATGCCGCGCATCTACTTTGATGTAACCCAAAATAGCCACATGTGTATCGGGAGAGTTTTCGTTCTTATCAAGTAACTCAATTGCAGAATAAGCATAGAAGCTATTTAAACCCGTTACTAAGAAAAGGTACGCAATAAGCGTTTTTATATTTTTCATTATTCCCTCTACATTTTTTTAACATTCTTTTAACGCTGTAATGTAGATTGCAGAGGATTAACGAAAAATAGTCATCTAGTACAATGACTTTTTCCAAAAGTGATATAATATAAAGCTTCACACTTTCAAGAAGTGATTGATGTATTGGTATTTTCTATATGACTCCCTTTATTTGGTTTTGCTCCATTTGTATTTTCGCAATAAGCCTAGCAGTTATTCACTGTTAGCCTATTAGCCTTAAAAAAGCTCATAAGTTAGTTACACGCCATCAGCCAAAAATATTGAGGGCGTTTGCGTCAAAGCGATTGAGGTTAGGTATTACGGCATTGAGTTCACTCGTTGTCAACCCAAACCATGTTGCCAAGCTTGCCACATATTGATCGACAGAGGTTGTTGGAATAATACGTCCGTCATCTAAGTCATCGTCAGAGCCCAATTCGAGCGCAGGTAAGGTTCCTAAAACTTGACCACCATTAACAGCCCCGCCCATCACGAGTTGATGCCCTCCCCAGCCATGATCTGTACCGTCACCATTGCTGGTCAGTGTTCGCCCAAAGTCAGACATAGTGAATGTCGTCACCGCATTTTCCATATTGAGTTGGGTCAGGTTCTGCTGGAATGCTGCTAGCGCTTCACTCAATAACGTCAACTGTTGTGGATGTAACGTCGCTTGTTGATCATGCGTATCCCAACCTCCCAACCCAACAAAATACACCTGCCTCCGCTGTTCCAATTGCTGCTCCACACTGATCAATCGAGCGACAATTTCGAGTTGGCTAGCCAGAAAATTCCTCGTTGGATAGAGGGTGTTACTGCTGACCGAAGATTCCAAGGCATTGCTAACCAACAAGTTATTCCCCATCGCTCTTCCTACAATTTGCGCGTAACCTCGCTCTAATAGATGCGTACTGTCAGCCAATAATTGCTCATAGATACCAATACGCCCGGCATTAAAGGCTTGTTGAGGGTCAAGTGCTTGAAATTGCTCAGGGCCTGCCGGCGAAAGCGAGAACAAAGAAGTCGACAAGCCAGTTTGCATTAAGTTGTTGCCAAAAACAGATAAGTTAATAGGCAAAGCACGACTAGACTCCGTCAACAAATCAGCCATACGACCAGCCCATCCGCTAACAGAAGGCGCGTCTGGTCTTGATGTTTGCCAGTTATCTTGTTGATCATTATGAGAAAACAACTGTGGTGGTGCTAACGCGATATTGTTAGCTAGCTCCTGCTTTGATACGGGTGCCAATAACGGACCAACATTTGATACAAAAGACAGTGTGCCCGCATCAAACAATGGCCTTATAGCAGACATAGCACTCGGCAACCCAAGCGCATAAGGTACATTACCAATGGGCGTGATAGGCAATAGGCTATCTTGGGCAAAAGCGAGATTTTGCCTAACATTTTGATAAACTTGATATTCTGCATTCTCAGTTGGCACCAACATGTTTAACGAATCGTTACCGCCAAACAGAAACACACAGACTAATGCTCTGTAGTCATCAAAGCGATCCGAACTCTGTGCTAAAGCAGAGTTCACTATGCCTAAGCTCCCTCCAATAGACGCCATGCTAGCCGCCCCCATTGAAGAACCTAATGCTTGGCGTAAGAAGTTTCTGCGGTTGAGTGTATGTTGTTGCATAGTCATCCTCTCCTTACTTTTGGATTACATATTGTGGTGAACTCATGATGAGGAAAATCAAGTTCGTCACACGATCAATGGGGTCAAAGTCTGCCGTTTGCTCATAAGCAACTCTCAAAATGTCACGCATGCTATCTGACATACTGCCAGCCATTAACAAAATATCTAAATGAGTTAATAAATCTTCTGCTGAATCAGCTAAAGCAATTTCTTCGGACAAGTCAATCAAGATACGATCGTCCGTTTGATCTTCTATCTGGCTGTGACCTGCAAAAACCGAAAATGATAAGAAATTACTCTGTCGTGCCAAGAATGTGTCTGTTGCAATCTGAAACTCAGGCGCAAACAGCCCTTGCCCTGAAATCAAACCTTGCGGCATAAAGCTAGGGGAGAAAAAATTAAATACTGAGGGTGCTGCCAATGGCGCTTGATTAAAGAAGAATTCGGGAAAACCTAACGAAAATATACCATCCGGCGACTCAGCTTGAAACGCACGCCATAGGTGTGTTGCAACTAAAATAGGCTCTCTTAGTTTTCCAAATGTGTCTGGCAAACTCGTCGGCCCTTCTCTCGCTTCTTCATCCAATAATAAAGCCCTGACAACAGCGGCTAGATTACCCCGCACGCCAGCACCATCATCGTCAAAAACAGCGGCAACACGCTCAACGTAACCAGAAGTTGGGTTACTAGTCACTAACTTTTGAATTAATTGCTTGCTAATAAACGGACCTACATTGGCATGATTGAATATATTATCCAATGCCATGGTTAAGTCCTCTTCAGCTGTCTGCCCGGCAGGTACAACAAAGCCGTTTAATAACGTTTTTTCAGTGGTATCGTGAAACGCTTCAATAGGCAACATAGGCTCACGCGTGTTGTAGTTAAAAAAGAATCGATTAAAGGTTTGTGCTGTTGCTCCCGCAAAATTCCACCCCGTGTATACACGCGCAAACGCTTCGATAATGTCCTGATCATAAGTCGGAATCGGTACCCCACTTCCATCAAGAAGAACAGTGCCATCAGTATCCAATTCGACCAAACCAATACTAAACAGTTGCATCACTTCTCTTGCATAGTTTTCATCGGGTCGAATATTAAGTTCAATATTAGGTCTTTGATTACCTAGCATACTGAGATACAACCCCATAATCGGAGAGAGTGTGACATCTTCTAGTAAATCCCTGTAATTCCCAAAGGCGTGTTCAGCAAGAATGTCGTAGTAAAGTGCAATTCCCAATGTATCTTCTTCAAAAACACTGTTTTCAGAAACAACCAGGATTTCGCTCAATGCAAAAGCTACACGTTGCCTTAACTGATCATCTCCTTGTAATGCAATTTCCCACCAGGCTTCAATACGCCGCTCTCGTGATACGGTGCCATCGCCCACTACGCCTTCTCTAAATCTCGCTAATTCAACAAAGTCAGCATGGGAGCTAATAGGCATAGCAAGCTGTTGTTCGATCCAACCAGCAATACCTAAATTCATAACGTCTTCAATACTTTGAGCACTTGGGCCAAATGAGGCTTGATTTAGTAGGCGCGCAGCTTCTTCTGCCTGAACATCCAAATTTGGTGTCGTCGGTGGCGATGGAGGATCAGGGGGAGTTGTCGGAGGCGCTGGAGGAGTTGTTGGCGGCGCTGGTTGTTCTACAGGAGTTTCAATTGCAGGTGGCTCACTATCACCGCCTCCCCCACAAGCACTAACAAGAAGCATTACAGCGAATGACAAAACTATCGATTTATTCATATTCGTCACTACAGTCACCTCGATAACAGGTCTTAAGCTTACCAGCATTTACTCAGATATTAAGTACTATTGGTCGTAACTCTTGATGACAAAGAATGATAAATACAAGTGAAGACAAATGCCGCGAACGGTAACTTAATACACCATCATATTTTAAAAGCATCGCTTCGACACCCAAGAGTGAACATTCAGATTAAAAAATGTCCAAATTCGTCGACATATCGAACACAAAAGCAATCAATAAGGATAAATTACGGCCAAAAAATAAAAAAACAAAACGTAAAATAATTATTTATGTCCTTTCTATCACAATTTTATTTACCTATTGCGAAACAAACGGCTAATCAAATACCATAAATTCCAATCAGCTCCAGCTACACGTAATGACAATGAAACGAATCATATCTTTTGCTTTTTTACTTATAATGACCAGTATTGCTGAGGCTAGAAACGAACTCCCACCTTTCACGTTAAAGCAACTTGAAAGTGGTGAATTAGTATCCTCAGAAGCACTTAAAGGAAAGGTCTTATATGTAGACTTTTGGGCTTCATGGTGCAAACCTTGCCGAAAAACTTTCCCATTCATGAACGAGTTAACTAAAAATTACGATGAAAGCGAGTTTCAAGTTATTGCCGTTAACTTAGACGAGAATGAAGAGGAAGCTAAAAACTTTTTAAAGAAATACCCTGCTGAATTCAATGTTTACCGAGATCCAACTAACGAGTTAGCAAAGTCCATGAATGTACCTGGCTTACCTGTCGCTTATATCGTCGATAAGCAAGGTCAGGTAAGAGCGACTCATATCGGTTTCAAGGAAAAAAAGACGCAAAAGAAAATTGATCAAATAAATGCATTATTAGGTGTCCAATGAAAAAACTCATCGTGATTGTTTTATGCTGCTTGAGTGGCGCCTGTGCCACAGTAGAACCTTGGGAAAGAGGTCGCTTTACCAAGAAAGAAATGCAGTTTGAGCCAGACTCCATGCATGCTGCATTCCGACGACATGTTTACTTTAGTAAAGAAGCGTCTTCCGGTGGTACATCAACCTCCGGTGGCGGATGTGGTTGTAACTAACTTCAGCTCGGGATAAGCAATGCCTGTTAACAAACCATTTTTATCCCTTTCTGCGTTACTCCTCACGAGTTTACGACTGCAAGGTAACTCGTGCCTTGATAGGAACAAAAATAGCAATGTTTACCCAAAATGCACCTTACTCAATTAAGTTTACCCTAGCCGATATTCCTTATCTCGAGATGAGGTCAACCAGATAAATATTATGAAAAACAATGCCCTTACTGCGTTAACAGCAGCTGCAATTGCACTGCCTGGTATCCAAGCAAATGCCGCACAAGTAGCCGACGAATTTGATTTTGGTTATCGTTTTTATACTTACGATGAAGATCGAATTAGCGAACAAAATGCCATTGGAGGACCATTAGATAGATACGATATCGATGTCAACCAATTCAACTTAGTGGCACCTTTATCTGACAAGTTTCAACTTGGTGTTAACTATCAAAATGAACGCTTATCAGGCGCTTCGCCATGGTTTACCTTACTTAATGAAGAAGGGGAAGCTGTACAGGTATTGAGTGGTCCCACCATAGAAGATGAACGTACTGATGGTGCATTAACGCTAGGGTATGCTAATGGCCGCCATGGCGCATCATTCACAGTTGCCAGATCTGTTGAGGATGATTACGATTCAACAAGCTTTGCGGCTGAATACAGCATCGAGTCTAAAAGCAAATTAGCGACATACAGCATCTCAGGTGATGTCTCTAACGATGATGTAACCCCTGTTGATATTGAGTTATTTGATACTCGACCACAAACAGCGCAAAGTCGTCGTTCTCATTCCGTATTAGCGAGTTATTCACAAATATTAACTAAAAGTAGCTTAGTCAAATTTGGCTTAGGTTTTAGTCAAAAAAGAGGCTTTCTATCTGATCCATACAAAGCCGTTTTTCTAGATTTCCAACTCCAAAGTGATGTAAGACCAGAGTCTCGCAACGCGCGAACAGCATCTGCTCAGTTCCGACACTTTAGTGACGCAGCGAAAGGTGCTTTGCATGTCGATTATCGATTTTATGATGATAGCTGGGAAATTAGTTCAAATACATTAGACGTTGCTTGGTATCAAAATTTAGGAGCAGGGTTCCAACTTATTCCATCTATACGTGTATATGATCAGAGCGAAGCTTTCTTCTATGAACCTTTTTATGAAGTAGCCAGAGCAGATGGTTTGCAATCGACAGATTATCGGCTATCTGAATACGGTGCCGTTACCTATGGTTTAAAGGCAACAAAAGATTTTGAAAAATGGTCGCTGTTAATAAGTGCTGAAAGGTATGAAAGTGGCGGCAATACGGGATTAGCAAGTGCAGATGTCGCTAATCCTGGTTTATTAGATTTCGAGATATTTACTGTTGGTTTCAACATTCGTATCTAACCTGAATCGACGGTGAAAATTGTCAATTAAATGATTAATAGCTTATTACTTTCAAAGTATTAGGCTATTTTTCATTGTGACAAAGCTTACTTTGTAGATAATGTCACTCAAGTAGACACTTATTTCTAACTCAGGCTATTCAACATGCGCCTATTCGAATCTGACTTTAAGGCAATGGGCTCTCCTTGTGCCTTAAGGTTGTATTGTCAATCTGAACAGCAATTTGATCATGTTAATCAACTCTGCATTAACGAAATGGCCCGTTTAGAGTCCAAATACTCTCGTTATCTCACAGACAGTATAGTGAGTAAAATTAATACCTCCGCAGGCTCTAACCAGACCATTGCATTGGACGATGAAAGTTGGATGCTAATGCAATACGCAGACACCGCCTATCAGCAAAGTAATGGGTTGTTTGATGTAACGTCGGGCGTATTCAGAACTCTATGGGATTTCAAAAAAGCCGTTATTCCTGAACAGATTGAGATTGAGAAACTGGAGAATAAAATTGGCTGGCATAAGCTGACTTTAAATCAGCAAGCTTTCAGCTTGCCCGAAAAGGGAATGCAAATTGATTTTGGCGGGATCGTTAAAGAATATGCGGCGGATGCCTTGGTGACTTTGTTAGAATTCGAAGGCATTCAACACGGGTTAATTGATCTTGCGGGTGATATGAGAGCAATTGGCTCACATCCCAATAACTACCCATGGAAAATTGGCATTAAACACCCTGTTGAGCAAAACACAGCGATTGCCACAATACCCATGACCAAAGGCGGTTTGGCAACGAGCGGGGATTATGCACGTTGTTTCGAGCTAAACGGGATTCGCTACTCTCATATTATTAACCCTAAGACTGGGTGGCCAGTTCAAGGTCTGGCGTCGGTGAGCGTTTGGGCTCCACAGTGTATTGTCGCTGGGACAATAGCCACTATTGTCATGCTATTAGGCCACAAAGAGGGCGAGAAGTGGTTAAATGAATTAGGCCTTCCTTATCTTATTATTGACCAAGAAATGAATGTACATTCTTCAGGGATATAGAAAACACGACAGATAATGACCGTATTACTGAACAAAAAGAACGTCGTAAACACTGAAAGATAATACTTGTAGCACTCCAAAATTAAGACTCGAAGATAGCTTATCCCTCCTACGCCCCCAAATAATCCCAGAGTGACATAAGAAAAAGTCTTCCATTCATCTATTTTAAATCCTAAGCACTTTAAATACTCCACTCATTCCTTCAAACACGTCAGATAAAGCTGCATTGAAGAAAGGCACTTGAAAAAAGTTAATATCAATCAATCTAACCGAGTGTCTGGTATAACATGAGAAGGTTAAACGACGCTAATAGTAAAATATAACCTGAGATAGCATCACCTAAAATAAGATAATCCACATCAAGCCGACAAAAATAAGGTAACTATTTTACTATAATTAAACAAGAAAAATTAAAAACAAACAATGCCAATCAATTTTCTATATCAACATGTTCGAGTTTTCCTATTAAAAATAGCAAAGCACATACTCACCCCAAATTTACCTTAATACAAAAAACAAGAATAAGCCAAAAAAACTTTATTACTTTTTCTTGATACTTTTATGACTTGATATTGAACATATTACCATTGCTTAAGCACCGAAGTTAAAGTATAAAAGCACAAAAACAGACAAAATCAATAAAAATCAAAAACTTAACTAAAAACAAAAGATACTACGAAACTCCCACCATCAAAGTTCAAAAAAATACAAAAGTGACGTTTTTGTTATTCAATCATGGCTATATGTGATGAAAGGAAGGGATTCTGTTGACTACTATAAAAAGCATGTTGGTAGAAAATTTATTTAAATATAGAAGTCCATTCTGCTTAAACATAATTTAAGAGTATACCCATGGCATTTCTTTAGCCTATTTTATAAACAGGAGCATTTGATAATGCGAACACAGCATCCTAGTCATAATTTCACACTATCGCCTATCTCTGTGGGCGTTGGTCGTTTTGTAAGAAAATTCAGAACGTATGGTGGTATAGCATTGACCGTTACGTTACTTGCCGCTTGTAGCAGCGACAATTCACCAACGGTCACAACACCAGAGCCACCACCGCCACCAACAACTGCTCCCCCTGCTCCTCCAGCAGCTGCATTAACTCAACTAGAGGAAGCTCAGCTAATAGCGAGTTTAGGTGCAACTGAAGCTAATCGAACTGTCGCAGACTTCACTGGTGCTGATCGCTCATTCAGAGATGAACTGAATGTCTTCCTTCCCAGTGCAATAGACGTTGATGAAGAAAATTTACGTGATAATACCCGTGCTAACGTTACTCTCCCAATATATGAAGGTGTTGGACCATCAGGAGAACCGACATACTTCATTATCACAGAGACGTCGACACAAGAAACAGCGCAAGCACTAGGTACCATATTAGCACCAAAGCTGCAATTTGGTGCTTTGCCTTCAGCAGCAGCTGCTGCTCAACGTGTCCAACTGAATGATGATGGTCGTGTTGTCTTCTTAGGCGATGTTGACTTCAGCCCAGAGCGTATATTGGTTGCTGGTGAAGACAGTGTATTCCCTCCATCAGTGGCTCAACCAGGAGCGGTAGGCGATGCAGAATACTCTTCTTTGGTTGTATTACCTTCTGATCTAGTCATTAATGCACAAATTATTGCCAATGACTCAGGGTTACATGACCGTATTATTGAAATTAACCTTGAAGAACGCTGGGCACGTTTCGAATTACTTGACGGATGGCAAGGCGGCGATCGTTACTACTACCACTTAGTGACCGATGCTTCTGATCCAGTACCAGCCACTATCGAGTTAGGTGTTTATGCACCACGCCTTGCTAATCTCCCAACATTCGGGGACAGCAGCTTGGATGGGGAATCTGTTCTATTGGGCTTTTCTCCAAACATTAATGGCTTGAATACCACAGAGAACAGCGTGAGCGATATCAATCGTCAAGGATTAGGGTCAACTATCCTCGACCAAGACTTAGATCCAGTAAACGTCTTCCCGTTTGACCCTACAAACGACGTTGTTGAAGGCAACAACTATTCTCCGTTTTGGGATGCACACTTGAACATGTGGACTGAGGAAGCTATTGCAAACGGTCAGCGCCGTGCAATTACAGGCTTCGCTGATCTCGCAGATTTGATAGACCAAGGTCTCGTAACAAGCTTTAGCGGTAACCCTGGTATAGAAAATGACTTCTTGTTTGGTTTAACAGCCTCTAATGCCGTTATCAACTGTCCGGTTATCATGCAACCGTTTGAAGGTTCAAATGAAGTTGCCTTAACGCCAACTGAAGAAATGTCTCTACTTGTTCAAGCTGCCGCTAACGAGTCAGGTCGTTCGGTAGAGGACTTCACCGGTGCAAACCGCACATTCTCATCTGACTTGAACGTTTTCTTACGTAATACCATTTCCATTGACATGGAGACCCTCCGTGACAACGAGCAAGCAAACGCTACTTTGCCATTATTCCGCGGTATTGGACCACAAGGCGAGAACGTTTATTACATTCTAACTGAAGCTTCAACACAAGAAGCAGCGGATCTTTCTGGTACTATCCTAGCTCCTAAATTACGCTTCGGTTCTCTGCCAGCAGCAGCTGATGCAGCGCAGCGTGTTGAGATAAATGAAGAAGGCTTAATGGTATTCCGAGGCACAATCGACTTCTCACCAGAGCGCTCAATATCGCGTGGTGCAGATACCGCTTTCCCACCATCTGCAGTTCAACCTGGTGGTGTTGCTGACGATGAATACTCTTCACTCGTTGTACTACCTAGCGGCTTAGTTGTGAATGCTCAGATAGTATCTAACGCAACCGGTAATCATGACCGTATTCTTGATATTGATACAGACGCTCGTACAGCAACGTTCCAGTTACTTGATGGCTGGCAAGGTGGTGACCCGTTCTACTACCACTTAGTGACGGACGCGTCTGATCCTGTTCCTGCAACTATCGAATTGGGTGTTTACGCTCCTCGTATGGCGAATCTTCCTAACTTCGGTTCAAGCACTATCGACGGTGAAACTGTTCTCTTAGGTTTCTCTCCTAATGTAAATGGCCTAACCATTACAGAAGATGGCCTTAGCCTTACCGATATTAACCGCCAAGGGCTAGGCTCAACAATTGTTGACGATGATCGCGACCCAGTGAATGTATTCCCATTTGATCCGGACAATACTTTCGAGGAAGGTAATAACTATTCACCTATGTGGGACGCTCATTTAAGCATGTGGACAGCAGATGCTATTGCCAATGGTGAACGCCGTGCAATCAGAGGTTTCCAAGATCTCGCTAGCTTGATTGAACAAGGTTCTGTTACTAGCTTTGATGGTAGCCCTGGTCCTGAAAATGCTTTCTTGTTTGATTTACGTGCATCTAACGCCGTCATCAACTGCCCAGTTATATTACAACCTTTTGAAGGTGAATTAGCCGCAGGTGAATTGCCAAGTAATGAACCTTTAGCACCAGAAGCAGAGGCACAACTCATTGTTGAGTTAGGTGCTAGTGAAGCAGGACGTGAAGTCGCTGACTTTAATGGCTCAAGCCGCAGCTTCCGCGAGGAGTTGAACGTGTTCTTGCCTTCGGCTATTGATGTTGACGAAGCGAACTTGCGAGACAATGAGCTTGCTAATGTTACTTTGCCAATATATGAAGGTATAGGTCCAACAGGTGAACCGACTTACTTCATTATCACAGAAACATCGACTATCGAAACCTCTGAGATTTTAGGCACAGCCCTAGCCCCTAAACTACGTTATGGTGCCTTACCTGGAGCAGCTGCAGCAGCGCAGCGTGTACAGGTTGCTGGCAACGGCCGTATCATCTTTAGAGGTGACGTCGACTTCAGCCCTGAGCGCATACTTGAACCAGGTGTTGATAGTGTATTCCCGCCTTCTGTAGCGCAACCTGGCTCCGTAGGAGACGATGAATACTCTTCGCTAGTCGTATTGCCTAGCGGTACAGTTATCAATGCTCAAATCATTGCTAACCGCTCTGGTGTGCATGATCGTGTTAACTCTATCAACTTTGAAGAACGCACGGTTAACATGCAGTTGCTTGATGGTTGGCAAGGTGGCGATCGTTACTACTATCACTTAGTAACTGATGCTTCTGACCCAGTACCAGCAACAATTGAGTTAGGAACATATGCACCTCGCATGGCTAACTTACCTGTCTTTGGTCAAAGTGGCTTAGACGGCGAAACTGTATTGCTAGGCTTCTCGCCAAACACTAATGGTTTAACCGTTACCGAAGACGGAGTAGCTCCACAAGGTCGTGAGCGTCAAGGTTTATCATCAACTATACTTGATGACGACCGTGACCCGGTTAACATCTTCCCATTTGATCCAGATAATTCAACAGAAGTGGGTAACAACTACTCACCTATGTGGGATGCACATTTGAACTCATGGACAGATGAAGCCATTGCTAATGGACAACGCCGCGAAATTACCAGCTTTGCAGACTTAGCTGATTTAATTGACCAAGGCTTAGTGACTAGCTTCCAAGGCAGCCCAGGTATTGAGAATAACTTCTTATTTGGGTTACGCGCTTCAAATGCTGTCATCAACTGTCCAGTTATTTTGCAGCCTTTCGAAGGTGAAACTCAACAGTAGTCAAGAGCTACCAATAACACCACCAAGGCCTGATAGCTTTTGCTATCAGGCCTTTTTTATTCAAATTAAATATTATCTACCTGCTATCAGATTTGCTTCCCAAAGCAACGAAAACACTTCACATTGATTCGTTCTACTCACGTGTAATCAATATAGTTAAATCTAGGCGCGATATAGCTTGAGCAATCATTCAAATCAAAGCACGTTAAGCTTACCTGAAAGGAAGCTCTGACAAACATCACAAAAGTATCGTTCCCTCTCGAAAAACCACCAACGTTCCAACGAGGCAACACTGTGTTCTTATCCTTATCAGAAGCTTCTGAGCTGGATAAATAACAATATGGGGAGTGCCGCTCAAGGGATATAAGATTGACTGGCCGCCCTGTCACCTCGATAAATCAAAGGATGGCCTTTTCACTTCCCACACAACATAAAATGAACAATGTAGTGACAGGCAGACCTTTACCCATAATGAAGCAGTAAAAGAGACTTATGGTGTTAGGCGGTTAATATTGTAACCATTGATTGAGGTGTCAGATTGCACCCTTATCAACCGTCCAAAGGCATTGTAATGTATTACGATGACAAGCTAGAAGTATCCAATGATCCCATCTTTGTATATAGAGTTTTAGCCTAGCGTGTATATAGAGACTTACTATTCAAGGAGAGGGTATGTGTGGAAGTGTGGGAATATTGAAGTGCTAGAAAAGTAGCTCATCATTCTTTTAGTGAATAATGAGCTACTTAAAATGAATTACTCTTCGATCAACTCAAGCTCAATTGCTTCTTGAGTAGTCAACATATCAACTTCAAAAGGCGATTCAACAAGAGAAGTCGGTGCAGCTTCTTGTATTGAACTACCGAATTCTTCAGCCATTTGCATTCGCGTCATGACTGGAGCAGCCAACGGAATATCCGTAGTACGAAGGCCAAACCTCACTCGCATTATCTCACCGTCGCTCGAGCGTAAAATAAATTGCATAAAGTTTTCTGGACGACGAACGGCGATATCTGCAATGCCGTCTCCGTCGTAATCAGCAACGATTGGAATATCTGTCGTGCGTAAGCCGAAACGAACACGCTGAATACCATCACCGTTGTCGCTATTAAAATTAGAACCGCTTGAATTAAGGATAAACCACATGAAGTTGTTAGGCCTACGAACTGCAAAATCGGCAATACCGTCACCGTCATAGTCAGCAGGTACGGGTATATCAGCAGCTTGACGCCCAAAGACAACACGTTGAATCCCATCACCATTGTCACTGTTGAAATTAGAACCGCTAGAGTTACGAACAAACCATTGCTGAGTCGCTGGGCGCCTTACAGCAATATCGGCAATACCATCACCATCATAATCCGCAGGTACCGGAATATCAGCAGCTTGACGTCCAAAAACAACGCGCTGGATACCATCACCATTATCACTATTAAAGTTTGAACCACTTGAATTCAGAACAAACCACTGTTGTGTGGATGGCCTTCTCACAGCAAAGTCAGTAATACCATCACCATCATAATCTGCAGGCACTGGAATATCAGCCGCCTGACGACCAAAGACAACACGTTGAATACCATCACCGTTATCGCTGTTAAAGTCTGAGCCACTAGAATTTAAGACAAACCACTGCTGAGTTGACGGGCGCCTAACCGCTATGTCGGTAATATCATCGCCATCAAAATCACCTGAAACAGGGATATCATTTATGTTGCGACCAAAATCGATGCGCTGGATCTCGCTATTCAGCGAATTAAGTATAAAATGTCGGAAAATATCAGGTCGTCTAACGGCAACATCCGCTAGACCATCACCATCATAATCAAAGGCAGTCGTTACTTCAGACGGTGGCGGAACTGGCGTTGGTACAGGTGCTGGTGGCGGTGGTGTTTGCGCCTCTACAACGTCAATAGTCTGACTTATACAAGCGACATTTCCCTCATCTCCAGCATTATTACCATTTAAATTTACCGCTTCACTACAAGCGTATAGAGTAACTGTTGTTTCAACATTAGGGGCTTCAAACTGGAAGTTCCAATCGACCTCATTATTTATTTGGTCTCTAGGTCCAGTATGCGTCAGCTGATCACCGGCTAAACGCGTGCCTTCACCAGCGATTAACGTCCCTCCATTTTCACTCAGCGCAGCATTAATCCCTCCAGCACGGAAATCACTGAATGCAGAGCTAAGAATAAGGTTAATATCATTCACGCTTCCCGGCTCTACCTGAATGTCGCTGTTAAATGATAAAGAAGAATTATATGCTGGCCCACTGTGACACTCATTACATGTTCTCCCGTCTCTGCCAGAAGCATTGGTAATGCCTTGACTAAAAGCTTCAGACTCAGGAATAAGTATAATAGTAGTGGATAAAAGTAGGCCAGTTGTGGCTATAATAGAAAGAGGTCGAATCACGAGGTTGCTCGCTTTACTGAAAATTGTGGAGATTAATGTATACAATTTAAAGTGAGAAAATATCCCTTTTTAATAACGTTTATATGATTTACACGTGACATTATATAGGTAAATTTTACAACCTAACTCTATCAACAAAAACTCACACAAAACTATTAAGGAAAAAATTTGGAGAAAGAAAAAAGCTATCAATTTGAAGTCATCAATAAGAACTGGTCAATGCGCCGAAAACCTACAGCAGAGCCCAAACCAATATCAATTACTATCCCTGATTTCAAATGTATTAAAAATCACACTTGTACAATGAATGTCACCTATGATGATGGACAAGTGAAGCAGTATTATTCACGCGTATTACAAAACCATATCACCAAAGAATGGAAGGTCGATGGCATGCATGTTGCCGTTAAGGTTACCACCAACCATACTGAATAAGCTTCACTCATTAACTAAACGTGCTTACCACCCGTCCAACCACCTTTAGTTAACACTGCATCACCGAGTGCCTTTGGTGCGTCTTCCAAATCAGTAGCCATCGAATCATTCCAGCGATTTAGAAAGCCATAAAGACAGATAGCACCAAGTATTTCGCAGATTTCGTTCTCATTCCAATGCTGCTTCATACGCACCATTAATTCTTCATCCACTGCATTAGGTACAGAGCCAGCGGCTAAAGCATAATCTAGAGCTACACGTTCTGCTTCGGTATAAAGATCACTGGTTTGATACTCCCATACGGCTGCAACTTTTTCATCGGCTATACCGTGTATCTTTGCAGCAATAAGTGAGTGTGCTTCGCAGTATTGACACCCTGCTGCCCTGCTAGCGAAATGAGCGAGTAATCGTTTAAAACCTAAATCAACTTCACCATCAGCAGCCATGACAGCTTTAGTTAAGACACCGAAACCCTTAACCATTGCAGGCTTGCGCTGCATAGTTAAAAGACTATTAGGTACAAAACCCAATATTTGCTCAAATATGGCAAAGTCGTCTTCAAGTTCTGGTGTAGTTTCTTTAGAAAGGGGGGCTAGATGAGCCATGTTTGTATCCTATTCTATATTTTTAGATAGAGAATAGGATAACTTAACATAAAATTAACAATAATTAAGGACTTAGCGTACAACGAGCTAAGCGTGATGACCCGTGACAAGAAAATATGTCTCAACACCGGAGCGGCGCGGATCACAATATTTTATTATCTTGCCATTGCTTAATCTTTTCTTCTCTTAAACGCTCTTTTTCAAGCCGTGCTTTCTGCCTATCACATGGCTCTGGGCAATCACACGCTTTGGCAATTCCTATAGCACCTAAGCCCCCACAACTGCCAGCAATTGTCTTTTTTTGAAAGATATAGCCAACCGCCATTGAAATAACAACAACAAGGAAAAAAACAAACGTCAAAACAAAGGTACTCATACTATTTCCTTCATTAGCCTAGATTCAGGCTACCTACTTATTAGGTAAATAAGACTCAAACTCGGCCGTATTATACTCTTTAAACTCACCGTTTTCGCTACTTATTAATAGCGCAGCGACATTAAGACTGTTAGCAAACTCAAGCCCCTTTTCAACACCCATAACATTAATTGCTGTCGCTAAACCATCTGCAATCATACAAGAACGGTGAACAACAGTGACTGCCACCAGATTATGTTGAATAGGGTAACCTGTTTTTGGATTTATCAAGTGTGAATACCTGACCCCGTTTTCTTCATAAAAATTTCGATAATCGCCCGATGTTGCAATGGCATTATTGCCTATGCTCAAGAAGCGTTGAACAGCTCGTTCATTGGTGACTGGTTTTTCAACAGCAATAATCCAAGGTTGTTGGTTCTCTTTGTACCCAGACAACCGCATTTCTCCACCAATTTCCGCAAGATAGTTAGTGATACCATGGCTTTCCAGTAAATCTGCCACTTCGTCGACACCGTACCCTTTTGCAATAGTCGATAAATCGACATAGAGGTCAGGATTGAGTTTTTTGGCCGCACCGGATAAAAGCAATAACTTATCAAGCCCTGTACGGCTTTTTGTTGATTCAATCAATTCGTCAGATGGTATTTTTACTGGTCGAGCTTTTGGACCAAATCCCCAAAGATTAACCAACGGACCTATTGTGACATCAAGAATACCGTCACTTAACTGCCCTAACCTAACCGCTTCATGCAGAACGTCCAATGTTCCCTGTGACAAAGGAAATGGTTCTTCACTGCGAGATTGATTAAAGCGAGATAACTCAGATGACGAATCGTAAGTCGACATCAATTTATTCACATGAATAAGTAACGAATCAATCTCTCGCTGAAGCTGTTCTGAACTAATACCGTCGATTGGCAGATACTTAACGTTATATTGTGTTCCCATTGTTGCACCTGTTAGGTGCACAACCGCTGCTTTTTTCGGCGTACATGAAATGATGCCACTAAACAACAAGATGTATAGGCTTAAGGCAGTTAAACGCTTAAGAGTTTTAATCATTCCTTCTCCCAATAAAAAAGGGACATATAGCCCCTTTTTCGATCTAATCATAAGTGACGATTATTAACCGCCAAAGTCATCCAACATGATGTTTTCATCTTCAACACCCATATCTTTCAGCATATTAATAACCGCAGCATTCATCATAGGTGGACCACACATATAGAACTCACAATCTTCTGGAGCTGGGTGATCTTTTAGATAGTTTTCAAGCAAAACCTGATGGATAAAGCCGGTCATCCCTTCCCAATTGTCTTCAGGTTGAGGATCGGACAATGCAACATGCCATTGGAAGTTATCATTCTCTTTCTGCAACATGTCGAAATCTTCTACATAGAACATTTCACGTAATGAACGTGCGCCGTACCAGAATGAAATCTTACGTGTACTATTCAATCGACGAAGTTGGTCGAAGATATGAGAACGCATAGGCGCCATACCTGCACCACCACCGACAAATACCATCTCTGCATCAGTTTCTTTCGCAAAGAACTCACCAAATGGGCCAGAAATTGTCGCTTTGTCACCCTCTTTAAGGCTCCAAATAAACGATGACATTTTACCAGCTGGAAGGCTTAAATTATTAGGCGGCGGCGTGGCAATACGCACATTCAGCATAATAATACCTTCTTCTTCTGGGTAGTTCGCCATTGAATAGGCTCGAATGGTTTCTTCATCTACTTTAGATTCAACGCCAAAGAAGCCGAAACGCTCCCAATCAGGCTTGTATTCGTCTGGAATGTCAAAGTCTTTATACTTAACATGGTGCGCAGGTGCTTCAATCTGGATATAACCACCTGCTCTGAATGGAACACTCTCACCATCTGGAACAGCCAGCTTAAGCTCTTTAATGAAGGTTGCTTTGTTATCATTCGATATGACTTCACAATCCCATTTTTTAACGCCAAATACTTCTTCAGGTAGCTCAATCTTCATGTCTTGTTTAATAGCAACCTGACATGATAAACGGCAGCCTGTTTTCGCTTCACGCTTACTGATGTGATCAAGCTCAGTGGGTAAAATCTCGCCACCACCTTCATGTATATCAACACGACACTGGCCGCATGAACCACCGCCACCACAAGCTGAAGATACAAAGATGCCCGCATCAGCCAAAGCTCCTAACAACTTGCCACCAGGCTGGGTTGTAATAGCCTTATCTGGATCATTATTAATCAATATTTGTACGTCACCACTGGGAACAAGTTTGCTTTTTGCAAACACGATCAATAAAACCAGTGCCAACACGATGGCGATAAACATACCGACACCGAGATAAATTTCTATTTGATTCATTTAAACACTCCTAGCACTGTGTCTTATAGAGAGATACCAGTAAACGACTGGAAACCTAAAGCCATAAGGCCTGCGATCATGAAAACTGAACCCAAACCTCTAATGCCTTCAGGCATATCAGCATATTTCAGTTTTTCACGCACAGCAGCCATTAACGTAATAGCTAATGCCCAACCTATGCCACTACCTACACCGTAGAAGATGCTCTCAGTGAAGTTGTATTCGCGTTGTACTGCAAAAGCAACACCACCAAAAATTGCACAGTTAACCGTTATCAAAGGTAAGAAAATACCTAATGCGTTATACAAAGCAGGGAAAAACTTATCTAAGCTCATTTCCAAAATTTGCACTAATGCCGCTATAACGCCGATAAAGGTCAAAAAGTTCAAAAAGCTCAAGTCAGCATCAGGAAAACCAGCCCAATCCAGTGCACCAGGAGCAAGAATATTGGAATAAATCAGCTGATTAACAGGGACTGAGATACCTAACACAACGATAACAGCTACACCCAAGCCCATTGCTGTTTTAACTTTTTTAGATACCGCAAGAAACGTACACATGCCTAAGAACAACGACAATGCCATATTCTCAACAAAAATCGCTCTGACGAGCAAGCTCATATAATGTTCCATAAATTAATCCTTAGCCTCTACTTGCTCAGGACGAATTGTCCGTATAACCCAAATCAAACCACCAATAAGGAAGAATGAGCTGAACGGTAAGATAAGCAAACCATTCGCTTGATACCAACCACCATTTTGAATAAGTGGAAGAATTTCAAAACCTAAGATAGTCCCAAAGCCAAACAGCTCTTTAATCGTTCCGATAACCACCAAAACCATTGAATAGCCGATACCGTTACCGATACCATCAAGGAAACTCATCATAGGTGGGCTCTTCATCGCGTAAGCTTCTGCTCGCCCCATAACAATACAGTTAGTAATGATCAAACCAACGAATACCGACAATTGCTTTGATATTTCATACGAGTAAGCTTTTAAGATTTGGTCAACCACGATAACCAACGAAGCAATAATTGTCATTTGGACAATAATACGAACGCTTGAAGGTATATGATTACGAATAATAGAGATAAATAAGTTAGAAAATGCCGTTACTGAGGTTAATGCTAACGACATAACCAACGCAGTTTCCAATTTTGTAGTAATAGCCAATGCTGAACATATACCGAGTATATGTAGTGCAATTGGATTGCTGTCCAGGATTGGCCCAAACAGAACTTTTTTGACTTCTTTAGTATCAGTTGCCATTGTTGAACCTCCTTATGACTTCCAAGGTTTATTTGCTAGGTAAGGGCCGAAACCATTCTCACCTAACCAGTAAGTTAATGTGTTTTGAATGCCGTTACTGGTTAATGTTGCACCAGACAATGCATCAACCGCATATAGGTCATCTGCACTGGCATTTTTCTTAACTTTTATAGCGAGCTCTTTTCCTTTGAAAAGCTTTTTACCGTCCCATTTCGCTTTCCAAGCTGGATTTAGAACTTCGCCACCTAATCCAGGGGTTTCTTTTTGCTGATAATAAACCACTTCTCTAACCGTGTTACCGTCATTATCAACCGCTAAGAAGCCATACATTAAATCCCACAAACCACTGCCATGTATTGGCATAATAATGCGGCTCACGTCACCTCTGTCGTCTTTGACCAAATAGACACTTGCAACATTAGGACGTCTTTGAAAACCAACATTAGAGCCTTCAACTTTAATACTTGTCTCTTCTACCTTGGCAGCTTTATACATGTCATAAACATCACTACCTTCAGGCTTTTCAACATATGAACCAGAGTCAAGATCCACATATCTCTCTTCGACGAACTTTTCAAAAGTACCGCCAATATCGCCATTAGATTGATCTAATAAACCTGCGGCTTCTAATATGTTTGTTTGCTTATCTAAGTTTTCATTAGTTTGCTGTAATGAACGCAAGCCAACAGCTGCACTCGATACAACAATAGAACAGGCTAAACATACTGCAACAACAATACCTACTGTACTGCCGATAGTTTCTTTCTTAGCTGACACGAGCAATCCTCCGCTTAATGTTGCTTTGCGCCACGAAGTAATCGAACAATGGCGCCCATAGATTTGCAAATAAGATGGCGAGCATCATACCTTCAGGGAATGCTGGGTTAAGCACACGAATCATGACACACATAAAACCTATCAATAGGCCATAAGCCCACTTAGCTTTATTGGTAAAGGATGCAGACACCGGGTCGGTAGCCATAAAGAACATACCAAAGGCAAAACCACCAGTGACTAAATGCCAGTACCAAGGCATTGCAAACATTGGATTTGTCTCACTACCAATCAAGTTCAGTAATGATGCGAACGCTGCTGTACCAATCAACACTCCAAGAACAATGCGCCATGACGCTATTCTTAAGTAGATAATGAACAATCCGCCTAATGCCAGCATAGCTGTAGAGACTTCACCAACAGACCCTTGAATGTTGCCCCAGAAAGCGTCTGCCCATAGAGCGGTATTTGCGTAATCAATTGAGCCTGCCGCCGCTTGTCCTAGTAAGGTTGCACCAGAGAAACCGTCAACCGCTGTCCATATAGCATCACCAGACATTTGTGCAGGGTAAGCGAAATACAAGAAAGCACGCCCTGACAATGCTGGATTTAAGAAGTTACGTCCCGTACCTCCAAAGACTTCTTTGCCGATGACAATGCCGAATGAAATACCCAAAGCCGCTTGCCACAAAGGAATGGTTGCAGGTAATGTCAATGCGAAAAGAATCGATGTAACGAAAAAGCCTTCATTGACTTCGTGTTTACGAACAGAAGCAAATAGAACTTCCCAAAATCCACCGACAGCGAAAACTGTTGCGTAGATAGGAAGATAGAAGCAAGCACCATACAGGAACATTGAAAATGAGCCCGTTGATTCCAAGCCTAGCTGACCACCTAAAGCGCTAAACAAACCAGCTTGCCATACGTCAGGCAATACACCTGCACCAGCTAACATAGCTTCGTGTGCTTGTTGGCCAACATTAAACATACCATAAAACATAGCTGGGAATGTCGCCATCCATACCATGATCATAATACGCTTTAAATCGACGCTATCACGTACATGCGTGACACCAGAATTGACTTTACCTGGCGTATAAAAAATCGTTGCCGCAGCTTCATACAAGGCGTACCATTTTTCGTACTTTCCGCCTGGTTCAAAGTTCGGTTCAATTTTCTCTAAATATGATTTCAAACCCATGAATTAACCCTCTTGTTCAATCTTGGTGAGACACTCACGCAAGATAGGTCCGTAACCATATTTGCCAGGGCAAACATAACTACACAACGCTAAATCTTCTTCGTCTAATTCCAAACAACCCAGTGTTTGAGCACCATCGGTGTCACCAGACAATAAGTCTCTTAGTAACAAGGTAGGCAAGATATCAAGCGGCATAATGCGCTCATAATTACCGATTGGCACCATGGAACGATCTGAACCATTGGTCGTGGTTGTCATATTGAATAGACGACTAGGGTTTAAGTGAGATAAATAAGCACGTGTTATTGAGTGCATATTCGAGCCAGGCTTAAGCCAACCAAAGAGTTCTTTCTCACGCCCTTCTGCAAGTGCACAGACTTGCGCATGATAACGACCTAAGTAAGCATGAACACCTGTTGCGTGCGTGCCATGTAGTACCGAACCAGATATCACACGAACTTCACCGTCAATCAGGTTTCCAGCAACTATCTCGTCTGTCGCAGCACCTAAGCGCGTTCTTACGACACTTGGCTTCTTCATGGCAGGGCCAGCAACGGAGACAACTCGGCGAGTGTCGATATTACCTGTACTGAACAAATGTCCAATAGCGATAACATCTTGATAGCTTACTTGCCATACTGTCTTTTCTGCACCAACAGCATCTAAGAAATGAATATGTGTTCCGCTAAGCCCAGCAGGGTGTGGGCCAGCAAATTCGTTTACATCAACTTTTGCTCCGCCAACCGGTACGTTGGCCTCCGGTGCCTTGCAGACGAACACTTTACCGTCAGTTAGCCTGTTTAATACCATTAGGCCATTAACAAAGTCATCTTCACGTTCAGCTATAACAATAGCGGGGTCAACGGCAAGAGGATTAGTATCCATAGCATTAACAAAAATTGAACGAGGACTACTACCTAACGCAGGAATCTTACTGTAAGGCCTTGTGCGCAAACTCGTCCACAAACCAGATTCGTTCAAGTTCTGCTGAACTTGCTCTGCACTGAGATTTGATAGTTCATCAGCCGTGTATTTATCGAAAGTGATAGCATCATCCCCTTCCACATCAATCACAACAGATTGCAACACGCGCTTAGCACCACGATTTATTTGCGAAACCTTACCAGCCGCTGGTGCAGTAAATTTAACGCCAGGATTCTTTTTGTCTTCAAACAAAACCTGACCTAATTTCACTGCGTCACCAACCTGAACAAACATGGTTGGTCGCATACCGATATATTCTTCACCCAGCACGGCAACACGGCTAATAGCCGGTCCGTCTTGGATGCTTTGTTTTTCTGGAGCTCCCTGAAGAGGAAGATCCAAGCCCTTCTTGATTTTAATCATACGCAATTGGCTACTCTAGATATATACTCATCACGGTTAGACTCTCTCCCACTTTGACACACCGATTCAAAGCAAAAGCCTAATCGAAAGGAGTATTCGAGCTTATTTTAATGTTTGGAGGTTTAAGCGTCGGATAAACGCCCTGTTTAACAAAACAGTCAACATAAATTGTAACAATTATGCACAGCCTCCGCTTATCTACGGAATTTTAGCACTAACTTGGGGCTTTTCGCCATGCAAATTATTGATTATGTGCTTTTTTCAGCGCGATTTTATCCGCAAGCAATGAGTAATGCTGCAAAATAACTTGCTATTTTGGCACTTTTTTAGCTTAAACCTTCTCAAAATAAACTCTTGTCGCACGTCATAAGGCGTACAGCTTCTAAAATAGTGATTCCTATAAAAACTTATTCTCACCAGAGCATGTTCAAACGCTGTTCTAGTATCTAATACCGATCTATCCAGTGAGGAACTCACTCGGCGGAGGTTAAAAGGCGTTGAATCAAGATATCGTCATCACGAGTCAGTTCCTTAAAATGAAAAACCGCCTTCAGGCGGTTTTTAGATAACTTTTTAAATTAGAACAACATACTCTATTTAGGTTGGCTTACCAATCAGCTAGCGTGTCAACATCAGCATCATAATCAACAGCTGGAACGTCAAACCCAAATAAGCGCAAGAATTCATGATGATAACCAGCATAGTCACTAAGCTCATGGAAGTTACCTTGCTTCACCTCATCCCATAGAACTTTGATTTTTGCTTGCGTCACGTCGTTTGTTTCTTTGCCATCCATACGCAATCGGTTGTCATCATCAGTCTCAGGTGAGTCAAGCAGTAGCTTTTCCCTATATAAGCCATCAATCTGTTCTATACAGCCTTCATGGGTGCCATCCTGTTTCATGACTTTATAAGCAAGAGAAATATAAAGTGGCATAACAGGGATAGCTGAACTTGCTTGAGTAACAAGCGCTTTGAGTGACGATACGTAAGCTTTAACTTGTTTGTCAGCCAGACTAGACATGATGGAAGTAGCCGCACGATCAAGATCTTCTTTGGCTTTACCAATAGTCGCATGCCCATAAATTGGCCAAGTAAGTTCTTTGCCGATGTAGGTGTAGGACGTAGTTTTACAGCCATCTGCCAAGACATCAGCTTCCGCTAACGCCTTCATCCACAATTCCCAATCTTCGCCCCCCATAACTTTGACGGTATTGAAGATTTCTTCTTCATTAGCGGGTTCTAGCTCCATGTCATGAATGAGATCTTTGCTCATGTCATAGGTCTTGGTTTTATAGCTACGCCCGACAGGGATAAGCGTTGATTTATATACTTCACCTGTGTCGGGATCTGTGCGACGTGGTGATGCTAAACTATAAATAACGAGATCAACTTTACCAAGATCTTGCTTGATCAGCTCAATCGTTTGCGCTTTCATTTCATGAGAAAAAGCATCACCATTTAATGTTTTTGAGTACAAATTCGCTGACTCTGCTTCTCTATGAAAAGCCGCAGTATTATACCAACCAGCTGTTGCCGTTTTACGTTCTGTAGGCGGCTTTTCAAAACATATGCCCAGTGTTTTCGCGCCATATCCGAATGCAGAAACAACTCTAGAAGCTAACCCATACCCTGTGGAGCACCCAATCACTAAGACATTCTTGGGTGTTGTATCTGTTACCGCTTTTTCTTGTGCACGAACATAATCAATCTGTTCCCTTACGTTAGCCGCACAACCTACTGGATGCGCATTTGTACAGATAAAACCCCTAACTTTTGGTTTAATGACCATTTAATTTGCTCCTAAAATTTTTGCGCTATTGTACGCTTATGAGCTATCTCAACAACTCTGAACAGATAGATAATCAACCAAATCAAGGCTATCTGTTCAAATAATACTCTTGCTCTGAAACTCGATGGTACTCTTTAATTTTATTGTAGAAATCTTGATAAGACGTCATGACTTTAGCAAACATAGGATCAGCAGCAATTTGTTCTGCAATGACTTCTTCGGTTGCGTCTCTTAATGCACGCATGACATCGTCAGGCAACGGTCGCATATCAACGCCATGCTCATCGATGAGTTTTGTCATAGCATTGTTGTTGCGCGCTGTATACTCATCCAACATGTCTTGGTTAACGGCTCGTGTAGCAACTCTAACAATAGCCTGTAAATCTTTAGGCAAAGAGTTATAAGCTTTTTCGTTCACCATAAACTCAAGTGCAGTGCCTGGCTCATGCCAACCAGGATAATAATAAAAGTCTGCTGCTTTATATAAGCCGAATGCTAAATCGTTATATGGACCAACCCATTCTGTTGCATCTATTGCGCCAGTCTGTAATGAAGTGAATAACTCTCCGCCAGTTAACGTGACAGGCAACCCGCCGAGCTTTTCTAATACTTCTCCGCCCAGGCCAGGAATGCGCATTTTAAGGCCTTTTAAGTCGTCGACAGAATTAATTTCTTTCTTAAACCAACCAGCCATCTGCACACCACTATTACCACCAGAGAATGGGATAACGCCGAATGGTTTATAAAGTTCCTGCCATAACTCAAGCCCACCACCATAATGTAGCCAACCGTTCATTTCTTGCGAGTTCATACCAAATGGAATGGCAGAGAATATAGGCGCTGCTGGTATTTTACCTTTCCAGTAATAAGCACCGGAATGGCCCATCTCAACGGTTCCTTGAGACACAGCGTCAAATACTTCAAACCCAGGTACAAGCTCACCAGCACCGTAGACTTTAACTTTTAGTCGCCCCCCAGACATTTCCTCAACATAGCGAGAAAATGTTTCTGGCCCTTGGCCTAACCCCGGAAAGTTCTTCGGCCAAGATGTCACCATTTTCCATTCGTAGGTTTGTCCTTGAGGAGGCTGAACTGCTGGCGCCGCCGTTTGTTCGGTACTATCATTCCCACAACCAGTCAGCGTTAACAATGACGCCAACAAGAATGCGCCAAAAAGGAGGTTTATTTTATGTGTCATAATAATTTTATTCTCAGTAAAGCAAGAGCGTGCCTATCCCATTAAGGATAAACGAATTGCACACTTCTAGCCATAGACCTTTGCAGGTAGCCATGTCACTAGCTCCGGCCATATCGCCATGCCAATAAGTAGTAGTATTTGCATTATAATAAAGGGGATAACTCCTTTATATATTTGACTGGTTCTAACTGATTCTGGCGCAACCCCTCTCAGATAAAATAAAGCAAAGCCAAAAGGGGGAGTAAGAAAAGAGGTTTGTAAATTGACCGCAATCATAATACCCAACCAGATTGGATCTACCCCCATCGCGAGTAAAACTGGACCAACAATAGGGACTACGACAAAAGTGATTTCAATAAAGTCGAGAATAAACCCAAGTAAAAAGATAACAACCATCACCAAAAGAATGGCACTAAATGTTCCACCAGGAAGATTAGCAAAAATGCCCTCAATTAACTCTTCGCCACCATAACCACGGAACACCACAGAAAAAATGGACGCACCGATCAATATCAAAAAGACCATCGAAGTCACTTTAGTCGTATTGAGCATGATTTCTTGAAGCCGCGAGAAGCTAAGCTGCTTACGATATATTGCAATGATCAAGGCACCACAAGCCCCAACACCTGAGGCTTCGGTCGGCGTCGCATACCCACCAAGAATAGAGCCAAGTACGACAAGAATAAGTGATAAAGGAGGCATAAGAGCTGACAATATCTGTTTTAAACTAGGTGCTTCTACATCTTGTTCAATAGCAACACCAACAGCTGATTTGTCAAACAAACTTTTACCAACAACATAAAGCAAATACATAGCCACAAGCAGAATGCCTGGGACAATAGCACCAACAAACAAGTCACCAACAGAAACGGATTCTGGAGAAAAGATCCCCATATCCAACTGTGCCTGTTGGAATGCACTAGATAACACGTCCCCCAATATAACCAAGGCGATAGAAGGTGGGATGATTTGCCCTAGCGTCCCAGTTGCAGCAATACTACCTGCGGCAAATGCAGGGGCATAACCTCGCTTCAACATACTGGGTAACGACAACAACCCCATAGTGACGACAGTTGCACCAACGATTCCAGTACTTGCTGCCAGTAACATCCCTACCAGAATAACGGCAAGTGCTAAACCACCGTTAAAACGTCCAAATAAAGCCGATATAGATGTCAAAAGGCTCTCGGCCACCTTCGACTTTTCAAGCGTTATCCCCATAAAAACAAATAAGGGCACAGCTAGCAATGTTTGGTTATTCATAATACCAAACAAGCGATTGGGTAACGTTCGCAAATAAGCTACTTCAAAATTCCCTGTCGCGATACCAACACCCGCAAAAATCAATGCTGTGCCTGCCAACGAATAAGCGACCGGGTAACCTAGTAGCAATACACCGCAAACGGCTAAAAACAAAAGGAGTGACATATATTCCATTAGGCCACCTGCTTATCTTTGATATTGCCTATTGCAGCTAACGCTTCGGCAATATTCTGTAATGTCATCGTCGCGGCAAAAACAAGAATGAAGGTCTTCAAAATAAATACAGCGGGCACCCCCCCACTTTGTTGAGAACTTTCCATCAACTGCCATGAATCAATGACATAATCCCAGCTCATCATGAAGATAAAAACATTGACAGGAAGCGCAAGTAACAGAGTACCTCCTAGATTAACCATAGCTTTATGCTTTGGCTGCATTTTTCGATAATAAATATCAACTCTCACGTGCTCATCTGCTTTTAATGTATGAGCAGAGCCTAACAAAAAGACAGCAGCATGCAGATACAACACAGACTCTTGCATCGCAATCCAACCTGTACCAAAGCCATAACGTAAAACGACAATTAATAGCGTTATCAATGCCATGAGTAACGTAAACCAACTAACAGCAGTACAAAGCTTGCTATTCATTGTGTCTAGAAAGCGTTGAAGAGACAAAAAATGGGGAAACATGGAAATAGCGAACACTCAACTTATTAGGGTTTATCGGACATTTTGTAACAGAACTGGCTTCAAACTGAAATCACCTTGATCATCACTAAGCGTATGGGTTATTTTCCGCCACCGAGGCAATTAGGTGAATCAGGGTATTCACCAAACTGCTTTTCCCATTCTTCAATTGTGTATGTATGTAAAGCAAGGGCATGTATATCATTCTCAAGTTCTGCTTTCAAAACAGCATTTATCAACCTATGCCTTTGAATCAGTCTCTTACCGGCAAATGCATCAGACACCATAACAACCTTAAAGTGCGACTCCGAGCCCGGGGGAACATTGTGATTATTGCTTTCATTGATGACTTGTAAATGTGCTGGGGAAAATTCTGTTAAGAGCTTTTGCTCTATTTTTTGCTGTACAACCAAAAGTGTCTGCCTAAAAATCAATAGGTTCTGATTGTGAATGATATTACCTGAAACCCCTTACCGATGGATATAGCGAAACGTTAAATTAATTCTCCCTTCCGTCACTCTTTTTCGACGCGGCACCGCATGCTGCCAAAATTTCTGCGTCGTTCCTGCCATAATAAGTAAGCTACCATGGCTCAGAGGGATATCAAATCGCTGCTTTAATGTTTTGTGCTTTAAGCTAAAAGTTCGAGCGTATCCCAACGTTAAAGAAGCGATTGTCGGGTTGTCCCCAAGTTCAGGTTCATCGTCTGAGTGCCACCCCATGGCATCTCCACCATCTCTATAGTAATTCACCAACACGCTATTATACTGGGCATCAAAAGCCTGCTCGCATTTCAATTTGAGCTGATATAAGTAAGGAGTCCAATCATTAGGCTGCATAGTGGTATTTGAATAGTGATAAGGTGTTCCAACGTCACCGTGCCATGACTGTAACCTTGGACTCACCACCTCTTTCCCGTAAATTTTGATCGTTTCTTGCTTCCACGGCAACGTATTCTTAAGCTCGGTATAACAATCATCTGCTTGTTGGCTACTCATAAAATGAGGGATGTAGGCAACCTTAGCTTGAGGAAGCTTGGCTAAACTCTCAATGAGAGACTCAGAAAAAAAATCAGTTTGGTACATCAAAGGTCGACTCTGTTATTCACCGAGGTATGATACGCGAAATATGTTCATCTACCAGACTCACACAAACTCACTATATGAAAACTTCCCTTACGCTTTACGACCACTCACTATCGCTTTATCAGTACCCTAAAGCACAACAGCACAAGAGTTGGCAAGCATGGGATTCTGCTGACGAGTACTTGATACAATATGTTAACGACAATGATCTAATAACGGCCAATACAAGTCTCGCCATTTTTAATGACGACTTTGGCTGTCTGGGGTGCTGGTTCAACCCAAATGACATGCACAGCCGAGCGAAAGAGGTACTATGGTTTAGTGACTCTTATATTTCACTTAAATCATTGGAGCAAAACCTTGATGACAATATGTTAGCTCGGCAAAATATTCAGTGCATGCGCTCAATCGATAAACCAGAAAAGGAATTAGATCTAGTTCTTATAAAAATTCCTAAAACCAATGCCCTACTTGAACAACAACTCATTGACCTTCAATCATCAGTCACCGAACGGACCATTATAGTGGCGGCAGGCAAAGTTCAAAGTGTCCATAAGTCTACAATAGCTTTATTTGAAAAGTATCTTGGCCCTACAACCACTTCTTTAGCTAAAAAGAAGTCACGACTTATATTTTGTCAACCTGAAGGAAATCGTGCTCATCAAAGCCCCTATCCGACTACTTGGCAACAAGAAAGCTCACCTTTTACGATACACAATCTGGCAAATGTTTTTTCGCGCCAACAGCTCGATATTGGCGCAAGGTTCTTTCTACAGCACCTGCCATCTTGCGACAACTTGGACGTGATTGATCTCGGCTGCGGCAACGGTGTTATTGGACTCAACCTCTTGTCAAAAAACCAACCCCAAAGCGTGTCATTCGTCGATGAAAGTACTATGGCCATTGAATCAGCGAAGCTTAATCTAGAATTCAACGTGCCAGAAAGTATTAAGCTAGCAAGTTTCACCACCAGCAACTGCTTGTCGCATATTAAGCAACCCTGTGCTGATCTGGTCTTATGCAATCCGCCTTTTCATCAACAAAACACCATTACCGAACATATAGCCAAACAAATGTTTGTTGATGCAAAACGTTCTTTACGTACCCGAGGTGAGTTAAGAATTGTCTGCAATCGCCATTTAGGTTATTTCAATTTCATAAAAAAACAGTTTGGCAATTGCCGTATAATTGCGTCTAATAAAAAATTCAGTATTTTATCTGCTATTAAGAAAGGATAAGAGTTCTATCATGTTCGCTGCTCGATTTTCACTTGTAATGTTCTTCCTATTTATATTTTTTGCCAGCCCTTCTCTAGAAGCACAAAAGAAAAAGAGCGATGGGTCTGAAATACAGTCACAAAACTTATTCCCCAAGGTCAAACTAGAGACCAGTATGGGTGATATTGTTATTGAGTTAGACAGAAACAAAGCACCCATTACCGCCAATAACTTTCTGCGTTACGTCAGCAAATATAATTACGACGGAACCATCTTCCATCGCATCATCAATGACTTTGTCGTCCAAGGAGGCGGCTATGATGTAAACATGGAGAAAAAGCCCGTTCTAGGTAAAATTTTTAACGAATCAGGTAATGGCTTGAAGAACGTTTTGTATACAGTCGCTATGGCCCGAGAGCGCGATCCCCACTCAGCTGATCGACAGTTCTATTTTAATATGAATAAGAACACCACACTCGATCCTGGCAGAAGTGGCTGGGGTTACACCGTCTTTGGTGTAGTCAATGAAGGATATGAAGTACTTGATGCTATGGCTGCTGTAGAGACTGATGTTGACGAAGGCACTGGGTGGAACGATGTACCAATCGAACCGGTGATTCTCAAAAAAGCCACCATCCTCCCTCAGGAATTTTAGGTTAATATTGAGTGAGACCTCATTATTTTGAAATAACAACGCTGCTACTCAACTTAGCGGCGTTAATTTTATGCTTAGAAAAAGCTGACGTTATAATCATTGGATTAGGCGTTCTTGCATTGTTATTTTCTATTGGTTTCAATACATTATTGAATAAAGCTCGAAATACCAATACAAAGATAAAGAGCTTGCCACTAATAGCAGCGCTCGCTGTATCCTGTTTACCACTCGCCGCCGCACTTTATTTTAGGTACATATCCCCTTCTGAGCAGGGAACTCAAACCGTTTTCATCATCTCTTCGTATATTATTGGTATAAGCTTAATCGCTGTGTTGTCATTCAAAAAGCAAACAAGATAAGTCCCCGTACTAAGGTCTAGTTTTCTTGCAAATACGGATAACCTAGACCTCAGTTCAGTAGTCAAAATATTCTAGCTTGGTAATATTTCTCTCGATTGCTTCAGTCAGCAACAAAAATTAACTAACAACTTTTACAGGAGAAAATTATGAATATGCAAGTACTTACAATAAATGAAATCAACGCAATTTCTGGCGGCATGGCCTTAAGTCAATCTCAGCCACTGTGCAGATTTGTCGGTGCTAACGGGAAATGTGAAGACGCTTATACTACACCCCCAACTATTCCGCCAAGCGTACTCGTCTTATTTTAAGACAACTTTATGCTTCCTGAGATGCGCTTGCTTCGCAAGCGTCTTCTTATCAATATCATTGAGCATTTTTGAATCACCCCTAGTTTAAGGTATTGGCTCACTACAGTTCATTCCATCCTGTTATTTATTACTTCAAAAAGCCTCAATGTTGTAGCTTAAAAGCTGAGCTAACTGACATCACGCTTGACGATAAAGTTGTTGTAGAACATCACGCATCTATAGATTGATCTGCTTTAATCAAACAGGACACTTTGATAATGGAATATAATCCAATTATT